>QCUZ01000042.1:0-13361 GCA_003210555.1 Synechococcus sp. AG-683-A03 | reverse complement strand
AAATCTTAAAGTATCTAGGTCAACTTTGCTAGGTCAATTATTATCATTTTGTACAATAGTCAAATAAAAATGGCTTTCAGGGTGGAATGCAATTTCCCTGAAAACCATAAATCAATATTAGCTTTGAAAGCCTAGATAGAGTTGAATAGGTGTCTTCTTAGGCTTGCTCTGGTTTATACTTCACCTTTTTGTTGTTTGTGGTGTAAACATTCTTTGGAATGCTCCAGAGGATGGGTCCCTTACTGCTTTTGAATAACTAAATCCTGAGACATCGTAATTACCTGTGGAGGTACTTAGATTTCTTGCATTGGCTAATGACATCACGAGTTGGCTTCTTCCGCCTACGACTTTGTCTGAACTTGCGTTGCCTGTGCTCACTGAGCACATATTGACAAATGTAGAGCAGAAAAACCCTGCTTCAGATGTCCATGCTCTATCGTAGGGGACTGTGTCTGTACCAAACACTTCCAGATATTCACCAGATGAGGTGATTTTATGAATGAAGGCATTGTATCCTTGGTCTGAAATTAAACTGATGGAAGCACCAATTTCACTTTGATTGATTGGTGGTCGACCAAGTAAATGTTTGAAATTATGCTCTACACCTCTTATGGGTGATACTTTGTGGTAGTAGTTTTGTTTGTAGAATTCTGATTTGGCTAGCCCCGCTACGAAATCTCTGGTTGTAATTCTTCCGTCTCTAAGCTGAGATTCTAGTTCTTTACAGCGTTGACTATCAGTTGGATTTGCATTGCCCATGACCTGTTTGTAGGCACTGCTTATAGCTGCTTCTAAAGCACTATTTCCAGTGGCTGCATATTCTTCTGCTGTTACACCAAATGGACATTCGCCGTGATGTCTTGGACCAATGCCAATGCCCATAGATTTGCATTGGCTCTCTTTAAATTGTTCTACTGTTAGTGCAGCTGCTTCTTTTGTTTTCTTGTTCGTAGTTGTAAATGAAGTGCGTGCATTATTTGTGAAATCACGTTTTGGCTTGATGGCAACCATAGCTTTACAGATTGAATTCTGAATTTGCAACAACTCTACGTCTATTCCCCAGTTTTTTGCTGTGTTTTCTTTTTCCGCAACAAAAATTTTAGTCTTAACTGCTTCCGTCTGGAGCCGTGTTACACCCCACGACGATCCTCGTGTCTCATTATCCGTGTGATTGGGTCTATTTCAAAAGACCTTTTATTTTATTGACTCCATCTTTTCGACTAGATGGTTGAAACATCCGTCCAGAAGTTTTAGATCCGCGTCTTCATTGCAATCTGAATATATTTCTTTGCAGTTTTCTTGTAGCTCCTTCAGACAAAGTGTTAATGCATCGATTGGTACTTTTAGTATTTTGTACAATTCTTGAACTGCTTGCAGTCCCTGCTTGTCAGTAATGTTTGTGTTTCCTGCAGCTGTTCCGTAGATGCATATTCTTGCTAGATGAAAGCAATCTCTCCAGCATGCCTCTGCTCTTTCTTTTGGATAGAGTGATCCACCTGGCTTTGTAATATCTGGTATTTTTCTTATAAGAGCTTCTTTTGCCTTATTGATCAGTTGTGGCAATCTTTTTTGTAACTCTTCAAGTTTTTCAGGATCGCAATGCGACTTCTCGCAGAGGGTGTTGATTTCTTTTGTATTCAATAGCCTTTTGTCTCTGTTGGCTGTAGCAAGTATCTTTCGATGAGCTTCTTGTAACTGAGTATTTTTGTCCAAGCCAAATAGCTCAGCTTGCCTTACCAATTCCTTGAATTCTGGAGATGGTGTATTGTCCATCTTCTTACGAATTTGCTAATTGTTTGATGTCAATAATTGGTGATGCTGTCAGCCAACCATGGCGTTCTAGGTAGAAAGCCCACGTTATTTCTGACCCAAGTCCTGGGCAATATTTGCAGGCTGCCTCAGCAATATCGTTTGGTATCTCAAGCGATTTCAGTAAGTCTACTATTTCGCTTGTTTTTTCGATTTTCGTAGAACGAATTGCTGCACCTACGATCCATGTTAGCTTTGTCGTCGAGATATCTACTTGGTCGCTTTCGCAAGCTAGTAGAATGTTTCCCGGGTTGGAAATATTTTGGAGTGTGTCTCTCCATAGAGTGATGTCGTCAGGCTTCAAGTTGAGCCTTAGTACTTCGTCCCCGATGTTGAAGTGAACCTCTTTCTCCTCAGAGCTATTCTTTAGGAGGTTTGACAGTGTCTGCTTGGTTGTGTTCTGCATTTGTAGATCTTCCCTCCCTCGCGACTTTCAGTACTATGCTTTATCCTCTCCGCCTTCATCGTTCCTACATCGCTCATTCCGTATTTCATCATCATTCTTTATAAATCCTTGCCTCCACTTTTCTCGGTCGCTGCAACCTATTTTGTTTGTCTGATCGTTTTTGATTTCCCTGCGAATTTAGTTCTAATTCGTGGTAGTTCTAAGACAGTCCTCTCTTAGCTCTTTGTTTGCATCAACCAGCTAGCGATTGATACCTCTTTTTGTTTCTTTTGTTCTGGTGGTAGGTGATTTTTCTGGACCTTGCTTATCTGCCTCTTGTTGTCACTGATTTTAGTGCTTTATCGCTATTGATTTGTTCGTTGTGTTTCGTTTGCTGATTTCATGGACTTGATCAGCAATTGGTTCGTTCACTCTTTGGATTTAACAATTGATTTGTGAAGCTTTGATTTCTGGATTGTTAAAAGCTTGCTTTGCTCCTTTTCTTTGATCATTTTTCTGTTTTACCTGGATTGCGAGGATTCGTCGCAGTCATTCGACCTATAGATAATATTGGGATTGTTCTTCAATGTTTGAATCTGGAGAGGCTTGATACGTTGCACAATGTTTATCACTCCTGGCTGGCTTCCGCGCCCCTTATCCCGCCTACAGAGAGGTTCATTCTCTTTGCCGGCAACGGATTTCAGGTTGAAGACGCGTTGTTAAGGCTTGTTTCCTTGTACTTGTCGTTTATGTCATGTCGCATCTTTGCATCTTTTGTGACCTTCAAATACCTCTGCCTGAACCAATTCTTGGGTCGTCTGTGGACAATTTCATCTTGATCGATATCATCAGTCTCTGAAGAGCATGGAGCTTTTTCCAATGGCCAATCCTAGTCAAGACATGATTCAGCAGTTGAGCGGCCAATTGCACATGGTTAGTGAGATTGCTGAATCTTTGACACTCAGATTGCTTGCGCTCGAAGAACGTCACAACGTTCTCTCGGAACGTCTGGCGTCTGTTGAGCCTGCACAAGCTGATGATTCTGATAGTTTCTTATTGCTCGCTGATAGCAGCGACCGCCTTGTGCAACTCCGCGGCTTGCTAGATGAGCGAGCTGATGTGGAGATCCCAGTCGCTGCACCTCAGCTTGAAATGGTGGTCGATGGCCAGGTGGACTCCGACGATTCTGGGGTGGAGTTTGATTTGGAGCAAACCGTCTATGTGAATGACTCACAAGAACCACTCACAGACACCTTGGAACAAGGCTTTGATGAGAGCGATGAACTTCTCTCAGCTTGAGTGGTTCGATTGATCCAGATTAAGCAAACGAACTCTGAAGATGGCGATTTGACGTGCCTGTTCCGGTTCTTCCTGCAGGAATGGATGGTCGTTCATCGATTCGATTACGACCTCGATGCGTTGATCGATGGAAAGATCAGCAAAATGTTCTGTCTTTGCTGATTGCTTCCAAGTTCGGTCAAATACCATCGCAAATCCGTCAGGGTTGTTGAAGGTGCGATCGTCATCGATCGGTACGCGAATCATTAGCTGTTGGATGCAAATTCATGGCCCAAGCTTGAACTGGGAGCATTGCGACAATTTGCCCCTTCAATCATTCAAACTTGTTGAGCAGTGATGCCTTAAACGCCTCAAAAGCGTGGTTGCTTCCTCCTTAGCTTACGTCTCATCATCCGCAGTACAGGTTGTTCGGTCGCCCCAACCCAGTTCTTAAGGCTGCGTAGACAGCAGAACTCCTTCCCTCACTCGTGTTTTCAGGATTGTCGAATTGTTTTCTGTTCCCCTTTAAACATGGCATTAAGAGCATTTCAATGCGTTTGAGTGATGCCTTGCTTTGGTGAGGACGTTTTGCGTGATTTCTTATTATTTTGCTAATCTATCGGAACTTCACAAATAATTTTTTCCCTTTTGGAAGGTAATGGGTGGGAAGAGAGTTGAAAGGGTTTGAGCCATTTGTTGATCTCAGTTCGCTTAGTAAATCATTGTCTTTACAGTATTTTCAGCGCTTCATGTAAGCATTGGCGTACTGATCAATCATGCTTGCGTCGTAATGATTAGAAGATAAGAACTCAGTCATTCTGTGCGCCATGGCTTTAGATGTCGCGGAATATCGATGCCCCAGTGGTAATAGTTTTTTACCACTTTTTCGTAGAGTAGGTATTTTTGTGATCCTGTACTGCTCTTCCGTTAGGTCGATCACGTCTCCATTGCTGTTTTCCATCCACCAGTGATAGTCGTCTGTTTCTTCTAGTTTTCGTGAACCTCTGATGCAGTCAAAATCTTTCCAAAAGAAGCGATGTAGGGTGTATATGGTAAATAAGTGCCAGCCTCTTGTTTGATTATCTGATGTTGGGTTAGGTGATTTTAGTGGACTCTCTTGTTCTTTTGCTGGACTTGATTTGCCAAATTTCATTTCAATTTCAGAGGTAGAGTGCAACCACTTTTTGCCTTTCGATCTCTTCTCTTGAAGCATGCCCATCGGATTTATGTAGAGATCTAGGAAGCACTGAGAGACTGTGAGGATGTTGCGATCTGTTGATGGAATGGATAGATCTCCATCGCAAAATTGATCCGATGGGAAGAGGCCTTCAGTAAGTGGCTTTAACACTCTCTTTCCGTCAACACAGAGATGACCGGAGTGGCTAGAAATAAGAAAACCCATGGGACTGAATTACGGCTTTCCTGATGATTTCTACAACTGATCTTACCTCGCCCCTTGTGGGATTACATTGGTTTTATGGGCAGTCTTCCAAGGATATGAGCGAATGTAGTAGTGATCAGTTGGAACAGTCAGTGCGTATTGGGGGCTGCTTCATTTGTGAGCGCGAGTGGTTAGCAAGAGAAAAGCAGTTGGCCGGATCCATCGTGTTGCTCGTCGGATTTTGGAGACTATTGCTTTCTCCTTACGGCTCTGAGCTGGTCCAGCCAAAGACTTGAATCATTTCTGCCCTCAGTCGTGCTGCAGTTTCAAGTGCAGGCGATAGCCTGCTTTGTCGTTGTGGACTTTTCTTGATGACATAGTCGAGATCTTGTAAAAGCATTGAATTCATATTCAAGGCAAGAATACACTGCGCATTCTCACAGTGGTTCTGTTTTGTATCGTTATACAGTGAGACAATTTCCTTGATGTAATCAATAAAGATTTTGCTGGTCTGTTCTGTTTTTAAGACTTCTTCTTTGTCCCATCCGAGGCATTCAATCAGTTGATTGCATGATCGAAGGGCTGCAACGGTGTGATCATTTTCTTTAAAGGATGTTTTGATGAATCCAGTGATGTTCGCGATGCAGAACTGCATTCCATACACCATGCTGTCTGCTTGCTCTAAGTCATCTTGGATTCTGTCCCAGGTGATGCGCGCAATCCTGTCGTCAGGTGGCATCTCGGCTAGAGCTGCTAATTGGAGTGACCTTGACACAAGTTCTTTGTTGAGTTTGCTACTCATTTCTCTTTAATTGAATGAACGGTGGATGTATTCCCTCGTTGGGTTTGTCATCTTTTTGTGTTTGCGCAATCCACGAGCTGGAGGGATCATGGCCGATCTCCTTGATTCCATGGTCCTGCGGAGATGCCCATTGTTTGTTCCATGCCTATGTCTCTGGTGTGGATTGACTGGTCAGAAATGAACCCGACCCAGTGCTTCGGCAAGATGGACTCTGCAATGTTCGCTTTATGACGTACGAGCAAGAGGTCATCATCAAGTGCGCCATCAAGGGCACCCTTGGCGGTCTTGATAGGAAAATGACGTCAGATGAGCTTGATGAGTTGCTTAATGGTTCGCAGGATTGGCGCAAGCATTTGGTAATCGAGGAAATCACGGAGGTAGCCACCATCCACGCTGGGCGCCGACGTCCAGAGATCGACTCGATGTGAAGAAGGGGCCTTTGGTCAAAACAATCTGAAATCAGCCCGCTGTTCAGCATGATGATGGTGCTTTGCAGGCACAATCCCTGGCCAGCGGTTGGCCTCCGCTTGGCTTATCGGGTCAAAACTCAATCAATGCCAGGACCCAGATTTGAACTGGGGACACGGCGATTTTCAGTCGCCTGCTCTACCAACTGAGCTATCCCGGCACGTCGCTTTCACGACAACGGAATCTTAAATCACGGGGGTCCGGCCCAGACAGATCAATCCCCTGACCTCAAACCCAGAGTTCTGCAATGTTCTCAGTGCTTCTTTGGCTGTGGCCCCACTTGTGAGGATGTCATCGACAATCCAGATGGGCGTTGGCGAGCCACAGCAGGATTGCTGATCCGGATGGATCGCGAAAGCAGATTTCATGTTCACAAGTCTCTGATGGCGACTGAGATGGTGTTGGCCCACGGTGGGGCGACAGCGTTTCAGAAGCGTTCTTGTGGTGCGTCCAAGGCTCTGGCAGATCAATGCCGGCAGCGGATTGGCTCTTCTCTCCGATTTCCAGCTTGGTATCGGAACCAAGTGGGCCTTGGCCGGAAGGGTTTGCTTTAGTGCGAATGTCATCGCCTTCAACACAGAGACGTCTTGATGACGTTTGAGCCGCAGGATCTCTCGGCGAAGCTCTCCCCGATACCAACCTGCCGCGTTGAAGCGAACGGGAGTGACGCCCCTCAGCCCCCTTTCCGTGAGGCCAAGCTTTTGCGTGCACTCTCTGCAAGGTTGTTCAGCTTGTTGATGGGTTTGGATCACCTTCTTGCAAATCGGGCAAGAAGGCACAACGAAAAGGTCTTGCAGGCAATCGTGAAGTGCGACTAGCAAAGCGTCAGAACGACTGCCTTCAGGATTCCCCTTTGCTCTCGTTAGAAGGCATGGCTCTCAGCATGGCCACCATGGTGCGGTGGGCGTCCTCACTGTCAGTGAGGGTGTGATCAAACGGGATCCTGAGGGGTTTACCGTCCACCTCAAGGCTCATGGCGTCTGCGTTAACGGCCGTCATGGTGGCGATGCTGGCAGCACTAATTCCGCCGTAATGGAGGGCGTACCGAAGCACTGCATCGCCATGGTCATCATTCATGTGACGACAAATGCGGTCGCTAACAGCGGGGGTAAGCGGATCAGCGGTCATGGTGAAAAGGGGCGAAGGTGAGAGTGGGGGTGTGGTTCAGCTGAAGCGTTGCCAGAGAAGGATGGCGAGCCGAAACCCGCTGAATCCCACATATCCGGCGAGCACGATGAACAGGCCAAGGGCAAGGCCGTCACGAAGTCGGTTGGGCAAGGGCTCGGTGATGCTTGTTTAATTCTCCCCTAGATGAATCGTCTTGTCTGGTGGTTTTACAGCCTGTAGAGCTAGACGAGCCACCCCTGCGGCTGGAGGTGTGTTGCAGCTGCGGATCGGAACACCGAGTTGGCGCTCGCGGAGGCGACGCCATTGCGGATTGCGCGCTCCGCCCCCCAGGGTCACAATCTTCATCGGAGGGTCAGCACCGAGGCTTGTGAGGCGCTGCCATCCTGCGTGTTCGATTTCCGTTAGACCCTCCAACAGGCCATGCAGGTAGAGGGCATCGCTGACAGGACGGGGCGTGAGGATGGGTTCAAGCTGGGGGTCGTCAACGGGGAAGCGCTCTCCGCAGCTTGGAAGTGGCCGCAGCCGTAAGCCGCTGTCCTGATCAGGGTCGATCTGACGGCTCAGTTCAGCGAGATCGATGTCAGGGAAGAGTTGTTTCAGCACTGCAGCACCAGCATTGGAGGCTCCTCCGCATAACCAACGACCTCCCACGCGATGGCTGGAGGTCCCTGGCCCTGGAGCGATGGGCTGATCTGTGAACCGCTTGAGCACCAAGGTGCTTCCCAGCACTGTGATGCCCTCGTCGTTATCAGCATCAGCCGTGAGAACGGCCGCGTTGGAATCGGTTGTCCCGGCAACAATTAGCAGATCCTCTGGCAGGTCAAGATCTTTGGCGCGTTGCGGCGAAAGAAGGCCTAGCACTGAGCCACTGGCAGAGATCTCGGGAAGTGCATCCCTCCAGGGTTGGCTGATGAAGCTATCTGGCCAAGCTCTTTTGCTGAGATCCCATCCCAGTCGAAGGTTGTTGCCTTCCTCTCCATGGCTCCAATTTTCAAGAAGCCATCCGCTGATCCAGTCGGCTTGATGGCGAAGAAGGAGCGGAGCGCTGTGTTGGTCGATGAGGTGCAGCGCCCGTGCAAGGCTTCCACTGGCACTTGAAGCTGGTCCACCCTGTGGACTCAAGGTTTGGAGCTGATCAATGAAATTTGGATATGCGAACGAATAGGGCAACGCTTCCGCAAGGGGCAGGCCCTGTTGATCGCATGCCAGCAATGTTCCCGAGGTGCCATCCACGGCAATGGCTTTGAGCCGATGTCGGTAGTCGGGATTGAGGCGCCCGATCAATGTGCAACATCGGTCGCGCCAGTCAAAAGGGTTGATTAAACCGATTTTGTATGGCGCACTTTCGCTCTGGAGCAGGGCACAGCTGCTGTCGATGACAGCAATGCGCACACCGCTGGTGCCTAGGTCAATGCCGAGCACCAGCGGATCTTGGCTCATGGTCTTGGGCCTAGAGGCTGCTTCCGGATTGAATGCGGTTTGCTTCCGCTTGTTTCAGGGATGCCGCTTTGTCACTGACGTTTTCCCAAGGCAAGTTCAGATCTGGGCGGCCAAAGTGCCCATAGGCAGCCGTATCTCGGTAGAAGCGACCACCGTTGAGGGAAGGCATTTCCCGCAGCTTGAACTGCTCGATGATCGCGCCAGGACGCAGGTCAAAGTGCTCCTGCACGAGGTCTGTGAGCTCCGCATTGGAAACCTTGCCTGAGCCGAAAGACTCCACAAGAATCGACACCGGTTTGGCGACTCCGATGGCGTAGCTCAGTTGAACTTCTACGCGATTCGCAAGACCTGCAGCCACGAGTGCTTTCGCCACGTATCGCGCGGCGTAGGCAGCGGAGCGGTCCACCTTGGTGGGGTCTTTGCCTGAGAAGGCACCACCACCGTGGCGCGCATAGCCGCCATAGGTGTCGACGATGATTTTTCGACCCGTGAGACCGGCATCACCCTGAGGACCACCGACCACGAATTTGCCTGTGGGGTTGACCAGATAACGGCAGTTGGCGCGATCGGGCTTCAGAGGGAGATCTGCTGTCGCTGGCAGCACAACGTGCGTCCAGAGGTCTTCGCTGATGCGATTGCGCACCTCCTGCTCGTCGGTTAATCCCATCACCTCGGCGGTGTGTTGGGTTGAGATCAGGATGGTGTCGATCTCAACTGGCTTGTCGTTTTCATAGACAACGCTCACCTGTGTTTTGCCATCAGGGAGCAGGTAATCGAGTGTTCCGTTATGGCGGACTTCGGCCAGGCGCCTAGCAAGCCTGTGGGCAAGGCTGATGGGCAAAGGCATCAGCTCGGGCGTTTCATTGCAGGCGTAGCCAAACATGATTCCCTGATCACCGGCGCCGACCTTGTCGAGAGGATCGCCTGCATGATCATCGGCTTCATTGACGCCTTGGGCGATATCAGGTGATTGCTGATCAAGGGCGACGAGTACGGCACAACTCGTGGCGTCAAAGCCACCGGCACGCGCTCCGCTGTAGCCGATATCCCGAATCACATCACGTACGAGATGGATGAAATCGACCTGGGCTTTTGAGGTGACTTCGCCTGTAATCATGCAAAGACCGGTATTCACAACCGTTTCGCAGGCCACCCGGCTCGTGCTGTCTTGGGCTAGTAGAGCGTCCAGTACGGCATCACTGACTTGATCGCAGATTTTGTCGGGATGACCTTCCGTCACGGATTCGGAAGTGAAAACGTATCGACTCATAAGGGGTTAAAGCGTGGTGAGATTTTACGGGTTGCCCTTACTGAGCTTGTTCAACCCTTAGCTCTTGCCAGTGATGGATCAAATATTGATGGGATGTCAGGTCAGGGGTTCGATGCCATCCCGCCACGTACCCAAGCGCAAAGCCAATGCCTGCGCGGCATGCCATCAACAGATCTGAGTCGGCATCGCCGATCAGTGCGCAATCCGATGGATTCAAATGCAGCTTTTTGCACAACCCATGCACGGCTCCTGGGTTGGGTTTGCAAGGGGTGTCATCAGCGCTCCAGATTCCTGTGATGAACTGGCTCAAGCCATGGTCATGTAGAAACTGCTCGATTCCATGGTGGGTGTCATTGCTGATCACGGCACAGACCACACCGGCGCTATGCAGCTCGTTGAGCAACTCCTTTGAATAAGGCAGAGGGGTTCTGGAGCTCGCTTTCGTTGAGCTTTGCTTGTGGAGGCGATCCACAGTGTCAAAAATCTCTTCGGCGAGCACGAGTGCTTGAGGCCAGCTGAGATCAAACAGACAGAAAATGGTGGCGATGCTCAACAGATTGTGTTGACGCGAGGCGACGGCCAACGTCCCATCGGGAATTAAGCCGGAGTCGCATCGGCCCATCGCGCGCTTGAGCAAGTCCTGGAGTTCAGCTTGCACGTCGCTCGATGCACCTCGGGAGGCAAAGACGCGAATGATTTCCTCAGTCCTGGCGTCGGCCAGCTGAATGAGATGGGGTTCGCTATGGGAAAGGGTGCCGTCCTTGTCGAACAACACCCCGTGGATCAAGCCAAGTGAATGGCCTCTAAGAGATAAATGAGCCATGGGCTCATGCAGCTCAGACCATCATCGAGCTCAAGGGCTCTTCTCCTTCTTCAGCTTGCTCAAGAAGCATCTGCTTGTAGCGAGCTGCCATTTCCTCTGCCTTGTCAAAGACCTTTTGAGGATCGGTGAGCATGTCACCGGGTTCTGGCTCCAGAGCCTTGGTAGACAGAGAAATCCGACCGCGCTCGGCATCGAGGTCGATGATCATCACCTTCATTTGATCATTCACGTTCAGCACGGAATGCGGTGTTTCGATGTGCTCGTGACTGATTTCGGAAATGTGAAGCAAACCGCTCACACCACCGATGTCGATAAAGGCGCCGTAGGGCTTGATGCCACGAACGGTACCGATCACCACTTCGCCGACCTCAAGGCGATTCATCTTGCGCTCTACGAGGGCGCGGCGATGACTGAGAACCAGACGATTGCGCTCTTCGTCGACTTCAAGGAATTTGAGAGGCAAGAAGTCTGCAACCAGCTCTTCTTTTGGTTTGCGCGTACTGATGTGGGAGCCAGGGATGAAGCCGCGAAGGCCTTCCACCCGAACGAGAGCACCACCTCGGTTGGTGGCGAACACTTCTGAGTAGATGGTGGCGTCTTCTTTTTGCAGTTGCCGCACCCGTTCCCAGGCGCGCTGGTACTCGATGCGGCGAACGGAGAGAGAAAGTTGCCCGTCTTCGTTCTCTTCACTCATGATGAAGAATTCCCGAATTTCACCGGGTTGCAACACGTCGCTGAGACCTTCCACTCTGTTGATGGAGACCTCTTGAAGTGGCATGAAAGCGGCTGTTTTGGCGCCGATATCGATCATCGCCCCCTTCGTTTCCAGCGCAAACACCGTGCCATTGACAATGTCGCCTGGCTTGAAGTTGTAGTCGTACTTGCTAAGCAGTGAGGCGAAATCATCAATCGTGAAGCCGGCCCCATCCAAATCCTTAAGGTTGGGACGACTGTTGGGGTCATCCGCAGTAGGAATATCTTCCGGAATACTGAGATCTTCGTCCGTTCCAAAATCGGCTTGGTCTGCTGTGGCTTCGACGGCTGTGCTCTCGTCGACGGCAGTGGTGGTCTCCACAGCAAGATCCTGACCCGGATCGGTTGGGGTAACAGTCATGGATGGTTGGCGGTCTGCCCGAGGACAGTGCGATAAAAATTGACCCAGTGCCCGCCGACAAAGGGTCAGTATTTTTTAATTTTACAGAACAGCCTTGCTTTTTAGACGAGTGCGGCGAGCTCGGCTTTGTCTGCGTTCATCCCTTCAAGCGTGGAGACGAAATCACTGACGCTTCGGAAGTGTCGATACACCGAGGCAAAACGCACATAAGCAACTTCGCTGAGCTCCTTGAGATGACCAAGCACAAGTTCACCAATCTCTGAACTGGTGATCTCACGGCTATTGCTTTGTTGGAGACTGAGTTCAATCTCGTCAACAATCGCTTCAAGTTTGCTGGGGGTTAACTCGGTTTTTTCGCAGGCTCGACTCAGGCCGTGCAGAAGTTTGCTGCGATTAAAAATTTCACGGTGACCATTGCGTTTGATCACGGTGATGGGAACCATCTCAACCCGCTCATAAGTCGTGAATCGAAATTCACAATTCAGGCATTCACGACGCCGGCGCACACTTCTTCCACCCTCGGCTGCTCTCGATTCGAGAACCCGGCTATCGGTGTTTTGGCAGGAGGGGCACTGCACGCCCTAATCAATCCAATTTGAATTCTTCACATTGTATAGAACATGTGGCGCCTTGAAAAGTGTTCGTGAACTGAGAATCTGATTTGAGCAATAAAAAAACCCCGCTTTTGGGCGGGGTTAGATCTGCTGGATGGACTACTTACCGATCTTCGGTGGATCGCGAAATGCGATTGCGAAGAACAAGGTGGCAATCGCCAGGCCGAGGATGAGGATGTAAGCGAAGCTTTCCATCGAGAGTCTCCTAGAGAGCGATCAGCTGAGGGGTGTGGATCCCGTGGGAGGAACATATCCCTCGGGTAGACGACGAGTGGATTTGTCGCCGAGTTTTTGGAAGAGGCCGAATTCAACCTGTTCGCCAAGATCTGGATCGATTCCTGCGAACACGTCCCTGTAGAGGGTGCGAGCACCGTGCCAGATGTGACCGAAGAAGAAGAGCAGAGCGAAGGTGGCGTGGCCGAAGGTGAACCAGCCGCGAGGTGAACTACGGAATGTTCCGTCCGAGTTGTAGGTTTCGCGATCAAATTCGAAACCTTCGCCCAGTTGGGCTTTACGGGCCAGGCGCTTCACATCAGCAGGGTCGGTGAAGACCTTGCCATCGAGAGAGCCGCCATAAACGGTTGCTGTGACTCCTCTCTGTTCGAAGGAATACTTGGCTTCAGCACGACGGAACGGAATGTCGGCGCGAACGATGCCGTCATTGTCTTCAAGAACAACAGGGAAGTTCTCAAAGAAGTTGGGCAGACGACGCACTTGAAGTTCACGACCTTCTTTGTCAGTGAAAACAGGGTGGCCAATCCAGCCGGTCGCAAGACCATCACCATTAACCATCGGACCAACACGGAACAGACCGCCTTTGGCAGGGCTGTTGCCGACATAGTCATAGAA
>QCUZ01000041.1:0-13441 GCA_003210555.1 Synechococcus sp. AG-683-A03 | reverse complement strand
GCGGATGAATGGATTTTCTGACATCTATTGCTTTGGGCTGATTTGAACGAGATAACGGCTTTTGCTTTGTCTGATCAGTGGCTCAATATCTTCTGCGTGATGGCTCCCAAGTGACGGTTGCATTAGATCCATCAGCCTTCGATGTCCTCAGTTATGAGAGGCCATCAGGGCAAGAGGTGTATGCGGTTTTGAGCGTCAAGGCAGAGCGCGCCATTTTGAAATCAGTAAATCTTGAGCCGCTCGTCGAGTCGCGCAATGTTTCCGTCTTCCGGAGAAATGTTGCTGTTGCCTGATCGCCGCCCAACTTGAACCGACTTCGAATCTCCTGTGCTCCGAGCGATTGGAAGAGAGCCATTGCTGTGACAGTTGCCGCCGGTTCATGTCCAGACTTTTTTGCAGCAAGGCGGAGAAGCCCATCAGCACTGCCATCAGCACTGCCATCAGCACTGGGATATCCAATGCTTGATCACCTGCCGATGCAGTAGGTACGCGGGACCATTGCGCCTGCGTAGGAAAGTAAGCGAACCCCTAGATATCGTCGTCACCGACGCCAATTAAGTAAATTTTAAATGGTTGATGTAGGCGGGTCTGAGTTATTTATTTGATAAAGTATCTAACATTTGGCATTAGAAAGCCACGTGAGAAAGAACCGTAAGACATGTCACTGAGCTGATCACCAATGCTTGGTCCAATATCCCAACCCTTTTCGATTATCTGTTGGCGAATTTGATGTTTCCATGCTGATGCTGTCCCTATGTATGCTTGTGGCTTGAAATGAGCCTCATCCCACTCACCCATTCCAAAGCTTTCGAGGCAATCCATAGTTACTTTTTTCTGTTTTTTAGAACGACCAGTAATGACAATAGTGGCAACACCCCAAGATCGAAATGCCTTATAAGCTTTTCTGACGGGTTCAATAACTGGTGTACTGCAGGACTCAACAGCTCTATCTAAAGTTACGCTGTCATGGGTAAAAGAAGTTGGTGAAATCTTATCACTATTGTATGAGCTTAAAATCGTATCATCAACATCAAATACTGCTGCTAGTTTGCATTGCGTGTTTCCTATCGGACTTGGTGTGTTGCATTTGGTTTGAACCCATTGATTGGTCCACTCAATAGCCGCACCGGCAATGCTTGCTTGATCGCGTGATGCCTGATGATTGTGATAACTCACAATTTCATCTTGGGGATAATCGCCGATTGCCCAGATTCTCGTTGAGGATAGAGCAGGTAGGTTCTGACCGGTTACTATTAGTGTATAAACACTATTTGATTTGCTTGTAATTTGCATTTCATATGTCTTCGCCAATGAAGAAAATGGAATCATCGCAATCATCATTAACTTCAGGGCCAAAGCTTTTCCTAAAAGCGAAAGATAACGACTTGAAGTGCTCATGAAATTTGAGGATATTTTCGATACTAACGATGATTGACTGTTCTTTCGGCCAATGTTTTGTAATTTAATAATCAAGAAGACTTCTGTAGCATTTGGTTTCAATGGCTTGGTTTATTGATCAAAAGAAAAAGGCAATATTTCGAGCCAATAAATATTCCTTTTAATCTTAAAGCTGTCTTTGCGGCCATAGATATCCCTGAGGCAATTTGTCGGAAGCTTGGACCCAGTTGGTTTTGGACCCGTGGATAACTGACAAGTCATCAAAACAGTATGTAGGTATTAGACACTTGAGATGAACGCTACGCAGCCCCACTCGTTAAGTTGAAGCTGAAGATTGTTCGGTGTAAGCTTTTTAGTATGATTAAAATAAGGTCAGATCAAAATTGTCTGTAAGCAACCCGAGTCAAAACATTCAAATTGGTTTATGGTCGGCATTTATTTCTAGTATTTATTTACTTCTTGCAGATTATTTGCTCAACTATTTCTCCTCATCATGGCTGATGCTAACGGCTCTAATGGTTCTGCCCTTGTCAGTCCGGACGGTATGGGTAAGTAGAAAAAGGTATGCAACATGGAGTAAAACTGCCTGGATAACATTTGCACTGGTTGGTATTCTCAGCGGCGCTTACAATTTATCTTTTTTAATAAGTGCTGATCAACTACCTATCTCGGTAGCCTCAATGTTTCTATCTATAGCCTCTGTAATGGTTCTTCCCTTGTCATGCGTAATGTCAACTAGATGGCCACAAAAACTTGAAATAGCATCAATTGTTATGGTTTTGATTGGAGTGGCGCTCATACTTCAATTTCAGCCTGGAAAATTTTCGTGGATTGGATTGATATTTGGCTTTACTGCTACTTTTTTATCAGCCAATGCAACAATTTTCTCTGGGAAGTCAAGACAAATACTATTGGCTAACGAAGCAATGATTTCAAAGCAGCTGGGAAAACTTTTTTTTGGTGTTGTGGGACTAACGATTTTTGTGCAACAGGATAATGATTCTCCTGGCTTAAATGTCTATCTTTGGGCTTTACTTGGGCTATATGGTGTCATGAAAATATACGATACATTTATCGCGTCTCGGGCACAATTTGCTTTGCCTCCACTTATATTCCAAACCCTAAGCCTTTTAAGCCTCCCTTTTGTTTGTTTGGCCGAAGTTATCATTTTCAAAGGAACTTTCACGTTATTGCAGTGGCTAGGTGTTGTCGCAATTATTTTTGCTGGATTTTTGACATCACGCTCCAAGCAAAATCAACTTAAACCTATTAATAAATAGATCCCTGAGTATTGTTTATGTTGTTATGGATTGATAGATGGCAATATAGTTTCAAGTAATGTAATGGCCTGCTTCCTATTGGTGACACTAAGCAACAACTGAACTGGTTTTACCAAGGCGGTGCACTGGATACCTACGGGCTTGATGTTGGTTATTTCATCACTCCAGCCATTAATGCTTCTGTTGGCTATTACTACCAAAACGGTGATCTAGGAGCTGCTGATGGCACTCAGGGCGAATGACGCTGATGGCTACAAGTCTTGACTGGCCCTGGGTATTGAACAGCCGGGGATAGTAGGCCGCTCTTAATGGTGGAAGGTGTGAGAGTCAGGCTGATGGCTTGGCAGCTTGGCGTGAGCCTTTAACCCGTTTGGGGAATAGGTGAGCAGCGAAGACACAACGAAAAGGGTGCACTGAGTCCGATTGAGGCGGCATAAAATCCAGTGGTTGCAGTGCTTGTCGCGTTTCACCTGAAATTCACCAGATCTCCACCAGGTTTCCACCAGGTTTCCACCAAGAAATCACCAAGAGCGCAGTCATCTTTGAAATATCGAATTCAAGGAACCAACTGATGACCCACCTCTAAGTATTTCCAAGACGCACAAAGCAAATCACAAAGACTGATGTGCGAACAAACAGTCCAACTTTTTAACTCACACATTCAAAATCAAAGGAGAAAAACAATGTCTGAATTTCGACCCCCTAACAGTTGGGAATAGTTTGTCCAGTCTTTTCTAGCCGGATGGGTTTGGACAGGCACTGACGGTGATGACGAGAAATATGGTTCAGTAAAGGATGATCATTTTTCGGGAGGTTCAGGAAACGACCGGCTTAATGGCTTTACCGGAAATGACAAGCTGTTTGGTAATGATGGCAAAGACAAGATTAATGGAGGTGGTGGAGATGACTCTCTTGATGGTGGATCCGGAGATGATTATTTGGACGGCGGTAGTGGAGATGACAAACTTTATGGTGGAAGTGGCACTGATTATTTGTGGGGATTAAGTGGCAATGACACACTTGATGGGGGTGCAGGTCAGGACTACTTGTTTGGTCAGGATGGAAATGACATCCTTATAGGAGGTGGAGATAAGGATAAGCTAAACGGAGGTAATCGCAATGACACATTGACTGGCGGTTTCGGTGCAGACACTTATGTAATGTCAAAAGGGAACGATGTTGTTACGGATTTCCGACCCGAAGATGGCGACAAAATCGACGTATATGACGAATGGAAAAGCACAGGTCCAATCAACATTCGCGAATACGATTCTTATACACTCCTTACGAGCACCTCTGGCGACACAATGGAGATTCAGCATGCAACTGGATTGCAAGTATACAATTCAATTTTTTCCTACGAAAACGAAACGCGAGTAGTGGCAGAAAACTTCGATGTTCTTGCCTAAGTTGATTGCTCTCTTGTCTACACACCAATCACGCCCCGCCTCTAGAACGGGGTTTTTTATTGCTTCAATAACTAACACTAAATCTTGAATTAATACCAGAACGATCTGACCTTAAGTCGTTGAGCTACTGCTACACCAACACTGACTGTTGCTGTGACTGAAGCTCCAGCGCCTGTTGCTGAACCTACTGTCATCAAGACATTGCGTCCTGCTCGTCGTCGTAGGTCTGCTGCCAAGGCTGTTGCCTGATGAAACAGATACTTCCACCAGAGCTACAGCCTTATGACCGCAAGCGATATGTCAGAGACCTTGAGTACCGCTTGATGATTGATCTTGAAAATCAAGGCGAACGGCATCAACGCTTACTCCACCTACTACACGCCCAAGTACATAACCGACAGCATGTGTTGCTCAGGCATCCATCTCAGCAAAGAGGACCTTGTGATTAGCGACCACTTCTGCATCGCTGATGGCAGGAGTGATGTCCATCTCAACGCCGAATTGAGCACGCCAAGGAGCCAGATGCTTGAACAGCTCAGCTGTTCCGTTGGCTTTCAAAAGAGCAACCACTTGGCCCTGGCCCGGGAGGTGGACGCGATGTAGCAGTTCAAAGCCTTCAAAGGAGTCGTTGACGCAGCCGCCATCGAAATAGTTGATGAATTCGCGGTAACCGGCGAGTTGGCTATCGATGTCTGGGAAAGATCCGATTACGCAGTAGAGCTGCATGGCAGAAGGGAAGGTAGGGCAAATCTATAGCTGCAGCCCCGTTTGCCGCAGTGTTCTGGCTCACCTTTGCTGGTGTGATATGCAGCACTGGCTTTTGAACGGTGCAGTGGGTGTTGATGCTCTAAGCATTGATAGAAATATCGGAGCAGACTTCACGACAATCGAATATTTTCTAGATCTTGGCGGAGGTGGTGGCTACGACTCCATCGACTCGATGAATGAATCGAATCCCTACTCGACTCATTGAACTCAATCTTTGAAGTAGCTGATGACGTCCCAATGTTTTAGTTTATTGCCAAACACATTAAGTCAACTAGATGAAACAGAGATCTGCCCCGCCAAGAGCGGGGATTTTTATTGCCTAACTACGCCTGTGTGCAGCATCACAGCACCGCTTGATGCTGGTCCTGCCCCCAGATACGCGACTATTTTTGTGGGAACTTGCCGCCTGTAGGTCAGGCGTCCGCGACGTGGGTCAAGCTTCAGGGCGTTGCGTTGTTGGTTGCTCTTTGGCTAACCGTCATGGTTGATAGGTCATTTTCAGTGATTGTCTACGTTCTCAGCTGCTGCCTAGGCTCTTAACGGGTGAACAAGCCATTGCAATCTCCCTTGGGTGGATTGCTGAAACAGACATTGTCGGGAGACCAATAACCCAGAGCAGGAAACTTGAGACCTTTGCGCCGGGCTTCAGCATTGACCGCTTCAGCACCTCGCGCTGAAATCAGCACATGTCCAGGAGCTTCAACTTGATCTAAAAATTGTTGCTCTGGCATCTCTCGGCTGGATGAGCTTTGAGATTGAACGGGGGCGGCGATGCAAGCTGAAATTGCAACCAAGAGGAGTGGATTTAAACGCATGGCTTGGTAATTGGGTTATTTGGATGTCACAACGACGGGAGTTCCGACGTCCACTTGATTGAACAGGCTGATCACGTCTTTGTTGAGCATGCGAATGCAACCAAGACTGACAGCAGCTCTGAGATTCACCCAGTTAGGCCAGGCTGTTCCGTGGATGGCGTATTCCCCGGATCCAAGCTGGAAGTAGGCCATATAGCGAACGCCAACAGGATTCTTGGGACCTGGCGCGATGACCTTTCCTTTCTTGTGATAAACCGGCGCATCTTCCATCCGGGTGATTTCGTAGCTCCCTGCTGGCGTTGGTGATTCTGGAGCTCCAATGGCAACGGGAAAGCGAGCGACAACAACCCCGGAATCCAGCAGCTTCAAATAGCGATCCTTCAAGCTGATTTCGATGGTCTTCTCAGCGCGCGCTGGCAGCTGCGTCGCTGAAGCAGCCACCGCGAGACCGATGCAAAGCGCCACTCGGCGCACCCAGGTAATCGACATGCGCAGCACGCAAAACTGTGCGTATTTTGACTCATCAAAATAGGGAGCTACCGTCTCTGCACGTTTGATCACCAACCAATGATCCGCACATCGCGCCGGAAGACCTGTCAACAACTCCATGGCCGAGTGCTGCTGATCTGCACCTTGCTGGCTTCAGCTGTGATTTGCCCCCAGCGTGCTCTTGCTGGATTCGATGAAGAGCAATTGGCTGGCTTTGAGGTGACGGAGCTAAGAGGCACCGTTAGCGAGGCTCTGGCCAAGGAAAAAGTGATCGAAATTATTGATCCAGAGGGGCACACCGAGGTTTATACGGTTGGCCTGGATCTAGCGCCTCTTGGCTTAGAACCTGGGGATGAGGTCAGCCTGTCTGTTCTCGACGGATTGTTGATCGACCTTGAGCCCAGCAAAGATCAAGATTTGAGCTTTAGTCGTGAAGACATCATCCTTCCCACAGACATGGGGAGGTTGAAGAAAGGAATGCGCGTCGCCCTTGCTTCAGGAACGGGAAGGGTGGTCAAGCTGGATCGTCAGGATGGAAGTCTGAGCCTGATGGGTCCGTTTGGAGGCATCAATAATCTGGATGTTTTAGTCACACCCGCGAATGATCCTCTTGAGGATTTGAAAGTAGGCGAGTTCGTTGATTTCCGGTTGGTGCAGCCCATCGCCGTTGACGTTCGCAAACTGTCGAGCTCTGCAAGCCGCCCTTCTGCTTTGACGGCTCCCTTAACGGCCGATCTGCTTCGGTCTGGAACCACCTTGAAGGCGGAACTGCTGGAGTCGTTTGAGATCACCCATCTCCACGCAACCGTGAGCCGAATTCTTCCAGACCAGAAAGTGCTGGAAATAGAAGGCCCAGAAGGACACAACATTCTTGTGACTTCGGCCGTGGATCTCAACAGCTTGAAATTGAGTCCAGGAACAGAGATTGCATTGGACATCCTGGATGGGTTGGTGGTTGACCTTCGCCCTGCCACGAACAAAGCCCTTAGTTTTGAGCGCCAGGATGTTGAGATTGCTGGAGATTTTGGTCCCGTTCCGAAGGGCACTCGCGTGGCGATGGCTACTGGCAGCGCCGAAGTGGTGAGGATTTCGCGGACCGATCGCACTTTGAGCCTCCGCGGGCCATTCGGGAAGGTTCATAACCTCGACGTCAGCAAGCGAATGCCTGGAACGGTGTTCGATGAACTAGCGCTCGGGGATCTGGTGGAGTTCCGTTTCATCAAGCCAGTAGCGATTCGAATCACTCCACTCGCCTCTCGCTAAGGCTGCCCAGAAGCCAAGGCTCGGACGATGTCACCCCGCGTCAGTACACCCACGGGGTGTTTGTTGTCGTCCACCACAATCAGCCGCTGGGTGCTGCGTTCATGCAGCAACGATGCGGCTTTGGGTAGGGGGAGACTCTCTGAACAGCTGTGAAGATCACGTCCCATCAGATCCCCAACAGTGGTGCCCAGCACTTGATGCACCTGTTTGTCCCAGTTGAGCGGGTTCTTCAAATAAATCACGCTGTCTAACAACATCACGTAGGGACCGGCATCGACTCCGCTTTCGCGAACCATGAGGTCTTGTTCCGTGAGCTCACCGATCAGAGTTCCGCTTTGATCCACCACTGGCAGGCCACTGATGTGGTGATCGCTCAGCAGACTCACGGCGTCTTTTAATGCCGTTTCTGGTGTCACAGTCATCACGGGCGATGACATCACCTCTTTGACCGTCTGCTGAAGCACCATGGAATCCACGCATCTCCACGCATTCTGAGCCTTGATCTCTCCCTGGCGCCTCTGGGCTGATCGACTCACCCTCATCCGCGCTTTTCTTGGTGCGCCACTGCTGCTACTGCTGTCATCCGGGCAGTTGGCTTTGGCATGGCTTTTGCTTCTGTTTGGCGCCTTTACCGATTGGGCCGATGGCTGGATGGCCCGTAGAGCTGACGGTGGCAGCAGCTGGGGGGCTCGGCTTGATCCCCTCGCTGACAAATTGATGATCAGCGCACCGCTGATTTGGCTTGCAACCTCGGGGGAGCTGCCGGTTTTGGCTGTCTGGCTCCTGCTGGCTCGCGAATTGCTGATCTCGGGATGGCGTGCTGGAAGTACCAGCGGAGCCCCAGCGTCATGGCTGGGGAAATGGAAAACGACCCTTCAATTCCTCAGCCTGTTTCTCATGCTGTGGCCTCTTAGCTGGGGCTCCACCCAGATCACGACCCTGGCTCATGTTTTGGGCTGGTGGCTGTTCTGGCCTGGTCTCGGCCTGGCCCTCTGGTCGGCGTTGGCCTACCTCAGGCCCCGATCAACGCAGCATCTCCACTGAAATCAGGATTTTCAGTCGGAGCGAGTGCGTAATCGCGGGCATAACTGTCGGCTAAACAGGATTCCGCGTCGAAACGTGGTGTCCAAGCCAGTTCACGGCTGACGCGGGTGGTGTCGGTCAAAAAATGACTCAGCCTTAGGGGGAACGCCTTGCGTGCTTTGGGATCCAGTCCACTGGGGTCAAACGGTCGTAAATCCAAGCTTTTGGGGTCTCGACCACAGGCCACGGCTGCCGCTTCGATCAAACCGCGGAAGGTGATCCCCCGGCTTGCGCTGCAGTTGTAGATCCGATTGCTCGCGGCATCCACCTCAAGGGAGCGAGCCATCGCCTCAGCAAGGTCTTCTGCGTGGCCGATCTGGGTGATGATTTCGCCTGATCCTGGGAGGGGAATCGGCCGATCATTCACGATTCGGTCAAAGAACCAGCGCTCAACTGGGTTGTAATTTCCAGGCCCCACGATGTAGGTGGGACGGAAGCTGGTGAAGGGTATCCCCTGCTCTTGGAGCCATTGTTCGGTATCAGCCTTGCCGGAATGTCGACTGGCGGGATCGATCGCAGCTGTTTCATCCAGCGGCCATTGCGTCGATGCGGCATAGACCCCTGCGGAACTCACATACAGAAAACGATGGGTGGGGGCGCCTGTCATCGCTAAGACGCGACGACTGTCGTCCAAACTCCGTCCCGAGCTGTCAATGATCACCTCAAAGCCGCGTCCCTTTAGTGGTTCGAGGTCGGCATCAACGCTTCGATCTCCTTGGATTGACTCCACTCCATCGGGTGAGGGAAGGCGACCACGTGTGAACAGGGTGAGTGCATGCCCCTGGTCTTGAAGCCTTGCCACCAATGGCTTCCCAACAAAGCGGGTGCCACCCATTACGAGAATCTTCATCAGCAAGGCGCTCAACCCAGCCATTGAAGCGCGCCCCCCTGGCCTGCAGGATGGGGAGAGCGAAACGTGCCATGGGCGTCATGGAGATCATCCCCGCCATTGACCTTTTGCAGGGCAGTTGTGTTCGTCTGCATCAGGGTGATTACGACCAGGTCACTCGCTTTAGCGATGATCCACTGGCACAGGCTCAACAGTGGGTAAAACAGGGTGCAACCCGCCTCCATCTGGTGGATCTCGATGGCGCGCGCAGCGGTGAGCCCATCAATGATCAAGCGGTGCGCTTGATTGCCAAAGAGTTATCGATTCCCGTGCAACTGGGTGGCGGAGTGCGGACGTTGGAGAGGGCTGAAGAGTTACTCAGTTGTGGCCTGGATCGGGTCATTCTCGGCACCGTGGCGATTGAGAAACCTGAATTGGTCATGGACCTGGCCAGCCGCCACCCTCACAAAATTGTTGTGGGCATCGATGCACGCAACGGGTTTGTCGCCACGCGTGGCTGGGTGGAAGAGAGCAACGTGGAGGCCACAGCTTTGGCTAAGCGTTTTAGTGAGGCGGGCATCGCGGCGATCATCAGCACCGATATCGCAACGGATGGCACGTTGGCTGGGCCGAATCTGGATGCATTGCGCGCCATGGCTCAAGCGAGTGAGGTCCCTGTCATCGCCTCTGGAGGCGTGGGATGCATGGCAGACCTTCTTTCGCTACTTGCCTTGGAACCATTGGGTGTGGAGGGAGTGATCGTGGGGCGAGCGCTCTATGACGGTCGCGTCGACTTGCATGAAGCCATTCAGGCCATGGCGGAGGGCCGTCTGCAAGACCCTTTAAGTGATCAGACCCGCACGATCGCTTGATACAAATTGAATTCATTGGAACCCTGGCGGATCCTTGTGTTCAACGAACTCTTGAATAGGGTTTTAAGATGCGATTAATAAAGTTGCATTAGTGACGGTCGATAGCAGGCGTCAAAGTTCGGAATTGTCTGCTGCTACCAGTGGACTCCAAGCCACTTTTGAGTTGTGCCGAAAGCTTGGGATGCGCCTCAGTCAGCAGAGGCGGATGGTTCTTGATCTGCTTTGGACTGAAGCAAGCCACTTGAGCGCAAGGGATATTTTTGAGAAATTGAATGATCAAGGCCGCCGGATTGGGCATACGTCGGTGTATCAAAACCTTGAAGCTCTTCAAAGAGCTGGCGTGATCGAATGTCTGGATCGGGCGAGTGGTCGCCTTTACGGCTACCGAAGTGATCCTCACAGCCATCTCACCTGCCTCGAGAGTGGACGAATTGAGGACCTCGATGTTCAACTGCCCGATGAACTCGTGCGGGAAATCGAGGAGCGTACTGGTTACACAATTGAGACCTACACCCTTCAACTCAGTGGACGTCCTAAAGAGTTAGGTGAGCGCTGATCATTCTTGTTGGAGCATTTGCTCCTGCACCATTTCCTTGCGATCATTTGCGTGGGTCGTATTACAGCGGTGAACGGGATTCCAAACAAGATTTTGCTTATCGCAAGGAATCTGCTTGCTGAATCTCTTTTGTCGGGTTTGGCTGGCAACAAAGAGCTCAAGGTCTCTGTCTCAACAGATCAGTTGGATGGACAACCTGATCTTGTGATCTGGTCGATTGAAACGATTGCATCGCCGGCACTTCTTCAGCTCGAGGTTTTAAAGCTTCAAAGTCGTTGGGGATCAGTCCCTCTGCTGTTGTTGCT
The DNA here is from genome assembly GCA_003210555.1 of Synechococcus sp. AG-683-A03. GTDB lineage: Bacteria > Cyanobacteriota > Cyanobacteriia > PCC-6307 > Cyanobiaceae > Synechococcus_C. The sequence goes on along the minus strand of QCUZ01000041.1, from coordinate 2,374 downwards.
CCCAGCGACGCTCCCTTGCGATCCCACTGAGCTTCTTTCCCTGGACTGCGCGGGATTGCTTCAAGACCCTGATCTCACGCAATTGCAGCAGAGCATTAAAACTCTGCTGTCTGGGGGCAGGGTGGTCGAATTGACGGCTCAAGCCTCGTCCCAGCCGTTTGAACCTTTCCCGTCACCAGGGCTTGGGCCTTGGTTGTTGATGACTGGGCTTCAACAAATCAATCATGACCTGCGCTTGATCGAGGTCATGTTGAACCCACCACCAGAGAATCCGATGCTGCGATTCATGCTGGAGGGTCGCTGTCGTGAATTAAGCAGTGCCAGACAGCTATTGCTCTGGCTATGGGGTCCATTGCAATTAGGGCTTGAAGGTTCTGTTCCCCTTCAACAATCGTCTCCCTTCAATGAACCTCCAGGCACCTCGATTCAGTTAAAGCAGAGAAATGGTGCTGCAGTGTGGGACGCCATCCATCAACGCCTTGAAACGGCGGTGACTGGCGGTCTCAGTAATGCCACCGGTCAGATGCTGGCGATTGAAGGTCTTCACCCTGAGCGAAGACGCGAGCTCTTGCTTGCCCTGTTGCGACAGCTCAACGCTGTGCTGCAAAGGTTGCGCTTGGATCAGCAGGCTTCCGTTGAAAAACGATCTGATCACGCGCTTTCGGAGCACTGGCAGGCTCTTCAACCTGAATTGCGTCAGCAGGCTTTGTGCACGATGGCGGGTCATTACGTTCGCCTCCCTATGGGAGAGGAATTAAGCGGTGTGGCTGATCACCTGCTTCTCAATACCGAGCTCGAAGACATCGATGAAGAACTGCCAAATCCAAAGCGGATGCTGGCTCCCTTTCTCAACGACCAGCCGGTCTTGGTCGATGGACAGCTGCTCCCTGCCGATGATCCTCGCGCTTTGCTGCAGCTTGAAACGTTGGTGAGCAATTGGTTGGTGCGTACAGCGGAACTGATTGGCTCTGAGCTTCTTGGCGTCTGCGGAGATTGGCCTGAGTTAAGGCGCTACTTGTTAGATCAACGCTTGATCTCCACCCGAGAGCTGGAACGTCTACGCAACCAACTCAATACACAGTCTCGTTGGCAATCCTGGATTCAACGTCCGATTCGCCTTTACGAAAGCCAGAGGCTTCTGTATCAACTCAACAATGGAACGATCGCACCGTTGCTGTTAACGGAACCGAGAGACGAAGAGTTGCGTCGACTTGGCTGGTGGCAACAACAGGTTGCTCTTCTGCTGGAAGCTCGAGATGCCCTCGCGCCTCAGGTTCAACTTCTTGTCCGCAGAGTGGGTAATCTTCTTGCAGTGGTTCTGACCCAAGTGATTGGTCGAGCCATTGGACTCGTGGGTCGAGGCATTGCTCAAGGGATGGGCCGCAGCTTCAACCGCAGTTGATCCAAGCGGTCAGAATGCTGCATCCACTGTTCAGCACCATGCCTCTGCTAAGCATCATGCGCCCGGTCCTGCGTACTCTCATCGCTTCGGGATTGTGCTTGCTGCTGCTTGCAAGCCCTTCCGAGGCCGCTAGGGATACCGATAGTTACGACGGCAATATTTTTGCGCTGTATGCAGGCAATGGGTCGCTTGTTCCCCCGGCGACAACGCTGAAAGACGCCCTAGCGAAAGAACGCACCAGCGTGATCGTTTTTTACTTGGATGACAGCAGCACCAGCAAGATTTTTGCCCCTGTTGTGTCTGAACTTCAGCGCTTGTGGGGGCGTGAGGTGGATCTGCTGCCATTAACCACAGATGCCTTTCAGGGTAATAACAGCCAAGATCCAGCCGATCCAGCGACCTATTGGCATGGCACCATCCCGCAGGTTGTGGTGATCGATGGAAAAGGCAAGATCTTGCTCGATGAGGACGGACAGGTTCCTCTTGAAGCCATTAACGCTGCGATCAGCGCAGCCACTGGGATAGAGGCCCCTGCTCAGGGCAGCACCACAATCAGTTTCAACGAGCTCAATACAGAAGTGCTCTCACGCTGATCAATCCACCGGAACGCTTTACGCTGCTTGATTGTTTCCGGTCGGCTGACCGTTTTTCTATGTGCACGCTGCTGCTGATCTTGCTCCTGCTCGGCATCGGTGTGCTTTGGATTGAGGCGCGGCACAGACTCAGGCCTTCGTCACCCCTTCAATTACGTGCTCATGATTGGCAAGTTCAAACCACGCCAAAGAGCCTTGTTCTTGAGGGTTGGATAACGATCACGAACCCGCATCAGCGCATGGAAGTGATGGTGCCGGAAATTGAAGTAGTACCAACCCTGCTCGGAAGCAACGACCTCAGTTCACTCAACGTCCAAACCAAAATCACAGCGCAGCATCCAGATGAGGACGCGCGTCCGGATGGGTATTGGGCCGCCTA
>QCUZ01000040.1:0-13546 GCA_003210555.1 Synechococcus sp. AG-683-A03 | reverse complement strand
TCAGATCGCCGTTGCTGTTCTGCCAGCTGAGCAGGTAGCGCTCAAAGCAACTTTGTAGATGCAGTGCAGCGGCTTTGCGATCGCTGGGGGCATGTTGCAGCAGCTGCAAGCGCGCTTGAACCCAGTTTGGGAAGCGTTCGTGGAGTGTGTTGTCTGCGAGCAGCGACAAGAGGGTTGGGGAGATCCCCATCGTGAGTCGTGCGTGCTGTTTTGGATCGCCTGCAGCCGACTCCAGCATCTCCACCAAGGGGAGATAGCACTCGATTAATGCTTGAAAAAACCAGTCTTCTTCCAGCGAATTCGCTTCGCTAGCCCGCACATAGGGAAGGTGCGCATGGAGAACAAGGGCTAGTGCTCCTTGGGCCAACGCTCACCTGCTTGATCACTGATGTGAATGTACCGGTATTTCTCCCTAAAGCCGCCGGCTCGTAACGCCCGCCTCGATTAAGATGGCGTAACTCATAGTCATTCCGACTAAAACCCTTCGAGGCTTTAGCCATGGCCAAGGATCCAGGCCGCGTATTGATCTTCGACACCACTCTTAGAGATGGTGAACAATCCCCCGGGGCCAGCCTCAACCTTGAGGAGAAGTTGGCGATTGCGCAGCAACTGGCCCGTCTTGGCGTGGATGTGATCGAGGCTGGCTTCCCGTTTGCGAGCCATGGTGACTTTGCTGCTGTGCAGCGCATTGCCCAGCAGGTTGGTGGTGAGAACGGCCCGATCATCTGTGGTTTGGCCCGCGCCTCCCGTGGGGATATCAAGGCCTGCGCTGATGCCGTGGCACCGGCCCCAAACCGACGGATCCATACCTTTATTGCCACCAGCGACATTCACCTCGAACACAAGCTGCGCAAGAGCCGTAAAGATGTGCTCGGCATTGTTCCAGAGATGGTGGCGTATGCCCGCTCCTTTGTCGACGACGTTGAATTCTCCTGTGAAGACGCCGGACGCAGCGATCCTGAGTTTTTGTACGAAGTGATCGAAGCGGCCATCGCTGCTGGTGCCAGCACCGTGAACATTCCAGACACGGTTGGCTACACCACACCCTCTGAATTTGGGAGTTTGATTGCGGGCATTAATCAGCATGTGCCCAACATCGATGACGCGGTGATTTCCGTGCATGGCCACAACGATCTCGGCCTGGCAGTGGCCAATTTCCTTGAGGCCGTGAAATCGGGGGCGCGTCAGCTGGAGTGCACCGTGAATGGCATCGGCGAACGCGCCGGTAACGCCGCTCTGGAAGAGCTGGTGATGGCGATGCATGTGCGCCGCCGTTATTTCAACCCCTTCTTTGGACGAGAGGAGGATTCACCAACTCCGCTCACCGCAGTCCGCACGGAGGAAATCACCAAAACCTCGCGCCTGGTCTCCAATCTCACCGGAATGGTGGTGCAGCCCAATAAGGCGATTGTGGGTGCCAATGCCTTCGCGCATGAATCGGGTATCCATCAAGACGGCGTGCTGAAAAACCGGCTCACCTACGAAATCGTTGATGCGCGCACCGTTGGGCTCACCGACAATCGGATTTCCTTGGGCAAGCTCAGCGGCCGCAGCGCTGTTCGGGCTCGTCTCGAAGAGCTCGGCTACGACCTCAGCCGTGAGGATCTTGATGATGCCTTTGCCCGCTTCAAGGATCTTGCTGATCGCAAGCGGGAAATTACCGACCGCGATCTCGAATCGATCGTCAGCTTTCAGGTGCAACAACCCGATGCCAAATACCAGCTCAAGCTGGTGCAAGTGAGCTGTGGCAGCAGTCTTCAGCCAACAGCCACGGTGACCCTCGCCGATGAGAACGGCCAGGAGCAAACCGCAGCCTCGGTTGGCACTGGACCGGTGGATGCTGTTTGCCGTTCCCTTAACCAACTGGCCGGTGAGCCCAATGAATTGGTGGAGTTTTCGGTGAAGTCGGTCACCGAAGGCATTGATGCCATGGGTGATGTCACCATTCGTCTGCGTCGAGACGGCCAGCTCTATTCCGGGCATTCCGCGCATACGGATGTGGTGGTGGCTGCCGCTGAGGCCTTTGTGAATGCTCTGAACCGTCTTGTTGCAGGAACAGCAGGACCCACCATTCATCCCCAAAGGGATATGGCTGAGCTGGATTCAAGCCCTGTTCATTAATTAGGGCTCCATGTCACTCAAATCCACCCTGCGTCCGGCTCCCCTGCTGCAGCTGTTGCTGTTGATTTTGTTGGCACTTGCCGTGCTGGTACCTCTTCTGTGGCTGGTAAGCACGTCGTTGAAAGGCCCTGCGGAGGACATCTTCACGAGTCCTCCTTCGCTCTTTCCGACCCAGCCCAGCCTTGATGCCTACGGGCGGCTGTTTCGTGATAACCCGCTTTGGACCTACATCTTCAACAGCTCAGTTGTCAGCTTCCTTGCGGTGGTGGCGAATCTTCTGTTCTGCTCCCTGGCGGCTTACCCACTGGCGCGTATGCGCTTTTTTGGTCGTGGACTTGTCTTGGCCCTCGTGGTGGCAACGATTCTCATCCCATTCCAGGTGGTGATGATTCCGTTGTACTTACTGATGGTTCAGCTCGGCTTGCGCAACACCCTGATGGCTTTAGTGATCCCTCAGGCGGCAACTGCCTTTGGGTTGTACCTCTTACGTCAAAGCTTTCTTGGTGTACCCGTTGAGCTCGAAGAGGCTGCACGTATTGATGGCTGTAGCAAGCTCGGTGAATGGTGGAACGTGATGATTCCTGCGGCTAGGGCTGATCTGATCACCCTGGCGATGTTCGTGTTTATCGGCACCTGGAGTGACTTCCTCTGGCCCTTGGTGATCCTGGATGATCCAGGTCTTTTTACCTTGCCGCTCGGACTGCAGCAATTGGCCAGCAGCTTTTCCCTTGATTGGCGGATTGTTGCGGCCGGCTCCGTGGTGTCGATCCTCCCGGTGTTGGTGATGTTTGTGCTGCTTCAGCGTTTCATCCTTCCCAATGCCAGTGGGGATGCCGTTAAGGGATAGGGATTAAGTCCAGCGATGGTCTCGTTGTCGGCTCTGGCTCTTTGCGCTGAATGCGTTGTCTCTCTTGCGTGCGCCAGCGCTGCTGGGCTCGCCTCATGTCACCTATTTGTGTTTCGAGGGATTTTTGGCGGCGTTGCAGGAACTCCAGCTGTTCCTCCATCAGGTTGTTGGTGTTCACCTCGGTTTGTTGTTGTTCGAGCTCGTGGAGTTGAAGTCGGAGCGCGCGTATGGCATCGGTGTGATGACGGTATCCCTGCCAGAGCCCCAGGAATAACAGGGTGAGCATTGGTAGGGCCACCGCTTCGATGACACGCCATCGGGAACCCATGGTCGGTGAGAAGGCTTGGTTCTTGTCTGGACATGATTGCTGACTTCAGGCCAGCAGAGGCTTAAACGGTGTCAGGTTGTTGCGGGTTGAACGCTGAAAGGGTGGGGTGCTGGTGTAGATCAATTTCAGTTGCCCTTGGGCCATGTCGCTGAAAGATCTCGATCTATTGCTTGGCGCGCGTCATGACGATCCGGCTTTGGCAGAGCAACTTGCCCAGCCCTTGCCGTTGGAGGAGTTGATCACTCTTGCCCAATCCCGTGGTCTCACGATCACCGAAGACGACGTTTTTCAGGCTCAACAACGGGAGCAAACCAATGCCAGTGCCGCTGATCTTCAACAGCAAATGGCTCCTGAGTCCAGGCGGCTCAGGCACTTCATTCCAGGCTGATATTCCAGGGTGATGCGCGAGGCGCAGGGTTTGGGATCTCTGACGATCCAAGACCGCGCCCATAAACCTCGTTAATAAGAAGCTGATCTGTTATTGAGACATGGCTTCTTTCACGATCAGCATCGAGGGTGGATCCAGCTTTAGCTGTGCCGATGATCAATACATCCTCGACGCAGCCGAAGAGCAAGGTATTGACCTTGCCTATTCCTGTCGTGCTGGTGCGTGCAGCACATGCGCGGGAAAAATTCTCAATGGAAGCGTGGATCAGGCTGACCAAAGCTTCCTAGATGACGACCAGATGTCGAAGGGATTTTCCTTGCTGTGTGTGAGTTATCCGCTGAGCGATTGCTCGATCAAAACCGACGTAGAAGACGAGCTCTAAGCGAGTTTGATCACGTCAGGGGTCTCGCCATGGGTTTGGCCAATCAGCAAGGCATGGTTCACAGCCCCTTCGTGGCTGTGAAAATTCCAGGCGGCTTCAACGCTCGAGACCCCTTCAATCGATTGGGTTTGATGATTCAGGCTCAAGTAGCTGCCGGTGCAGTTTTGACGCAGCACATAGCGTTCAGCAACTGGGGCTCTCATAGCGGTCTCATCAGGGCTTAACTCCGGGTTAGCGATGGCCGAAGCTCGATCTTTCGGCCTACAGGATTTCCTTTGTTTTCAACCCTTGACATCGTTACTGAGCACCCAGTGCTTGCTGATTGGGAGCGGTAGCACTGCTCTCTGCTGTGAAAGCAGATCGCCGGGTCAAGATCAATCCATCAGGGGCTTGTGCTTGCATCTGATGTCCCCCATTTCTGAACCAGGGCTCGTTGATCGCTTTGAAGCAGGAGGGATCAAGCCCCCAGGTGTGTTGGAGATAGTCGGAGCACATCTGTTCTGATGCCGGCTCGCTCTGTTGCCAGTGCACCAGAGACAGACGGGTTGGTTGAGTCGATACGACCGCAATTTGTCCTGAGGCTGCTGCCCCTGGGTCTGGTTCGACCCATTCTTCGACCCGCTCTTCCGCCACAAACAAGCGCAACGCACTGCTGCAATCACGACCGTCCAGGGGGTATTTATCGAGGTATAGGCGTCTCGCTCGTTTGAATAGGGCCGAGGGGGCGCGCTGCATCAGCTGCTCAAGCGCAACTTGGAGTTGTGGGTGGCTCGTCATGAGCTGATCGTGACGTTTCGGATGTCTTCTAGCTTCCCCTCTGGTGTTGTTGCACAGAGGTGGAAGACTAGTGACAGATGCGTGATTGGAACATTGCCGAAAGTTGTTCGTTCTTTATACCGATTGATTGCTTTAGATGGCAGTCCCCATCCTGTGCTGGATGCTCCCTATGAATCGATTGATGCCGCTGAAGCGGCGGCCCAGAGTTGGTGTTCGGGGCAGGGGCGTGATCTCTCTCTTCAGCAGCGTGGAATCGGTTTAGAGGTGCAAACGAGTTGCGGTGCTTGGAGAACGATTCGCTATCCGCAGGCCTGCCTTCGTGATGGTGGAGACCACTCCTCCACCTATTGAGCGCTCAAGTCATGAACGTGAGCGTGGATCTCTGTGTTGTGCCAGTGGGCCTTGAAGGCTCGCTGGCGCCTTGGGTGGCGATCTGTCATGAGCTGATTCAAGAGTCGGGGCTGGAGTACGAGCTCGGGCCCAATGGAACAGCGATTGAAGGGGATTGGGATGCTGTGTTTGCTTGCGTCAAGCGCTGTCATGAGCGCCTGCATGGGGAGGGGGTGCCGAGGATTCACTCCACGCTGCGTGTGAATACGCGCGTGGATCGAGAGCAGTCGTTCCGCGACAAGGTTCCCAGCGTTGAGCGCTTGACCCAGCGCTGAGCGTTTTTAGAGAGTTGAGTGTTTGTAGGACTTTGGGTCTGGCGCAAATCTGTAGATCCAAAATCGTGCATTCTCATTTGTCTCTCCTGTGTCTTGAATGAGACCAGGCGTCGGCTAGGCCGTTGATGTGGCAATCCATTCTTCGTTCCTCATGGTTCGCTGTCGTTGTGATGGGGGCCCCTTTGATGGGGGCAAGCTCGTTTGGAACGCCAGTGCATGCCCAGTCGTGGGCTGACATCGGCAACTACTCCACTCTTCTGCGAAGGGCAGGCACCCAAACCTTGGTGGCAAAAGATTGTCCCTCTGGACTCTTAGGTGCTTTTCATGCCGGACGAAATGCCTTGCTCTTGTGTTCCAACAACCTTCAAGATGATCCCGCTCAGGTGTGGACCGTGCTGGCTCATGAGTCAGCGCACGTGATGCAGCATTGTCAGCAGGGGCCTCTCTTGCCTGATCATCAGATTGGCGACGCCTTAGCCCAGATTGAGAAGCAGTCGTTGAGTTCGTTTCAGGAATTGCGGTTGTATCACCAGTCCCAGCGGCGCGATGAAATCGAGGCAAGGCTGGTGCAGGGATTGCCGATGGCTGAGGTGGAAGCGTTGTTTCGAGGTTTTTGTGGGGATCGCCTGAGGCGGCCTGCTCCAACGAGCCTTCCTGTTACGGGGTTAGGCGATGGATGAGGACGCACCGATCACGCCTATTACCGGACCCAACATCGATGCAGAGGGTCGTCTCACATATATGGGGGAGGACGGGCGTCGTTATGTGGTGATGGATGGCGATGAACGGGATGAAACCTCCTCCGCAGCCGTGATGGAAGCTCTGCGCAGTGCTGGGCCGTTGTTTGAGGAAATCGAAACGCTCTGTCAGGGCTGGGTGGATGAGGTCAGTGATGCCGCTTTAACCAGGGCGGAAGCGATTGCCCTACTTCTCGCCACCCTCGAGACCTTGCTGGATGACGAGAACTGACACGCCGGTGTTTACGGTGGCCCTTCCTGGTCTGATCTTCGATGGGTCCCAAGTTGCCCGGCTATTGGTTGATGACCTGGCTTGGACTAATCGGGAATTTACTGGCTTTGCCGGTGATTGGTCTTGTTGCTTTCCAAGCACCCAGCCTTCAGGCCGCCACCATCAGCGTGGCGTTTGCCCTTGCCTGGCCGGCGGCGATCGTGGGGATCGTGGCCTCTGCTGGTTTGCTCGGTGAGCGGCACTGGGGAGTGATTTTGGCCATCGTCTCGTTGTCGATGGCCTTGGCTGGATCTCTGCCCTACGGCATCGTGCGCCTCTCCTTGCTTGCGTTTGGGGGCGGGGAGCAAGCGATTGCGTTGGGGGTGGCCTCGATTGTGTTGGGCGTTCTCAACGTGCTCGCCCTGCTCTATTGGTGCCGTCCGGGCCATCGCCGTGGTGGTCGCCTCTAATCGAGCGGTGTCTGAGGCGTCGAAATCGTTTGAAGGAACGACCCTCGCAGGGCTTCAGGTTCATTGCTGGCATCAACGTTTTTTGGTTGTGGAGAAGCCTTCCGGGCTGCTGAGCCAGCCCGGTCTTGGCGACGCCCAGAGCGATTCCTTGATTACTCGCGTACAAGCTGTTCGGCCGGAGCTGCGGCTCGTCCATCGGCTTGATCGCGATACGTCCGGTTTGCTGCTGTTGGCCAGGGATCCAGAAAGCTTGAAAGTGCTTGGAGGGTTGTTTGCCGAACGGAAAGTGCACAAGTTGTATGCAGCCGACGTGTGTGGTCATCCCACCGCACATTCAGGGGCGGTGCGCTTGCCATTGGCGCGTTTGTCTGCCCAGCCACCCCGTTATGGGCCTCACCGGGATGGACGCTCCTGCTTGACCTTGTGGCGCTGCGCGCAGCTGGGATCGGCCCGCTCACGCCTATGGCTCGCTCCTCGAACAGGTCGTTCCCACCAATTGCGGGCGCACTTGGCAGCGATTGGTTTACCCGTCATCGGCGATCCGATCTATGCAGCATCTGGGCTGGGTTCCCCCACGGAGCGACTTCACCTTCATGCGCTCGGCTTGAGCTTTTCCGATCCATTTTGCGGTGAGCGCATTCGGGTGCGCTCTTCCCTGCCTTGGTCCTAGAGATCGCTTAGGCGCTGAAGCTGCGTTTTGCCGGAATGGGATAGGGAATGCGGCGGTGGCGCATGCGCCTCCAGACGCGTACAAACGCATGCATGACCAGGTCCACCTCGGCGCGACTCAGACTGCTCTGACGCAGCTGTCCATCGGCTAAACGTGCTTCCACGATGCGCTTCACCGTGGTTTGTGCTTCGCGGTCGCTGGTGTCGGGTGGGAGTGATCGCAAGGCGGCCTCACAGCCATCGGCCAGCATCAAGATTCCTGTTTCCTTCGATCGAGGTGTGGGCCCTCGGTAGCGGAATAAGTGTTCTGAAACCTTTGGATCCCTTTGTTTGGCTTGATGCAGGAAAAACCCCATGCGCAAGGTGCCTTGATGCTCAGGAATGAAATCAGCGATCGGTCGCGGCAAGCGGTAACGCCGAGCCAGTTTGAGGCCTTCGTCCACATGGGCCTGAAGCACTCCGGCACTCGCGACCGGATCGTTCAATTTGGTGTGTGGATTTTCCTCGCCGGTGGTTTGATTTTCAATGAACCAGTTCGGGGCATGGAGTTTGCCCACATCGTGATACAAGGATCCTGTTTTGATCAGATCCACATCGGCCCGAATGGCTCGAGCTCCCTCTTCTGCCAACCCGCAGATCATCAGCGTGTGCTCAAACGTTCCGGGTGCTTCTGACGACAAGCGGCGCAGCAGCGGACGCTCCTGATCGGCTAGTTCCATTAAACGGGCCCGAGTGAGCAGGCCGAAGGAGCTCTCCAGCAGTGGAATCAGCAAGATCGTGAGCATCATCAGCAATCCCATCAGCAGGGCCTCGGACGCGAGTTCTCCTGTATCGGGTGTGAGCCGTGTCCAGGACAGGTTCACGGCTTTAAACGGTTGCCGCAGCACCACCATCTCCGCGACTAAGGCACCCAATGGCAGCAACACCGCCAGTTGCAACAACTGCGCTCTACTGCGTAACCGTCCGGCCTGGAGCGCGGCGATCGCCGCAACGGCAGCTGTGATCAGTAGCCGGCCTTCGCCCAATCCACTCACTGGGGTAGGCCAAAGCAAACAGCTCACGGCCATCCAGGCCAGGCCACTGGTGGTTCCAAGGCCTTGGGCTAAAAGCAGGGTGGGTGGCACGATCACAGCTAGGGGGCTCACAGCTGCACCAAACCAAATCTTGCTGAATTGGCTGATCAGCAGCAAGCCGATCGCCAAAAACCCGTGAGAGGCCTCAAGGCAGGGCCTTTCCCGTTTCATGACGAGCAGCATCACTCCGCAACTCGCGAGAGCTTCAGTGAAACGCAACAACCAAATCCCTAGTTTTGGGCTGCGATTGATCAGCCCAAAGAAATCGAGCACGTCGTAGGCCTGAGAGCTGATCGGTTCGCCTTTGCGCGTGATCAGATCGCCAGCTTTCACTTCGATGGTTGGGATCCCTTGCTGGGTGATCAGCTCTTCGATCAGTCGTTGACTGCGCAGGGGATCGGTTTGGAGGTTGCTGGCTCCTTGCAGCGTGGTCGTGGCGATCTTGCTGCCGATGGTTCTTGCTGGAGCGTCTTCAGGCCCCAGTGCTTCGAGTTGCAGTGATGAAGCCTTTCTGAGCTGTTCAATCGCCAGGGTGTTGACGAGGCCTTGGCTGAGCATCCGATCCACAGCCCTGCGGATCGTCATGTCCCAGCTTTTGCGATCCTTTTGCGACCTTTTTTCCAGCCAAAATTGCTCTTTTGTCGTCAGATTGACGGGTCCAATGCGGTCGATATTTTGGCTTCGAGCGACCCGTTCTAATTCGGCGAGATGACGCTCGAGTCTCAGTTTCAGGAGGCTTGATTGCTGTGGATCCACCACCTGAACAAAGGTGTTGGGCATCAAGCTGGAACGCCTTTGCTCGAGTGCTTCGCTGTCCACCACTCGCGCTGCTTTTGGCGCAATCGAATCAAACGGTGCGGGGACTCCGGGTTGTAAGTCGGGTTCCACCAGCCATGGCCAGCTGGAGACGAGGGCTACGGCAATACAGACCAACAGCAATCCCGCCTTCTGTAGACGGTTCCAACGCAGCACAGGGCGTCGCGGTGACTCACTCCGCAACCAGCTTCTCCAGAGCTTGGCCAGAGGATGAGAACGGAACACAGCTGTTGATAACTGATACAGACGCTAGCCCCGCTGAGGAAGCATGCTGGGGTGAGTGTCAACAGACCTCGATGGCTCTCAGGCTGGATGGCAAGCAGCTCGCCGCGCAGCTTGAAGTGCGGTTGCAGCAGCAGATTCAAAAGGGCATGGCGGCAGCAGGGCGATCACCAGGCTTGGCGGTGCTTCGCATTGGCGACGATCCCGCCAGTGCGGTCTATGTGCGCAATAAGGAGAAAGCCTGTGCACGCATCGGGGTGGAGAGCTTTGGCTCCCATCTCCCCGCTCATGCTTCACAGCAGGAGGTGCTAACAGCCATTCGCCAGCTGAATGCTGATGAGCGGGTGGATGGAATCCTGCTCCAGCTTCCTCTGCCAAAGGGATTAGATGAGACCCCGCTCCTGGCTGAAATCGATCCAAATAAAGATGCTGATGGACTGCACACCTTGAATCTTGGGCGCCTGTTGAAGGGTGAACAGGGTCCACGAAGCTGCACGCCGGCAGGCGTGATGGTGATGCTTCGTGATCAGGGGATTGATCCCGCCGGCAAGCGTGCCGTCGTGGTGGGCCGCAGCATCTTGGTGGGTCAGCCGATGGCCCTCATGCTTCAGGCGGCGAACGCCACCGTCACGGTGGCCCACTCACGCACGCAAGATCTCAAATCGATCACGCGTCAGGCAGAGATTCTTGTGGTGGCTGCTGGTCGCCCGGAAATGATCGGTGCAGATCACATCACACCCGGTTGTGTGGTGGTCGATGTCGGCATTCATCGCCGCCCTGAGGGAGGGCTTTGCGGTGATGTGCGTGCTGAGGAATTAGAGCCCATCGCCGCTGCTCTTTCGCCAGTCCCTGGAGGGGTTGGCCCCATGACGGTGACGATGTTGCTGGTCAACACTGTGGTGGCCTGGTGTCGACGCCATCAGGTTGCATTGGAATTATCTGATTTGGTGGTTTGAACCCCTCGGCCTGAGAGAATTCCATCAGCACTGCGCTCACCATGTCCGCTGCGGCCACTAGCCCCGAAAGCGTGCCGTCCTCCGGTGAGCTCCCCGCCACGTTTGACTTTGCGGCGTACTTAGAGCTCTCCCGCGATCGCGTGGAGATTGCCCTGGATGCCTCGATGGGGCCTGAGCGGCCTGAATCTTTGCGTGATGCCATGCGCTACTCCCTTCTGGCAGGGGGAAAGCGGTTGCGCCCAATTTTGTGCTTAGCCGCTTGTGAATTAGTCGGGGGATCGTCCGAACTTGCGATGCCAACGGCGGTGGCTTTGGAAATGATCCACACCATGTCGTTGATTCACGACGACTTGCCGGCCATGGACAACGATGACCTGCGTAGAGGGCGTCCCACAAACCACAAGGTGTACGGCGATGCCATGGCCATCCTTGCCGGTGATGCCATGCTCAGCCGTGCTTTTGAGATGGTGGCGGTCCGCAGTGCAAACGTTCCTGCTGATCGCTTGTTGCGGGTTGTTGGCGAGTTGGCTCTTGTATCGGGTGCTCCCGGTTTGGTTGGAGGTCAAGTTGTTGATCTTGAGTCGGAGGGCAAAGCGGTTGATCTTCAGACTCTTGAGTACATCCACCTCCACAAGACTGCAGCGTTGCTGCGTGCCTGTGTGGTGACAGGCGCTCTGATCGGAGGAGCGAGTGACGACCAATTGGAGGCGATGCGCACCTATGCCAATGGCATTGGTTTGGCCTTCCAAATTATTGACGACATCCTCGACGTCACCGCCAGCAGCGAAGTGCTCGGTAAAACGGCCGGCAAGGATCTGCTAGCCGATAAAACGACCTATCCCAAGCTTTTGGGACTGGATGCTTCAAGGGAGAAAGCTTTGCAGTTGGTGCGGGAGTCCAAGGCTGCCCTTGAACCTTGGCGTGACAAGGCGGCGCCCTTGTTGGCTCTCGCCGATTACGTGGCGAGTCGCGATTGTTGACCATGGTGATTTCAATGATCTCGACGCTGTCTATGCCTGCTCAGATTTTCGATAATGCTGTGCTCGCCTGGGGATTGGTAGCCTGCGGTTTGGCACAGTTCTCGAAGCTGTTTCTGGAATTGGTTCTGAATCAGCGCTGGAGGCCTGCGGTGTTGTTTGAGACCGGAGGGATGCCCTCGAGTCACTCGGCATTGGTCACTGGTACTGCCGCTGGAGTCGGCTGGCAAATGGGTTTTGATCAGCCTGCATTTGCGCTGGCTGCCACGGTGGCTTTTGTGGTGATGTACGACGCCAGTGGGGTGCGCCGGGCGGCAGGATTCACGGCCGCTCGCCTCAACGAACTTCCTGATTCTCTCTGGCCCGACCCCCCGGAGAAGCCACTGAAAGAACGGCTTGGTCACACCCGCACGGAAGTCTTGGTGGGCAGTCTGTTGGGACCTTTAATTGCACTCCCAGGACTCTTTTTTGTGGGCTCTCCTCTGCACTTGGCCCAAACCTTTGGTTTGTTCAGCGGGTGAGCAGGCTGAAGCCTTCTGAGGCCATCCTCACTGACGATCAGCAGACGGCGTCTGCCTTGTTCGAGACATGGCTTGCAAACGAGGACCCAGGTATCCCGTTTGTGTTGAGTGGTTATGCCGGCAGTGGCAAAACCTTCCTTTCAATGCGTTTGCTGCGTCAAGTGGAGGCCACAGGGCTGTGTTGGACCGTTGTGGCTCCAACCCACAAAGCCGTTGGTGTGTTGCGCCATGCCCTTGATTTAGAGGGTCTTCACCCCACTTGGTATCCCTCCACAATCCACCGACTGTTGCGACTCAAGTTGCGTCGCCAAGGGGATCGGGAGGTTTGCGAATCCACCGAACAAACGGGGGCCTCCTTGGAACATCTCGGCCTGGTTTTGGTTGATGAGTCCTCCATGGTCGACAGCTCGCTGTTGTCGGTCGCACTGCAGTGCGCCCATCCCTTTAAAACACGGCTTGTGTTTGTTGGAGATCCGGCCCAGCTTCCGCCTGTGGGAGAAGCGAATAGCCCTGTGTTCTCCATGGACCGTGCGATCACAGCGTCGCTTAAGCAGGTCGTGCGTCACCAAGGCCCCGTTCTGCAGTTGGCAAGCTGTTTGCGCGATGGACGTTTGCCCTGTGAGCTGCCGCCTTTAATGCCTCCGCTGCGCAGCGAATTGGGTCAGGTGGGTGTACTCAATCGCTCGGCTTGGCTGCTCCAAGCTCAAGATGGCCTGCGCCGTGCTGCGGCTTGCGATAACCCCGATGCAGCGCGAATTCTTTGTTATACCAACCGTACCTTGGATGCGCTGGTGCCCCATGCCAGGCGAGCAATTCATGGTGAGATGGCGGACCAGATGGCCGTTCTTCCTGGTGAGGTCCTGATCAGCCGGACGGCGGTGATGGCGCCGGCCTCCCGTGATGGCGCAGAAACTGGAGAAGAACCCGATCTGGTGCTCGGCTCGAATCGTGAAGTGGTGGTGGAGGATGTCACCCCTGAGCGATGTGACCTGGCTGAATTTGGTTTTGCTGGGGAGACGCAGATGGCACTCGCTGGATTCGAGGCCCCTGTGATCGAGACCGTGACGGCGAAGGTCCGTAGTGGCGAGCTTGAGCTCAGTTTGCGGTTGCAGCCGCCTTCCGGGAGTGCTGCGCGGCAGCGACTAGATGGGGTTCTGAAGGGTTTACGAACCCAGGCCAGGGATGCGGGAAAGCGCGGTGGTCGGCCTCTGTGGCGTCGCTATTTCTTGATCCGTGATGCGTTCGCCTCATTGGGGCCAGCGGCCGTACTCACTGTTCATCGCAGTCAAGGCAGCAGTTTTGGAGAGGTATTTGTTGCCGATGACGTGTTCTGGCCGCAGGACCTTGTTCTGCGACGGCAGTTGGCCTACGTCGCCGTCAGTCGGG
>QCUZ01000039.1:0-13739 GCA_003210555.1 Synechococcus sp. AG-683-A03 | reverse complement strand
AATCAACCGGTATCACTGGAAGCTACCCATCTTTGCGTGACCAAAGACGCCCAAGGTTTTGCGGAGAGAGCCACGGCTTGGCTGGGCCAACGACCTTGCGTTGATCTCGTGAATCTGCAGCCATAGGTCTGCGTTTCCTAGGATCTCTGCACCGAGGGGATCCATGGCCACCGTCACCGAGTTGCTGCAGCCGGTCGAGGCAGATCTTGAGATCCTGCTAAGCGACCTTCGCAGCCTGATAGGAGCCGGTCACCCGATTCTCCAGGCAGCTGCTGAACACCTCTTCAGTGCTGGGGGTAAGCGGCTTAGGCCTGGAATCGTTTTATTGATTTCAAGAGCGCTATCTGCAGATGGAGAGCTGAGTTCACGCCACAGACGCCTGGCGGAGATCACTGAGATGATCCACACCGCCTCGCTCGTCCATGACGATGTTGTGGATGAAGCATCCACGCGACGTGGCGTTGAGACCGTCCACAGCCGCTTCAACTACAGAGTTGCCGTTCTCGCTGGTGACTTCCTGTTCGCCCAGGCGAGTTGGCACCTGGCCAATCTCGACAACCTGGATGTCGTGAAATTGCTGAGTCGCGTGATCATGGATCTCGCTGATGGTGAAGTAAAGCAAGGTTTGTTTCGCTTCGATACCGGCCAATCCTTTGAAACCTATTTCGAGAAGAGTTACTGCAAGACAGCCTCACTCATCGCCAACAGCGCAAAAGCAGCGGGTGTTTTGAGTGGCTTGTCTGAGCCTCAGCTTGAGTCGCTTTATCACTACGGACGTCAGCTCGGTCTGGCCTTCCAGGTTGTGGATGACATCCTTGATTTCACCGGCAGTGATCAACAACTCGGAAAACCAGCGGCTAGTGATTTATCGAGCGGTTATCTCACAGCTCCTGCTCTCTATGCCCTTGAGGAGCGCCCTGCTCTGTCGGGTTTGATCGAACGCGAATTCAGTGGAGACGGTGATCTCGAAACCGCTTTGGCTTTGGTTCGTGAGTCAGAAGCGATTCCTCGCACACGCGAACTCGCCAAAACGTTTGCGCGTGAAGCAAAAGAATCTTTGGACTGGTTGCCGGAGTCCCCGTCAAGAGCGGCATTACTCGAATTACCGGATTTCGTTCTTAGTCGGTTGTACTGAGGCTCTTGCGGAGTCGTTGCTCTGCTTCGTGCAAGTTGGTTATCAAAGTGAGACGCGAATGGTGAAGTCCGTCGGGTTTACTGGGCTCGATTTCACTGGGAGCTTCAATCAATTGCCAAACCCTGCAGCCTGCGTCTAAGGCCGACTGACATCCAGCCTCTGAATCTTCAAACACCCAGCATTCACTTGGCAAAACTCCAAGCCGCTGGGTGGCTAACAGGTAGGGATCAGGGGCTGGTTTTCCTGCACGAAGTTCCGGGTCATCGCCCAACACTCTGCTTTGAATCAAATCCAACCAAGGGTGGCCAGAGATTTTGTAAAGCAGAGACGCCTTTTTACTGCTGGTGACCAGCACCATGGGCAATTTCTTAGAACTGCAAAAACGGATGAGTGACTCAGCGCCGGGAACCGCTGGTGCCGTAGCGACCAATCGCTTTGCAATCGGCTCCCGTGCTGTCAGCAGCTGCTCTGCTGAAACCGACTGCTCCAACCATGAACACACCAAGTTGGCATTGTCATCCCGACGACGTCCCTTGAGCTGTTGAAGTTGCTGAGACGATAAGGATCCGTTGAAGCAGGCTGCCGCTGCCTTCCAAGCCTCTGCCTGCAAGGGTTCGGTATCAAGCAAGAGACCATCAAGATCAAACAGGCATGCTTTTGGCGCTGACAAGGATCCAGCCTTTGGCATCGTTGCCTTATCACTCTTCTGTGGATTCTGACAACGCGACTGGTCCGGATGCTGTAGGCGTCGATAGTGTTGTGCTGTCAGTGCATTTGAGCAGCAGGCGATGAGTGAGGGTTCCACCATTGAGAGCGTGCTTCAAGAACAGCGTGTTTTTGACCCACCAGCGGACCTCGCCAGGGATGCGCGAATTTCTGGGATGGAGTCCTACAACGCTCTCGTTGAAGCGGCCAAATCCGATCCAGAGACGTTCTGGGGAGAGGCCGCACGTCGTGAACTGCATTGGTTTGAACCGTTTCACACCGTTCTCGACTGGGACAATCCGCCCTTTGCACGTTGGTTTGAGGGAGGAACAACCAACCTCTCCTACAACTGTCTTGACCGACATCTGAATGGGCCTAAGGCCAACAAAACAGCCCTGATCTGGGAGGGCGAGCCCGGAGATGTGCGCACCTTCACCTACCAAGAGCTGCATGCCGAGGTGTGCCGTGCTGCCAACGCGCTCAAGGCCATGGGAATTGGCAAAGGCGATCTCGTCGCTTTGTACATGCCCATGGTTCCAGAGGCCGCCATCGCGATGCTGGCCTGTGCACGCATTGGTGCTCCGCACTCTGTGGTGTTTGGTGGGTTTTCAGCAGAAGCCCTGCGTGATCGTCTGATTGACGGTGAAGTCAAAGCGGTGATCACGGCCGATGGTGGTTTCCGAAAAGACAAGCCTGTATCGCTGAAGCCTGCGGTCAACGCAGCGCTTGCCGATGGTGCATGCCCAACGGTGCAGTCAGTGCTCGTTGTGAAACGCACCGACCAACCGGTGGAGATGGTGGAGGGGAGAGATCAGTGGTGGCACGAACTCGTGGCCAATCAATCCGATGCATGCACCGCTGAGCCCATGGCGAGCGAAGACCGCTTGTTTGTGCTTTACACCTCTGGATCAACTGGAAAACCCAAAGGAGTGGTCCACACCACTGCTGGATACAACCTCTGGGCCCACTTGACCTTTCAGTGGATCTTCGACATCCGTGACGACGATGTGTTTTGGTGCACGGCTGATGTGGGCTGGATCACCGGACACAGCTACATCGTCTACGGACCGCTATCGAACGGCGCCACCACGGTGATGTACGAGGGTGCTCCTCGACCCTCCAAGCCGGGCGCCTTCTGGGAATTGATCCAGAAGCACAAAGTGAGCATTTTCTACACCGCTCCTACGGCCATTCGCGCCTTTATGAGAAGTGGCCGTGCTGTCCCTGATCAGTACGACATGAGCAGCCTGCGCCTGCTTGGCACCGTTGGTGAACCGATCAACCCTGAAGCCTGGATGTGGTATCGCGATGTGGTGGGCGGTCAACGCTGTCCAATCGTCGACACCTGGTGGCAAACCGAAACCGGTGGGGTGATGATCAGCCCTTTACCTGGAGCGACTCCCACCAAACCAGGCTCTGCCACCTTGCCCTTACCTGGGATTCAGGCCGACATCATTGATGCAGAAGGCAACAGCTGTGGACCAAACGAGGGTGGATACCTAGCGGTACGAGCCCCTTGGCCAGGAATGATGCGCACCGTGCATGGAAATCCTCAGCGGTTCCGTGAGAGCTACTGGGAGGCGATTCGCCCAGCAGATGGATCGCACCTCTACTTCGCTGGTGACGGAGCACGTCGAGATGCCGACGGCTATTTCTGGGTGATGGGGCGTGTGGATGACGTCATCAACGTTTCGGGGCATCGTCTTGGCACGATGGAGATCGAGTCGGCCTTGGTGAGCCATCCCGCCGTAGCCGAAGCGGCTGTGGTCGGACGACCCGATGATCTCAAGGGTGAGGGCATTGTGGCTTTCGTCACGCTGGAGCTGGGACGCGAGTCCAACGACGCCCTCCTTGCCGAGCTGCGTGCCCATGTCGGCAAGGAGATCGGACCGATCGCAAGACCCGACGAGATTCGCTGCAGCGATGCCCTGCCGAAAACGCGCAGTGGCAAGATCATGCGCCGGATTCTGAGAGCTCTTGCTGCCGGTGAAGAGGTGACTGGCGACACCAGCACTCTGGAAGACCGCTCCGTTCTTGATCGTTTACGCGGTTAAGACCAACCAGCCCATGCAGCAACAGCCTCTGCTGTCACTGCATGGGTCCGTTTCAAATCATTGGGAAGTCAGGTGGGAGCAAGGCTTGATCGGGCCATCCATCCTTTCCATAAATAGCGTCCAAAATCATGTTGAGAAGCGAAGGTTTCTGCTGG
This sequence comes from Synechococcus sp. AG-683-A03, assembly GCA_003210555.1. GTDB lineage: Bacteria > Cyanobacteriota > Cyanobacteriia > PCC-6307 > Cyanobiaceae > Synechococcus_C. Next base: position 9,690 of record QCUZ01000039.1, on the reverse strand, counting down.
AGCTCCTCTCTTGCAGCCCACTGAATTTCGCTTAATTCTTCCTCCGACACTTGAAGAGCTGCGATTAATTCGCGGTAAGCCGACCGTTCTTTTGGATTGATATCCGATTCATCCCCTGGGTTGCGCGACACACCAGCAACCAAACAAGCCACCCTGACCGCAGTGCACTGATCGGTGTGATTCGTGAGCAACGTGGCTAGCTCAGTCAGACTTTGCGGCTGATTGGGCCTGTAATCAGGGGTGGTTTCGTTGAGATAAAGGCGCTCAGGTAAGTCTTTGAGCAAACGATCTTCCTCATCTGAAATCGTGCCATCACTCAGCGCGATGGCCCTCGCAATCTGCAAAAGAACTTTTTGTGTGTTGTTTTCGCTCACAACGATCAAACAAGGGCTTGCTTAATCATCGCTGACGTTCGAGACCGAGTCCCACGTTGCTGATGGAATCAACGAGTTGGCCGATCACCCTGGCTCTTGATGGATCATCGGCCCAATCTCCGAGGAGCCCCTGTCGAAGTCCAGCACTGGCGGGAGTGAGGTGATCTCCCTTCATGGCAACAAACTGACTTTGATCTCCTGAGCGCCTATGCAACGCCTGCATCAAGTCCTGGCTTTGATCCAGCTGATCCGTCCCGAAGCGAATCACCAGATTGCGGGGTTGTAAGTAATAGCGTTCGATCAAGCGCAATGTTTCCTCAGGACCAGGACTGAATTCAGTAACCACACCAAGGCTTGGAGCCAATGTGCCCAGCAGAGGAATCGAGCGTTCAGCGGTGAAATTGTTGAAACTCAACGCAGCCATCCCAAGGCTGTTGCGACCTCCATCGGGAGCTAGCAAATGCAACTTGCAACCCAAGCTGTGGCCGACGCGCACCGGCACAAGATCTCGTCCAAGACGCTGATTTAAAGCAGAACGGCAGGTGCGCAGAGCTTGCCAGCCTTCTCGTGCCTGCAGCTGATGGTCGAAACCTGGCACATAGCTCCAGGCGTGAACCGCGAGCTGACGAGCAGCCAATCCTTCCAATAAACGCCTGTAACTGATCTGGGGATTGGTAGCTAAGTAGCTGCCGCCAATGAATTCCACCAATCCTTTTGGTGAAGCAGGCCAGAGGCACCAGCAGCCCTGTTGTCGCTGCCAACGGCTCATGCTTTGGACAGCTCCTTCACGATCCGCTCAGCTTCACGGACATGCGCCGGCCCATCGAGCATGTTGTTGAAAATATGGCGAATGGTGCCCTCAGCATCAATCACATAGGTCACCCGTCCTGGAAGCAGGCCAAGAACTTTTGGGACCCCGAAACTTGTGCGCAGGCGTTGCCCCTGATCACTAAGGAGAGGGAACGGCAACTGATAGCGCTGGGCAAATTTCCGATGGCTCACAGCATCGTCGCTGCTCACACCCCAAACAGCAGCCCCGAGAGCCTCGAAAGAAGAGTAGGTATCGCGGAAGGCACAAGCTTCTGCCGTGCAACCAGGGGTGTCGTCTTTGGGGTAGAAAAACAACACCAAGACCTTGTCTTGCAGCTCATCACGACGACGCAACACGCCGTCTTGATCTTCGAGGGCGATTTCAGGTGCCCGGTCTCCGATCGTGAGCGCCATGGAGGGAAACAAGAATTGGCGGCACCCTAGGAAGCACCTGGGCTAGGCGGGAGAATGGGTTGCAGAACGAGCGAGCTGGAGTGATGGAATCAGGCGCTGTTCCTGGTCAATTGAATCTTCTGGGTGAGTTCCAGGTTGAAGAACCGCAGCCTCTGCCGGAGCAACTAAGGGAAGAAAGCGATGCCTCATCTGCGCGCACCCTCTTGATCATTGATACGGAAACATCAGGCCTGGACCCTGAAGCCCATCACTGCCTTGAAATTGGGGCAATTTTGTTTGATGTGCCAAGCCGGCAGGTCCTGGCCCAGATGTCTTGCCTGTTGCCCGTTGAGTCCAATGCAGCTGAGGCCATCAATCGCATCCCCGCGGCAGTGACGCGTCTGCCACAACCCTGGAAACCAGGACTCGACTACTTCCAAGAGTTACTGAACGCTGCTGATCTTCTGGTCGCACACAACGCGGCCTTCGACCAGCAATGGTTTGGCAGGGGCCATCTTCCCTCAACAGATCTGCCCTGGCTCTGCAGCATGGAAGACATGCGTTGGCCGAAAGAAAAGCAGCTCAGGTCTCGGCCGTCCGTACGAGATCTGGCATTGGCCTACGAGATTCCGGTTTGGGCTGCCCATCGTGCACTCAGCGATTGCATCTATCTGGCCGAAGTGTTCCGCCGTTGCGATCAACTTGAACAACTGATCGAACGTGGACTCGAACCGCGTTCCTTAATGAAAGCTCAGGTCTCGTACGACGATCGCCAGCTCGCTCGCGACGCAGGTTTCCGTTGGAATGATCCGGTGAAAGGGGCTTGGACAAAACGTCTCAGCGCCCGTGAAGTGGATGAACTGCCATTTCCAGTCGTGCAGCAAGACGAGATTTGACAACAACCACCCTGTTTTGTTTCAGCAATCCGAAGCCACATAGGGGATTTATCACAGGACAAGGTGGACGGCATCAGGCTGTCAGTACGGTTGTTCTCTACCTCGGTCCAGCGTGCAGAGATCTATCAGTCACTGCGATTTCCGGACATTTGATCCCTTGCGGAGGCGATTGAGACGCTGGCAGCAGGTGCGCACGTGGGCTCGTCTAATCAGGGAAGCGGAATCCCTTTGGCACGTGGATGTTCGTGAATTAAGGAGGCTTGGAGCGATTGAACTTTCACAGTTGCTAGAGGAAGTACCTCCGATGCAACGCATCCGAGTCAATCGTTGGCTCAATCGCTATTCCGTCACAACGCGTTTGACCTGCCCTCAAAACAATCAAACCGACCATCCCACGACACTCACAAATCAAGACCATTGGTACACATGATTCGATCGAAATGATGGATCAACACCAACAAAATCGAAACTGATAACCAGTCCTTAACGCATCCTTTAAGTGGCTATGAATGTCAGCACTTAAAACAAGCGTGCAGTGATTTCGCAAAATGCGTCGTCCTTTCTTGATTCGCTCATCCCTCACGTTCCTGGGTGTGGCAGCAGGCATCAGCCTCGCAGCCTGTACCAGCACAGAAAACAGCAACAGCAACATTGAAGGGACACTTGCAGCTGCTGGTGCTTCTTTTCCCGCTGCGATTTATCAACGTTGGTTTTCTGACCTAGCGCCGCAGGGAATACAAGTTAATTATCAATCCGTAGGTTCTGGGGCAGGTGTACGCCAATTCACTGCCGGCACAGTGGACTTCGGGGCTTCTGACAAGCCAATGAAACCCGAAGCCATCGCAAAAGTGAATCGTGGTGTCGTGCAGATACCTATGACAGCTGGTGCTATCGCCGTTGCATACAACAATGCAGGCTGTGAACTAAAACTGACGCAAGATCAATTATCCGGCATCTTTCTAGGCACAATCAAAAACTACAGTGAGCTTGGATGCGATCCAAAAGCGATCAAGATTGTGCATCGCTCGGATGGATCCGGAACCACCTACAACTTCACCAAACACCTTTCAGCGATAAGCCCTGAATGGAAAAACAATGTCGGTGCTGACAAATCTGTCCAATGGCCTTCAGGGATTGGAGCCAAAGGAAATGAAGGGGTGTCTGCTCAACTCCAACAAATCGATGGCGGTATTGGCTATGTCGAGCTGGCCTATGTAAAAGGAGATCTCCAAGCAGCGGCTGTGCAAAACGGCTCAGGGGAAAAAGTTATACCCACAAATAAAACAGCCAGTGAAGCGCTGGGATCCATCGATCTCGGTCCAGATCTAATCGGTGGCAATCCAAACCCCATGGGTGGATATCCAATCGTGACGTTCACATGGGTGCTGGCCTACGCCAACGGGAATGGTGACAAGCTCCCACTTCTTCAAAAGACTTTCAACTTCATGCTCTCTGAAGAGGCCCAGTCCAAGGCTCCAGAACTTGGCTACGTTTCACTTCCTCCCGAAGTGATTAGCAAAGCCAAAGAAGCGGTTGAAACCATCAAGGAGTAATCCTTCGTCACAAAAAGACAAGCATAAATCGTGTAGAGGGGAGAATTATTATCCCCTCTTTTTTAATGGCCATCAGTAATTACATGATGAGCCGCATAACACTTAAGCCTTTGCATCCACAGTACACAAGGAATCAGAGGATATATATAAGTAATCAATCAGGACAATTAGACTGATTGGATAGGGTTAACGCAGTGTCTAGGCGGTAACGGTAATTTGCAACTGCTCAAAAATGCAAGACCAACAAGAAGGCAAGACATCCATAAACAAGCCTCCATTCCACCTAAAAGGAAAATAGCTCCAGACAACAATGTCCCCGTTAAACGTCCCGCTGCATTCGCCATGTAATAAAAACCAACGTTGAGGCTAACGCTCTCAGAATCGGTATATGAAAGCACCATGTAGGAGTGAATGGAGGAGTTCATTGCAAACACCACTCCAAAAACAGCAAGTCCAGCAGTAATTGCAATAGAAACATCGACTTCACGCCAAAGGGCAATAGCGATGAGGGCCGGTATCGCCGTTAATAGGGCACTCCAAAACTGGAGGGATGAAACACCAGGTGGAGTGGTCTTCCCCCAAAGACGACGTAAAGCAGGAGCGGCCCCCTGGACGATTCCGTAACCAATGACCCAGAGACCCAGAAAACCGCCGATTTCCCAAAAGCTCCAGCCCAAGGACGCCTCTAGGAAAACAGGCAAAGCCACCACAAACCAAACATCTCTAGCCCCAAACAAGAAAAAACGAGCCAAGGACAGGACATTAATCCCAGCAGATTTAGAAAAGAGAGATAACAACGAAGGCTTCTCCTTCATCTTTCCGAAATCAGCTGGCAAAACTAAAGTAGGTAGAAATGCAAATGCCAAACCGGCCGCCATCCAGCCAACTGCAACATTGAAGCCGAAGGAAGTAAGAAGCACTCCACCCAGAAAAAAACCAACACCCTTGAGAGCATTTTTAGAACCAGTAAGAATTGCAACCCATTTAAATAATTGTGATTCACCCATATTTTCATCATCTAAATTGACGGGAACAACCACCTTAATTGCACTTTTAGCACTCATTTTGTTGAGGTCTTTTGCTATACCACTGATTGCCTGAGCCACCATCACATAACTCACACTCAACAACTTAGGCCAGCTAGCAGCAACAGGTATCAACATCAACAAGGCAAAGATCTGCAGCAACGTGCCAACCCATAACGTGAGACGTAACCCATAGCGAGCACCAATCAAACCACCATAGAGATTGGTCAGGATGCCAAAAAATTCATAAAAGAGAAACAGAAACGCAATATCAAGAGTGGAGTAACCAAGTTCGTGGAAGTGAAACAACACCAACATGCGCAGGGCACCATCAGTCAGCGTGAATGCCCAGTAATTTGCAGTCACGATGCTGTATTGCTGCAGCGAAGAAAAACTCATTCCTCGAGGCGAGCTACATGGCATGCCAAATCTGCCATTCGCGAGCTGTATCCCCACTCATTGTCATACCAGGCATAGACCTTAATTTGAGTGCCGTTGATAACCATGGTCGACAATGCATCAACAATGGTACTGCGACTGTCATTGACATAATCCACAGACACCAATGGCCGGGTTTCATAACCAAGAATGCCATGAAGTTCTCCATTGGCAGCGGCTTCAAAGGCTCCATTAACGTCCTCTATACTCACTTTTTTCTCTAATTCGAACACTGCATCAGTAAGGGATGCATTCAAGAGTGGAATTCTCACCGCATGACCATTCAACTTACCCTCTAATTCAGGAAAGATAAGACCGATAGCTTTTGCTGATCCAGTCGTGGTTGGAATCACACTTTGAATGCAGGATCTAGCACGCCGCAAGTCATTATGAAAGCCATCCACAACTACCTGTGTATTGGTGACATCGTGCAATGTAGTAATTGAGCCATGCTTTATGCCAAAGCTGTTATGCACAACCTTCACAATGGGTGCAAGACAATTGGTCGTACAAGAAGCAGCCGTAACGACCTTATGCAAATTAGGATCATAAAGCTGATGATTAATCCCATAAACTATATTAAGGATCTCAACATCGCCAACAGACCCTTTAACTGGACAAGCAACAAGTATTCTTTTTATTTTCAGAACATCTAAAAACAATTGGAGCGATTCAGATGTTTTAAACTTGCCACTGCATTCCAACAGCATCTCTACACCAGAGTCACTCCAGCTTGCATTTGTTGGATCACTTTCTGAGCTGTATCGCACCGGCTTGTCCTCAACGAGGAAGCCCATCGAATCAGGGCGAACCTCATGTTGCCAGCGCCCATGAACAGAGTCGAATTGAAGAAGGTGGGCAGCAGCAACAGCATCACCTGCACAATCGTTCACATGAACAATCTCAATTCCGGAACGGCCCCATAGAGCACGAAGAACGAGCCGACCAATCCGACCAAAACCATTGATGCCAATACGCATCGAAGTTCAATAAAAGTTGACTCCACACATACTCAATAGCTAGTAGGGGGTAAGTTTAGAAAGGGTTAAAGCATTCCATAGGAGAGGTAAAGATTTCGAGCCTTCGCACGACGACCTGGCTTTAAGAAAGAACGCAGCCGTGGAGGCATACCCTTAAACAAACCATTACCAGCTCTTTGCTCAGTGCTGAATGAGGCTCCATAGGGTTGTTTCACACCACGAGCACATCGCGAAATGGTTTTCACTCTTAGCAGCTCCAGCGAATTTCTCGGAGATCTAGAGAACAGCTATCGACGACGCTCCATTCATTTTGATAGTGGAGTAAAAGTACCCTTACTCCCAGACCACATTTGGATCGTCGTACGAGGCATCGTGAAATTAAGTTGCCTCAATGAGCAAGGTGATGATGTATTGCTTGCTATTGCAGGCCCCAACGAGCCATTCGGAGATCCCTTAACGCACCTAGATCTCTATGAAGTCACAACTCTCGATCACTGTGACTTGCTTGGTCTGTCAATTCAAGAGGTGACGTCAAACCCCCATCTGAACATCAATCTGATGGAGGCTCTTATGCAAAGAACTCGTCAGTCAGAATCACTTATCGCCCTATTAGGCCTGCGTGGCGTTGATAATCGTGTCAAAAGATTTTTAGAGCTCTTGGCCGAAAACTATGGCCAGCCTTGCGATCAAGGTCTCGCATTAAATTTACGCCTGACTCATCAAGAAATAGCAAGCGCCGTAAGTACAACCCGCGTCACAGTCACGAAGGTGGTAGGACAACTCAAGGAAAGTGGTTGGCTTCAATATGACAGCAAGCAAAGGATGGTGGTAAGTCACCTACCAAGCTTGAACGTCAGGAAAAATCATAGCTAAGCGGAAATCTTAATCATAAACGTAAATCGTTGATAATCAACTTAGGCTGTAATTATTTTCTTCTCACTCGAACATGAATCAACAGAATCGATAACCAAAACCACGAACAGTAAATATCTTTGCTGGACTAGAAGGATTGACCTCGATTTTTTCACGTAACCAACGAATATGCACATCAACAGTTTTCTTGTCACCGATATAATCGATCCCCCATATCTGATCTAGTAACTCGTCTCTACTCCAAACTCTCTTGGGATGTTGCATGAATAATTCAAGAAGTTTAAATTCCTTAGGCGAAAGTTTAATATCGTAGCCATCACGAGATGCCCTGCATTCATCAGGAAAGAGCTTGAGATCGCAACACTCAAATTTTTCAGGAATAGGCGCTGCTCCACTTAATGGGTGACGCCGTAAAAGAGCTCTACAACGCGCTAAAAATTCTCGATAACCAAATGGTTTCACTAAGTAGTCATCGGCACCAACTTCGAGGCCCATGACACGGTCGGCTTCAGTATCTAAACTACTCACCATTAGAATAAGAGACTGATTATTTTGCATTCTAAGTTTTCTACAAAGATCAAAGCCACTGATCCCAGACAGCTTTCGATTAAGAACAATCAACTCAAACTCTTCATTCTGTAAAAGCTCCCATGCGAGCAATCCATTGTCCAAAGATTTAACATCAAATCCCTCTTCCTTAAGAACTCCACAGATATGGTCACGAGCTTCTTTATCGTGATCCACAACCAAAAGACGGGCGGCATTGGAGATATCAAAAAAATCTGTAGTCATGCAGATTTCAACACCTTAAAAAACCCCTGAGGGAACTCACTAATTACTTTAGCCAAAGAGCTATTGCTCTGCAGGTCAATGTCCAACCGTCTCGAGATAAACGGGCACGAAGCAGGAAAGAGCAAGTGAGCAACAATCGATCCAAAAAGTGTTGCTCCACCCCACTGTATAGATTGGATGCGACAACGCTGCATTCACAGACACTGATATACATCCGTGATAAGCGATAGGGAAAAACAAGTCCATAATGAAATCGAAAACCAAAAAAAGACCCCCAGCAAAAGCTGAGGGTCTAAAATCAATAAACTAAGTTGGACTTAATCTCAGACAACAATTAGAACTTAAAGGTTGTTTGAACCAATCCACCAAAGACATTGAACTGGCCGTCATAACCACTTCCGTTGTTCACGAAAGCTTGAGTGTCCTGTCCTTCAGGACGTGACAGATAAAACAGTGCTGGTGTAATGGCAATGTTATCAGTCACCTGGAAGTTGTAATACAGTTCGAAAACATAGTTGCCATCGTAGGGTGTATCACCACCCTTGAGAGCCGTTGCGAACGTAGGTTGACCAACCGCAAAGCCAAGATCATTGCCTTTCAAGAAGACATCGTCCCACTTGAGACCAGCCATCCAGCTCTGGGTTGTCAGAGCTGATCCATCAGCCTTGTCATTAGAACTAACGGTATTCAAACCCCAACCAAGAGAGATTGATGGAATGAAGCCAGGATCTTCAGGAGCCCAATAAGCATTAATTGCGTAGCTATTTGTGCTACTGGAACGACGAAGAGAATCCTTTACGCCGTACTCACAATCGTTATTCCAGTCATCAGACTTAGCAAAGCTAGTTCCACGACGGAAGCCATTGCCACTATCGCACTGGCCATAACGGTAACCAAGAGCCACGCCCCAACGAGGACCTGCATAACCCAGCTGAGCCATCAAGCTGGCTTCAGAGTTGGAGGTCATGAAACCCCCTTTATTGGGATTAGAGATATTGCCATTCTTGTCGTCAGCAACGTAGTTAACAGAGAAACTAAAGTTATTATCTCCCTTGTCAACTTTCTGCTGCCAATAAGCACCAATTAACTGACCAGTTTCTTTATTATAAACACCGCTGGTTCCCATCAAGGCAGTCCAGTCAAGGATTTTGGCACCGCCCTTATTATACTTAGAAGGCCAAAGAGCGATCGACTCAGTATTACGAGCAACGGCACCAGCAATAAACGTAAACTGATCACCTACTGGAAACTTATAGTACAGACGATCAATAATTACATTGTTGCTGATATTGCTGTCTTGAGCACCAGAATCAGTCGCTACGTCAAGTGCAGCAAGGTTCACACCTGAACCAGAAAAGGCATTTCCACCCTTTTTAAAGTTACCAGCACGCATACGTGCGAGTAGTTTATCCTTACCAGTAAAACTAGTATTAAAGACTAGACGCTGATCGTAATTGAATGTTGTAGCACCATAATTGCTGTTGTAAGCATCAGCTCCAGCCTTGCTACCGCCAGCATTCGTTGCACCGATCACGAAAGTGCTCTTTCCTTTCAGC
>QCUZ01000038.1:0-13830 GCA_003210555.1 Synechococcus sp. AG-683-A03 | reverse complement strand
AAAAGCCAGCACAAAACGACTGACCGTGGTTGCTAACCAAAAGGTGGTTGCTAGCGGAATCACCACCAACAACCCAGCGATTAAATCGTTTTTCAGGTCTTGCTGAATCCTGGCGCTAAGCGGCAGGTCAGGTCTTGTATTGGACTGCACCAAGGAACGCCTGTGGCCTAAGGCTGACGTGATCTCACCAACCTAACCAGCAGATCGATTAGATCACGGCCGCCAGAGCCAAGAGCACGAAAGCAACAGCAAGAATCACCGCACTCAAAGTCCCGCCGAAGCGACGCTGATTCACAGCCAGGTTGCGCTGACGCTCTCCCTGCTTAATCTGCTGTTCCATCTGCGCCAGCTGCTTGTCGATGAAAGCCTGAGCAGCTTTGACCTTGTCTTCATCACTGGCATCAGCTGGCAACTGTCCTGCCTGAGTGAGCTGGTTACCCAGCATTTTCACGTTCTCGGGGTTAGCCGATTGCTGACGAGCCATCTCCAACTGACCCTTTTGCTGCTCAAGCGTTTGATCCGTTTCACCAGAGAGGTTCTGATTGCCTGAGATCGACACAGGAACAACCACGATCATCAAAATCGCCAACAGCGCAGAAATCACGCAAACAAACCAACGAATTGGAGGTCTTGCTGTCTCCGGTTGGTCAAGGCGCGAACCCAAAAGCATGAGCAAAAGCCCGATCAGTCCCATAGGGGCTTGATTGACTAAGCGCTCAATTAACAGTTGCTTAAAGACTCCATCGGCCCAATCGGCTGCACTCAGCAGCACGGCCATTTGCAATGCCAGCAGCACAACAAGGGTGATGCCCAACCATCTCAGAACAAACGACAGACGTAAGGATTGAGAACCCGATGGGGATGCGGACACGTCACGATGCTTAAAGGCATTTAATTTTACGGCCCACTTCCGTGACGTCCTCCGCTGGACAACCCCAACTCAGTGCGGCTCTCAAGGAACGCGCCCGCCTAGAAGGATTCGATCCGGTAGGGATCGCCTGTCTACCGGGAAGTTCCAGGCTGCAGATGCGGACAGCAGCATTACAGCGCTGGCTTGACGCTGGTTTTCAAGCGGAGATGGGCTGGATGGCTGCTCCACGAAGGCTCGATGCGAGGACGCTTCTGGATGGAGCTCGAAGCTTGCTTGCCGTTGGGTTGAATTACTACGTCTCCGACTCGCGCCAACCGAACAGCCTTGCCATCGCCCGCTACGCATGGGGCCGTGACTACCACCGCGTTGTCAACCAAAGGCTGCGCCGCGTTGGCCGCTGGCTTGAAACACAAAGGCCCGAATCGCGCTGGCGAGTTTGCGTGGATGCCGAACCCCTACTCGATAAGGCATGGGCGGAAGAGGCTGGTTTGGGATGGATTGGCAAACACAGCAACGTGATTCATCCACAACGGGGGTCTTGGATGGTGATCGGCCACCTGCTCAGCACAGAAGAATTAGTTGCTGATCAGCCGGCCCAGCCTCGTTGCGGCCGTTGCAGAGCGTGCATGGACGCCTGCCCCACCGACGCCATCCGGGAGCCCTTTGTCGTTGATTCACGGCGATGCATCGCGTATCACACCATTGAGAATCGGGATGAACAGCTTCCAGACCTGATTAAGGCTGGGATGGGTCCATGGGTCGCAGGCTGTGATATCTGCCAGGACGTCTGTCCGTTCAATCAGACGGAGCTCCCATCGAGTGAAGATCCAGAGGTCCAGCCCCGTCCCTGGATTTTGGATCTAAGCGCTGCGCAGGTTGAGCAATGGGATCCGGCGACCTGGGATCAGAAATTGCGCGGATCCGCACTCAGACGCATCAAACCTTGGATGTGGCGCCGCAATGCCGCCTCAGCAAAGTCAGTAGATCCACCTACTGTGTCTTCATCTGAGATTCGGTGATGGGATCCCATCGGCGTTCAAGCCAATCGTTCAACAAAGCTTGGGTGTCAGCGGCCCTGATGAGCGCGATCGGTCTGTGCAGCGCTGAACCCGCCAAAGCCATCATTCCCTATGTCTTCACACCCAGCACACAAGAATTAGAAGGAGCTGGAATCGGCATCGGTCGGACTGCAGCGCAATTGCTAAGGCTTGGACAACCCAAAGAAGCCGCCCGCTTAGCCGCTCTAGCTGTACGACTACAACCCAACGATGAACGGCTCTGGTCCGTGTTGGCTGAAGCGCAACTACGGAGCGAACAACTCGATGACGCAGCAGGATCCCTGGCCCGTGCGAAATCACTCAACCCAACCAACGCAGGGCTTTGGTTCGCTGAAGCATCCTTAGCTCTGCGTGACAACCGTCCAGACGACGCCATCCCCTTGTTGGATCGAGGACTCAAACTCGATCCAAAAAACGCAACGGCCTATTTCGACCTTGGCAACGCCAGGGTGATGCAATCCGATCAAAAGCAAGCCCTCAAGGCTTTTGAGCGCGCAACCGCGATTAAGCCCAGTTTCTGGGAAGCCCTAAATAATCAAAGCCTGGTGTTGTTCGAAATGGGGAATACCAAAGAAGCCATTCGTCGCTGGCGTTCGGTCTTAGCGATCAATGCCAATCCAGAACCGATGTTGGCCCTAGCTGCGGCATTAAACAAAGTCAGTCCTGGAGATCAGGAATCATTGAAGCTCGCTCAACAAGCCCTCGCCGAATCTCCGAATTACGTTTTACCTGGCCATCAAAAAAAACAACTATGGGGCCTGAAATTACGCAGAGCTACAGCTGAACTTTTCAACAACCCCAGCCTTCAAAACGCCGTCGAACGTGCTGAGGCGAATGCAGATCCGAAAAGCGCTAATTAGCCAAAAACCTGGTCAAGCAGGAGAAGATCTGTAGGCTGACACTCGACTGCCCTCTTATTTCCCTGCAGGATGGCCGAGGAGCGCGTTCAATCGATCGCCCTGCACCACGAGATGCAGCGCTCATACCTCGAATACGCGATGAGCGTGATCGTGGGCCGAGCGCTCCCGGATGTGCGTGATGGACTGAAACCTGTCCAACGCAGAATTTTATTTGCGATGCACGAACTGGGGCTCACCCCAGATCGTCCCTATCGGAAATGTGCCCGTGTCGTCGGGGACGTGCTTGGTAAGTACCACCCCCATGGTGATCAAGCCGTTTATGACGCGCTGGTGCGTTTGGTCCAAACCTTTTCCAGCCGTCACCCGTTACTGGATGGTCACGGCAACTTTGGCTCGGTAGATGACGATCCACCAGCAGCCATGCGATACACCGAAACGCGGCTAGCCCGGATCTCCCACGAGGGATTACTCGATGAAATCGGCGACGACACCGTCGATTTTGCCTCCAATTTTGATGGCTCCCAACAAGAGCCCACCGTTCTTCCCGCCCAGCTTCCGTTTTTACTTCTGAATGGCTGCTCGGGCATCGCTGTTGGCATGGCCACCAGCATCCCTCCCCACAACCTCGGCGAGGTGGTGGATGGTCTGATTGCACTGGTTCAAAACCCCGATTTAAGCGAAGACGACGTCCTAAAGCTGATCCCTGGTCCCGATTTCCCTACGGGTGGAGAAGTGCTGCTTGGAAGCGGCGTCCGCGAAACGTATTTACGAGGCCGAGGCAGCATTCCCATGCGTGGCGTCGCCCATGTTGAGGAAGTGCATCCCGGCAAAGGAAAGCATCGGCGTAACGCTGTGATCGTGACCGAGCTCCCTTACCAACTCAGTAAGGCCGGCTGGATCGAAAAACTGGCTGAATATGTCAACGACGGAAAAATTGGTGGCATTGCCGATATCCGTGATGAAAGTGACCGCGAAGGGATGCGTGTGGTGGTGGAGCTCCGCCGTGATGCCGATCCAGAAACGGTGCTGACCGACTTGCAACGGCGCACGTCGCTCCAAAGCAACTTCGGCGCAATCCTGCTGGCCCTGGTCGATGGAAGACCCCAGCAACTCACCCTGTTGCAGCTCCTCCAAACCTTCCTGGATTACAGAGAGCTCACGATCATTCGGCGTACCAACCATGCGCTGCGCAAAACGGAAGATCGGCTTGAAGTCGTGGAGGGCCTGACCACCGCCCTCGCATCACTGCAACAAGTGATTGCCATGATCCAGGAGGCCAGAGATGCGGCCAAGGCAAGGGCCAGCTTGATGGTGCATTTCGATCTCAGCGAACGGCAGGCAGATGCTGTGCTGGCCATGCCACTGCGCAGGCTCACAGGTCTGGAACAGGAAAGCCTGCGTAAGGAGGCAGACGATCTTCGCAAGGAAAGACAGCGACTCACCCTGCTGCTGGAAAACCGCGACCAATTGCTTGATGCCCTGATCCAGGAACTGCGCCAACTCAAAAAACGCTTTGCAACGCCAAGACGCACCCGGCTTGTCGAAGGGGGCGACCACTTGCTTGCCGAGCGGGCCGCCAGTCAAAGGCCCAATGCCGAACTACAGAGACGCCAGGCCCTGGATGCCCTTCCTGGCGATTCAAGACTGCTGATTCAAGACGATGGTCAGGTGAAAATTGTCAGTCCTCAGCTGCTGGGACGCCTCCATCTCAACGATCCAGTGCCCATGGGAGATGAACCATCTCCAGCCCTGATCAGCCTTCCCGTCCAGCCTCCGCCACGTCTCTTGGCTGTGACAGTGAGCGGTCGTGTAGCGCTTGTGCGCTGGGAATTTGCGGGACAGCAGCAAGGAACCCTGGAGCGATTCCTACCCACAGCCCTTGAGGGCGATGAGGTGGTGTCGTTATTGCCTTTACCCAATCCGGAGGATCTCGCCGCCAATGAGACGAAATCCCTTGGCCTGTTGACCAGTGATGGACGCTTCAAACGGCTTCCGCTCAAAGATATCCAGGAATTGTCAGGGCGCGCCGCCACCGTTTTAAAACTGAAAGAAGGCGTGAACCTAAAAGCAGCCTTGATCTGTCAAGACGGAGCTGATGTGGCCGTCATCAGCGATATCGGCAGAATTCTGCGTTTACAAGCAGGGGAAACCAATCTGCCTGTGATGGGCAAGTTGGCCCAAGGACCCATCACCATGCGTCTGCTCCCTGGCGAACAGCTGGTCACCGCAATCGCAGGGCACGCTGAACGACCTACCACCATCCTGCTAGCGAGCCAAACAGGCCGTCTGCACTGGTTGGAACTCACCACGATCCGATCCTGCAAGCGGGGCGATCTCGGGGAAATCGGCTGTGAGCTGAAGTCCGAATCCACCCCTGGGAGCGACAGGATTGCAGCAGCTTGCCTCGCCGATTCACTCATTGGTGTGGTGACATCAACCGGTCGTCACGGACGACTGAAAGTGAATGATCAGGATCAGCTCATGCTCAAAGACAACGAGACCATCCTGCGATTGGTGCCCTTAATCAGCTGATCAGAGATGCGTTGCCGCCACCCCGGCTGGTTCAAGCATCAATTTGCTCGCCTTGATAGAAGCGTCCATCGGAACCGGGTAGTTCCCATCGAAACAAGCTGTACAGAAATGTTCTGACTGCGCATGCGCAGCTTCCACCATCCCTTCCTTACTGAGATAAGCCAGCGAATCCACCTTGAGATGCTCCTCAATCTCTTGCAGCGTGAGTCGAGCAGCAATCAATTGATCCTGGGTATCGGTGTCGATGCCGTAGAAGCAAGGATGGGTGACCGGTGGTGAACTAATACGCATGTGCACCTCAATGGCGCCTGCATCACGAAGAGCCTGAACCAATTTTTTACTGGTGGTTCCACGGACGATCGAGTCATCAATCACCAGAACTCTTTTGCCGTTTAAAACATCCGGAAGTGGATTGAGCTTCACGCGAATCCCAGCCTCACGCATCGCCTGAGTCGGCTGGATGAAGGTTCGGCCGACATAGCGGTTTTTGATCAGTCCATCGGCATAGGGAATGCCACTGCTCTGGGAATAACCGATCGCAGCTGGAATTCCGGAATCAGGAACACCAATCACGAGATCCGCCTCAACCGCGGATTCACGGGCCAGGATCTGGCCGATGCGCTGCCGATAGCTATATAGAGATTCTCCAAAGAAACGACTGTCAGGGCGAGCGAAATAGATCATTTCAAACACGCACATGCGGGTGGTGGGTTCAATCCAGCGATGACGCTCTGGTGTGGGATCCCCGCAACGAAACACCACTAATTCGCCAGGTTCAACATCAGCAACGAACGGAGAGCCAATGATGTCGAGCCCACAGGTTTCACTACTCAGTACCCAGTGCCCAAGATCCGGATCACCGATGTAGCCATACACCAGCGGTCGAATGCCATAACCATCACGCAAGCCGTACAGGGCATCGGAGGTTCCAATCACCAAACTGAAAGCCCCCTGGCACTGGGCCGCGGCCGCTTTGATCCCCTCTGTCCAATCCAAACCCCCATCCACAGCCTGCTGAACCGCATAAGCGATCAACTCTGAATCCGTCGTGGACGTGAACTCCACCTCACCGTCGTCCACCTGAGCTCGCAGCTCTGCTGCATTCACAAGATTGCCGTTATGCGCCAACGCAAAGGGGCCGAGACGGGTCATCAAGACCACGGGCTGGGCATTACAAACCTTGCTACTCCCGGTGGTGGAATAACGGTTATGGCCCACGGCTAAACCACCAGGCATGCGCTCGAGCACATCCTGATCAAACACCTGGCTCACCAAGCCCATGTCCTTGTGGAGCCTGACCTTTCCTTCGTTGAAAACAGCAATTCCAGCGGATTCCTGACCCCGATGCTGCAGGGCATAAAGACCGAAATACACCAGGTTCGCCACCGGCTGTTCCAGGGCCTGAACAGCGAAAACACCGCAGGCTTCTTCCATGCGATCGGGACGCTCTATCTCGAGCTGATGCACCGGCCGCCTCGACTTCGGATGGGTTTGAAGATTCTGCATCAAACCGCTCCAAGGCGACGGGGAACGGCTTGTTCGTATTGCTCTCGCAGACTCTCAACAGCAAGATCAAGCACTGGATGATTGCCCACCGCTAACCGGAAACAACCATGGTCGGCAACGGTTCCAATCTCTGTGACAGGAACGCTTTGATGCTCTTGGGAGGCCACCAAAGCGTGCCAAGCACTGCGCTGTTCTGCACGAACTGAAACGACGATGCGTGCACCGCCTTCAGCAAACAAAACACGATCCAAGCGAGCAGACCCATGGGGCAGCTTGAGATCAACACCAAGGCCAGAGGCCAAGGTACTTTCTGCGAGCGCTACTGCTAAACCACCATCACTGCTGTCATGGGCTGAGGCCAACACGCCCTGGGCAAACGCCTGACGGACCAAAGCCTGAACTTGACCCTCCAATTCCAGATCCACGCTCGGGGGACGGCCAGTGAGCAACCCGTGAACAACCCCCTGATAGCTACTGCCCGCTAAGCCAACACTTTCATTCCCCTCCTCATCGGTGGAAACACCAAGCAGCACCACAAGATCGCCAGGTTGACGCCATGCCAAACCTCCGCAGCGGTTGAGATCTTCCACCAGTCCCACCATGCCCACCACAGGCGTGGGGTGAATGGGCTGAAGACTGCCATCATCTGCCCTCGTTTCGTTGTAGAGGGAGACGTTGCCACCGGTGACAGGGGTGCCCAAGGCGCGACAGGCATGGGATAGACCGCGACATGCCATCGCCAACTGCCAATACCCCTTAGGAGTTTCCGGGGATGGGAAATTCAGGTTGTCGGTCACCGCGATCGGCTGGGCTCCAACACAGCTGAGATTGCGGGCAGCCTCAGCCACCGCTGCGATCGCTCCCCGCTCTGGGTCAAGCGCCACCCAACGATTGGGACAATCCAACGTGGCCGCTACGCCTCGCTGAGATGTTTGCAGCGATGCATCTCCCTGTTGAGGACGCAGACGAACCACTGCAGCATCAGCACCACCGGCTCGAATCACCGTATTGGCCAACACCTGCTGGTCGTATTGGCGATAAATCCAGCGTTTGCTGGCAATCGTGGGGTCATCCAGCAAACGCAGCAGATCCGCATTCCAATCGCGATCGCTGGCAGGACTAGGAAGATCGGATTCACACCAGGACCAGTGCGTCTGGATGTCATCTGGGGGCTCAGAAAGCAGCTCGTGCTTGTTGATCGGTGTGTCCTCTGCCAAAGCCCTGGCCGGAACTTCTGCCGCCACAGCTCCGTGTTGCAGCACCCTCACCACAGGCTCCTCCAAAACGCGACCCACAACCGCTGCCTGCAGCCCCCAACGCCGGAAACGCTGCATCAGCTGCTCCTCCCGACCAGAACGCACCACAAACAACATGCGCTCTTGCGATTCCGAAAGCAGGAATTCGTAGGCGGTCATGCCTTTTTCGCGCGCAGGCACTCGATCGAGGTCCAACTCGACGCCCACATCTCCCTTAGCGGCCATCTCCGAACAACTACAGGTCAGACCCGCAGCACCCATATCCTGGGCCGCGACAACATCACCGCTTTGAAAGGCTTCCAGGCAAGCCTCAATCAATCCCTTCTCGAGAAAGGGATCTCCCACCTGCACCGCAGGGCGATCATCCAGTGAATCCGCACTGAGCTCAGCGCTCGCAAAACTGGCACCTCCCATGCCATCCCTGCCCGTGGTGCTCCCGACATACACCACCGGATTACCGACCCCTGCGGCTCCCGAACGGACGATGTCATCCGTTTCCATCAGGCCAAGGGCCATGGCATTCACCAGGGGATTGCCTTGATAGGAAGGATCGAATGCCACCTCTCCACCCACGGTGGGCACGCCAACGCAATTGCCGTAATGGGCAATACCAGCGACAACCCCTTCCACCAATCCACGGGTGGCTGGTTCGTCCAGTGGTCCAAAACGCAGGGCATTCAGCAACGCAATCGGCCGAGCGCCCATCGTGAAAATGTCACGCAGGATGCCACCAACCCCCGTGGCAGCTCCCTGAAAAGGCTCAACAGCCGAGGGGTGGTTATGGCTTTCAACTTTGAACGCCAAACGGTGACCTTCACCCAGATCCACCACGCCAGCGTTCTCTCCAGGGCCCACAAGGATGCGTGGGCCTGCTGTTGGGAAACCACTCAACAGGGGTCTTGAATTGCGGTAACAGCAATGCTCCGACCACATCACACCAAACATTCCCAACTCAGCACGGTTGGGATCCCGTCCAAGCCGACGCTGAATTTCGCTGTAATCCGTTTCGGTGAGCCCTTCCTGGCGCAGAGCTGCCCCAAGATCAAATGCCGCAACCGCATGAGAGGACTGGGTCACAACCGATGACTCATCTGTACCCAGTGTTGCCGACGATCAGACCCAAGGATCTTCCTCGTGATCGGGCCAATCATTTCGATCCGTTGGATCCTTTCGAACGGAACGGCCACGTTCACCCCTGGGTTGATCGGGCCAATCGGAATCATCCCAGTCTTCTAGTGGGTCCTCCGCAGGAGATGCTGCTGGCGGATAGGGAGAGGCAACCTCAGAGGCCGCAGGATGCTCGTCCCAAGGCGGTTCTTCTAACCAACCCTCCAAGCGCTCACCAGCACGATCTCCGAACTGCTGCAGCTGTTCCCTCCACTGCCTTGAGCGCTGAAGAAAATCCTGACGAACACTGGCCCTAGCGAGAGGTAAATCATCGAGTTCATGGATAGCCGTCGACACCAGGCCCGGCTGTTGGTCAACGATTCGATCTGGCAACAGGCGCCAGCGACTGCTTCCAGGCAGGCGAGGATCACTCCTTGCCACGAGGTAATGACTGATTTGCCCGCTCGCTGGCAAAAAAGCTAAATCGGCAATGATGCCGACCCGCTCCCCATCGGCGTTGAGAAGGTCAGCATCCATAAGGGTTGGCAACCGATCCAAGGTGATCTGATCGGCTTCTGCGGGATCCCCCTTGACAAAGACCTGCTGATCATCGAATCCACGACATTGATCAAGACGCCAAACATCTCGGCTTGAACGCAATGCAGACGGACGACTCACCCAGCCGAGCAGACGATGCACAGGTGGGTGCATCCAAGCCATGACGCCTGGCCCATGATCAAGGCCCTTATCACAGCGCACCCTGTGGTGCAACAGATCGCTCAAGAGGAGCTGGTCCGGAACAGTCAAGACGTCGTGAACGGTTTCAGGAACGGATCTGAACAGGCATCACCAGATAGGTGAGGCCTGGATCCCCATTGGCAGGGGTGAGGATCGCTGGGGTCGTTGGGGCATTGCAAGACAACCTGACGCGATCACAATCCATGGCCTTGAGGCCATCCAGCACATAGCGCACGTTGAAAGCAATTTGTACGGCATCGCCCTTGATCTCGGCAGGTAAAGACTCAGAACCACTACCCACGTCTTGGGCATCAGCACTGATCTGAACCAATCCAGTAGCTGGTTCTGTCGCGATCCGGACGACGTTGTTGTGTTGATCAGCCAAGACAGCGATCCGTTCCAAAGCAGAAATGAAGCCTCGACGATCGAGATCAATCGTGCGGCTAAAACCGTCAGGAATCAACTGGCGGTAATTGGGATAGGTCCCTTCCAGGGTGCGGCTGGTCACCATCTGATCGGCCGCGAGCACAACGACCTGACCTCGCTCACAAAACAGGCTGACCGGATCATCACCTTTCCAGCTCGCCATTAATCGCTCTACCTCCCTCAGAGAGCGTGCTGGCAGCGTCACGGCCAATTCATCAGGCTCAGACTCGTCAGCACTGATTTCGGCCTGCAAGGCATCCTCAACTGTCAACATCGCTAGCCGGTGTCCGTCGGTGGATGCGGCCTCCAAACGTTTCTGATTGAAGCGCAGATGCACTCCTGTGAGGAGCTGTTTGGCTTCATCACCACTGCTTGCGAACAAGGTTGCACGCAAGGCTTTCAGCAGGGATGCGGGATCCACGCGTAGGGCTGTGCCGTTCTCCACGAGCGGGAGCTCGGGGAAATCGTCAGCGGGCATTCCACGCATCTGATAGCTGCCGCTAGAGCTTGTGAGCTCGACCTGGTCAGCGCCCGCATCACTGGACAACGACACAGGGGAATCGCTGGACAGCTTGGAGACGATTTCACCAAGCAAGCGGGCGGGCAAAGTTACTGCCCCACTGCTTTCGACAGAAGCAGGCAGTGACGTCTGAATTCCTAAATTCAGATCAAACCCTGTGAGGCTGAGCCGATCAGTGCCGGCATCAGCGGTGAGCAACACATTGGCCAACACCGGATGGGTTGGACGAGAGGCAACAGCCCGACTAACCAACTGCAGAGCTGCGTTGAGTTCTGCCTGGGAACAGACCAATTTCATGAGGTCCGAGTCAACGGCGGGAACAAATCTCTCCTCACGATTTCACAGGCTCGGGAGAAGCGCAATGGTTTCACGTTTTTTTCGTGTTCCCCGGCTTTAGGGCTGTTTTTATTCTTTTAAAAGAACTACTAAAACAGCCGTAGTAGATCCTGTGGAAACAGGGGAAACGAGATCAAACCCTTCTGTTTCTGCAGTTTTTGAAGTTGGTGCGTTGTGGAATACAAAAAGAGCGATGGGGAGAATTGCTCTTTTTCCCCATCGCCCACAGCCTGGGGAAAAGTTGTGATTACTTGGGAGGACGAGTTGTCTTCGGTTTTCCACTGTTTTTGTCAGCAGTAATCGGTGGATTCCGCAGGCAGTTTCTGCTCTGAACCGATCAGATCCTGCTGACATTGGGCCTCCTCTGAACCGCTTTAGAAGCCCATCACCTTGGCCACGGTGCTCAGATCCGGGTCAAGATCGGCGTAGAAAGAGGCGTCGTTGTTGTTGATGGCGCAGTCCGGATCTTTCAGGCCATTGCCTGTTAAGACACAGACCACCGTGGATCCGTCTGGAACCTCTGCCGCACGTTTGATTAAGCCCGCCACAGAGGCTGCACTGGCAGGTTCACAGAAGATTCCTTCTTGGCCACCGAGAAGTTTGTAGGCATCGATGATTTCCTCATCGGTGACATCAAGGAAGGCTCCGTTGCTGGCTTTACGGGCTGCGATGGCCTTCTCTCGGTTCACTGGATTTCCGATCCGAATCGCTGTCGCGATGGTTTCTGGATCGCTCACGGTGGTTTCATTCACAAGTGGCGCCGAGCCACTGGCCTGGAATCCCATCATTCGCGGCAAACGCCGGCTGCGACCGGCTTGTTGATATTCCTGGAATCCCATCCAGTAGGCCGTGATATTTCCGGCATTGCCCATCGGGATGCACAGCCAGTCGGGAGCATCTCCAAGGGCATCGACGATTTCAAAGGCAGCGGTTTTTTGTCCTTGCAGTCGGTAAGGATTCACCGAATTCACCAAGGTGATCGGGTATTTCTCGGCTGCTTCTCGAACGATGTCGAGAGCACGGTCGAAATTCCCCCGGATCGCCAGCACTTCAGCTCCATAGACAAGAGCCTGCGCCAGTTTTCCTTGCGCGACATATCCGTCTGGGATCAACACGAAGGCTCGCATTCCGCCTCGACGGGCGTAGGCAGCGGCAGCGGCGCTGGTATTTCCGGTGCTGGCACAAATCACCGCTTCGCAACCAGCTTCTTTGGCCTTGCTGATTGCCATGGTCATTCCACGGTCTTTGAAGGATCCAGTGGGATTAAGACCGTCGTACTTCACGAAAACCTTCACTCCGCGGCCAATCCGTTCCGCAATGGATGGGACAGGGATCAGCGGAGTGGCACCTTCGTGCAAGGTGATCACTGGTGTGGCTGAAGAAACGGGAAGCCAAGATCGATAGGCCTCGATGAGCCCGGGCCAGTCCTGCATGACTGGTTTGGCGGTGAAACGCCGGCGGAGGTTCTTGAGTACGGACACCCGCAGAGAGCAGCAATCTCAGAAATCTATGTGTCTGGATCGAGTGACTGGGTTTTACGAGGGCTTTATTTCAAACCGTCGAGCGGGGAATCGGAGAAGAATTTCACTAAGCCAGCAATGGATTCAGCTTTTTCGATCAAAGCCATCAAGGCGGGAATATTGACTTCCATGACCTCTGCTGGATAGGCATCCAGAAAATTGATCACTGTTAGGCCCCCCTCTTCTTTCTGTAGGCCGTTAATGACACCGGCTCGGATCGCAGGAACACTGACCGAGGGATCGGGCACTTTGAGGGGGTAAATGATCGATGCCACACGTCGGATGATGACATCGCCAATCCGAGTGGACATCAAACGACTAGTTAGAACTAAAGGAAGATCAAGCTTCTGATTCAGTAATTTTGCGACTTCTTTTGGATCCTGTTTTCCGAGGCGAAGAACGTCAGAAAGAATGCCCTTAGCTTTGCCAGTGTCTGCGAGATAGACAAGGTCACTCACAGAGATCGACCGCTTATAGGCACCACTTACGAGGGCCACATCCTTAGCTGCGTGGGCTGGTTGCAGCGCAGATGCAACGCTGAGACCGATTGCGGCACCAAGCGCCAGGATGGTTTGGCGGCTGGATCTGCGAGGCATGGTCTTGATCATTTGCCGGAATCTAATTCGGACTTCCCGCCGCTGCTTTAACGAGGCGGACAACTCCGCGTTCGGCTAATCCTTGGGCTAGCGCCACCCCCATTTGTCTTGCATCGCGTTCACGAATCAAGCGTGGAAGCCGACTAAAAACGAGGTCAGGATTGAAACCTGGCAATTGCTGTAAAACGGTGATCAGTTGACGGATCGGTTCAAGGTCGAGATAGCTGTCTTCGTTGAGAGAAGGGGCAATATCGAGCAATAGCGGTGGCTGAAAAGGCCGCGGCAAGCTGCGTCCGATGCGTTGTAGAGCTGTCCAACCAATGGCATCGATACGATCAGCTACCGCTTCAACCAATTGATTGCGGAGCATGCCGCCGTTGGCTGAAAACAAAAAATCGAGCACTTGATCAAGCAACGACTCGAGATCTAGTTGGCTTTGACTCCCTGCACTTTCAACAAGGCCTTCGAGTCTTGTCCAACGGAATGCATCACCTTCGAACAGCA
>QCUZ01000037.1:0-14134 GCA_003210555.1 Synechococcus sp. AG-683-A03 | reverse complement strand
GCCTAGAGCTGATATGGGACAGTCTCATGGATAGCTTTGCTGATGGTGAAGACGCCATTGCCTTAGCAATCGCCGTAGCCTTAACGGCCCTTTGACAGGCTCGACGCCATAGGACCATGACCGCCTACGAGCTATCGGCGCCTTACACGCCTAAGGGAGATCAACCCACGGCGATCGCCAAACTGGTGGAGGGTGTCAATGGTGGAGAGCGTTATCAAACGCTATTGGGCGCTACGGGTACCGGCAAGACGTTCACGATGGCCAATGTGATCGCCCAAACCGGACGTCCGGCCTTGGTGTTGGCCCACAACAAAACGTTGGCGGCGCAGCTTTGTAATGAGCTCCGGGAGTTCTTTCCGCACAACGCTGTGGAATATTTCATCTCTTATTACGATTATTACCAGCCGGAAGCCTATGTTCCAGTAAGTGATACCTACATCGCTAAAACAGCATCGATCAATGAAGAGATCGATATGCTGCGTCACTCTGCGACGCGTTCTTTGTTTGAGCGTCGTGATGTAATCGTAGTGGCTTCGATTAGTTGTATTTATGGGCTAGGAATCCCTAGTGAATACCTCAAAGCTGCGGTTCCATTCAAGGTGGGTGAGACCTTGGATTTGCGTGGATCTTTGCGTGATTTGGTGAATAATCAGTACAGCCGCAATGACACAGAAGCAGGTCGTGGACGTTTCCGTGTGAAGGGAGATGTTCTGGAGATTGGGCCAGCCTATGACGACCGCTTAGTGCGCGTTGAGCTCTTCGGTGATGACGTCGAAGCGATTCGCTATGTGGATCCAACAACTGGTGAGATACTTCAAAGCTTGGATGCGATCAGCATTTATCCAGCCAAGCACTTTGTGACTCCAAAAGAGCGTCTCAATGATGCAGTGAAGGAGATTCGTGCGGAGCTGAAAGATCGCCTTGAGTTTTTGAATGGAGAAGGAAAGTTGCTTGAGGCTCAGCGTTTAGAGCAACGCGCTACGTATGACTTGGAGATGTTGCAGCAAATTGGCTATTGCAACGGAGTGGAGAACTATGCGCGCCACTTAGCTGGCCGTGAACCTGGATCCGCACCGGAATGCCTGATTGACTATTTCCCAGATGATTGGTTGCTCATCGTGGATGAAAGCCACGTGACCTGCTCCCAGTTGCTGGCGATGTACAACGGCGATCAAGCACGTAAAAAGGTGCTGATTGACCATGGTTTCCGCTTGCCAAGTGCGGCTGATAATCGCCCGCTCAAATCGGAGGAGTTTTGGGGCAAGGCCAAGCAAACCGTGTTTGTGAGTGCTACCCCTGGAAACTGGGAGATGGAGGTTAGTGAGGGGCAAGTCGCTGAGCAGGTGATCCGCCCCACAGGCGTGCTGGATCCACTCGTGGAGGTGCGCCCCACCACTGGACAAGTGGATGATTTGCTTGGTGAAATCCGCGATCGTGCGTCCAAGAAGCAGCGGGTGTTGGTGACCACGCTCACCAAGCGGATGGCAGAAGATCTAACGGATTATCTGGCAGAAAACAAAGTTCGTGTGCGTTATTTACACTCAGAGATTCACTCGATTGAGCGAATTGAGATCATTCAGGATTTACGGCTGGGTGAATATGACGTTCTTGTTGGCGTGAATTTGCTCCGAGAGGGATTGGATCTCCCTGAAGTGTCTTTGGTGGCAATTCTTGATGCTGACAAGGAAGGCTTCCTGCGTGCCCAGCGCTCCTTGATTCAGACGATTGGACGTGCAGCCCGGCATGTGGAAGGCAAAGCCTTGCTTTATGCCGAGAACATGACCGACTCCATGGCTAAGGCGATTGAAGAAACTGAGCGCCGCCGCAAGATTCAGCACACCTACAACGAAAAGCACGGCATCGTCCCCACTGCAGCTGGAAAGAAAGCCAGCAATTCAATTCTTAGTTTTCTTGAGCTGTCTCGGAAACTCAAGGCAGACGGCCCCGATGCAGATTTGGTC
Source organism: Synechococcus sp. AG-683-A03 (assembly GCA_003210555.1). Lineage (GTDB taxonomy): Bacteria > Cyanobacteriota > Cyanobacteriia > PCC-6307 > Cyanobiaceae > Synechococcus_C. The sequence goes on along the minus strand of QCUZ01000037.1, from coordinate 12,173 downwards.
AAAGTTGCTGGTAAGGCGGTGCAGGCTTTGGAGGAAGACAGTGCTGGATTGGCTCTCGATGCTCTACCTGAGCTCATCGATCAACTTGAACTGAAGATGAAAGAGTCAGCCAAGAAGCTCGATTTCGAGGAGGCGGCCAACCTGCGTGACCGGATTAAGAAGTTGCGTCAGAAGCTGGTGGGAAGTAGCAGATGATCAGGCATTAGTGGATTAGGCCTCAAGAGGCGATTCTGTGCCCTGGGCTTGATGGCATTTAGATCCGCCGAGTTGGAAGCCGGCATGGACGGCTTCGAGGGCTTTGACTCCATCGGATTCGGCGACGACGCAACTGGTCCTGATTTCGCTGGTGGCGATCAATTCAATGTTCACGTCAGCTTCGGCAAGGAAGCGGAACATGCGCCCAGCTGTTCCTGCGGTGGCAGGCATCCCAGCACCGATCGCGCTGACGCGGGCAATCGCAGGTCCATCTTCGAGAACGGCACCGGGCCATTGGGCCAGGAGCGGCGCTAGGGCTTGATCAGAGGCTGCCCGGTCCTCGCGTTTCACGATGAAGCTGATGTCCCGACTGCCATCGCCGTGCTGTCGTTCGGACTGGACGATGGCATCAAGGCTGATGCCGGCATCAGCGAGCGCGGAACAGAGGGCACCCGCCATCCCCGGTCGGTCAGGTACGTGACGAACGCTGAGTTGGGCCTGATCACGATCCAGGGCAACGCCCCTCACCTCTGGTTCACCCTCTCCGCTGGCAGGAGGGTTGATGTGTTGTTGTTGTGTGCTCAGCTCAAAGGCCTGTTGAGCAGCTTGTAAAGCCTTGCTGCCCATGGAGGCGTCCACGACGCAGCTCACTTTCACTTCGCTGGTCGCGATCAAACGCAGGTTGATCCCCTCACGCGAGAGCGTGTCGAACAGGCCCGCGGCGATGCCGGGGCGCCCCATGATTCCAGCGCCTCTGATGCTCAACTTGCTCATGCCTCCGTCAGAGCTGAGGTTGCCTCCGAGGCTGTCCACCAGCGTGGTGCAGATGGTGCGGGCCTGGTCGAGATCCGCTTCCGCGACAGTGAAGGTGATGTCGTTGCTGCTGCCCTCATGGGTGGCCTGAATGATCAGATCCACGTTCACGCCCCCTGCAGACAGGCTTTCGAACAAGCGGGCAGCTACCCCTGGCTGATCAGGCACATGGGAAAGGGCCAGCACGGCTTGATCTTCGAGAAGTTCCACGCCATCAACAGGACGACCAAGTTCCAACCCCTCGCGGCCGATCGGTCTGGCATTGCGACTGGTGAGCGTGGTGCCTGGTGCATCGCTCCAGCTGGAGCGAACCACCATGTTTACGCCGTAGTTGCGGGCGATCTCAACAGCACGCGGGTGGAGCACCGCTGCACCCAGGCTGGCGAGTTCGAGCATTTCATCGCAGCTCACTTGTGGCATCAGTTGGGCATTTGCCACCTTGCGTGGATCGGTGGTGAGCACCCCTGGCACGTCGGTGAAGATCTCGCAGGCATCCGCACCCAGGGCTGCTGCGAGGGCAACGGCTGATGTGTCTGAACCTCCGCGGCCCAAGGTGGTGATTTCGGCAGTTCCGCCACTGCTGAGACTGGTGCCTTGGAACCCAGCAACGACCACGACTTGTCCTTCTGCAAGCCGGGCGCGTAGCCGGTCGGTGCGCACATCGAGGATGCGAGCTCTGCCATGGGCGGATTCAGTCACGATTCCCACTTGGGCTCCGGTCATCGAAACCGCTGGTACCCCCAGCTCATGCAGGGCCATCGAGAGCAGGGCAATCGAGACCTGTTCGCCGGTGGAGAGCAACATGTCCATCTCCCGCTGCGGAGGAGCGGAGCTGATCGCTTTCGCCTTGGCGGTGAGTTCGTCTGTGGTGTGGCCCATGGCCGACACCACAATCACCAGATCATTGCCGTCTTCTTTGCAGTCGGCGATGCGCCGGGCGACGGCCTGCAGGCGTTCCACGCTGCCGACGGACGTGCCGCCGAACTTCTGCACCAGCAGGGCCATCAACGCCGTTCAATGAACCTCTGATTATTTCAGCTCATCTGAGTTGTGCTCAGCCAAGTAGTCCATCGCGAAAAGCATCACCAGGTTGTGCCCCGCGTTTGAGGGCTGCTTCCACGTTCAGCAATCGGCCCAGCAAGCTGAGGCAGCGCTGCGAGCTGCGGCCTTGCAATTGCTTGCGCATCACGTAAATCCGCTTTGGATTGCCAATGCCGGCGGCTTTGGCAATCACGGCTACATCACGCTCTCCTTGTTGTTCCAGTAGCAGTACCCAAAGCCAGCCACGGATTTGTCCAGTGAGGGTGGCAACGATGCGTAGGGCGGGTTCCCCTGCATCGATCAAGGCATCCAGGAGTCCGATGGCACCGCCCGCATCGCCTTCCAGCAAGGCATCCCCCACCGCTAGGGCGTTCGTAGCTTGGCCTTCAATCAAGGTCTGCACGGCTTCGGCGCTGATGCGCTCGTGTCCGTTGCTTTCGGCGTGAAGCGCCAGTTTTTGCAACTCCATGGTGAGGCGTGCGCTGTCATTGCCGATGGCATCAACGAGGGCGGACACGGCATCCGCTTCCATGCTCAAGTTGAGTTCTGCCGCTGTGCGTTCCACCAACTGGCGTTGGCCGGCTCCGTCCCAGATCGCCGGAAGCTGGAACTTTTGTTCGCTGGCGAGCCCCTGCTTCACCCGTTTCTGAAGCGCTTTCGTGGTGCGTAAGCGTCCGTCGGGTTTGGCTGGGTTGGTGAGCACCAGTTGGGTGCTATCTGGGATGAGTTCGAGGGCCGCTTCAAAGCGATCGGCCAATTCGCTTGGGCAGGCATTGCAAAAGGGTGAGCGTTGCAGCAACACCACTCGCATTCCCGCCCCAAAAGGAGGTGTGCGTGCTTCCTCTAGGGCCTGTTGGGCTTGGCCGGCTTCGCTGCCATCGAGGCGGCTGAGATTGATGCTGCTCCAACTGGGATCAATGGCCTCCTCGATCAGGGTTGCGACGGCACGGTCGCGGGCAGCACTGTCGTCACCCCAGAGCAGATGGATTGGCATGGAGGAGCTTGAAGTTCAGGGGGCGGCTTTGCGTCGATGATGCCGGAGTTGCGTGTGGATTCCTCTGAACCGCGATCATCCGATCTTTACCGAAAGCATTCGCCGCATTCGGGCCCTCCTGGGAGACACCGGTTTGGACCCCCTGTCGCAAGACGTGCTGGAGAGGCTCGTGCACAGCAGCGGGGATCCCTCCTTGGCTGCCCTGCTGCAGTTCAGCCCGGGTGCTTGTGATGCCGGACTTCAGGCCCTTAAGGCGGGAGCTCTGATCCTCACGGACACGGCGATGGCGGCAGCGGCGGTGCGGCCGATGGCAGCGCGGACCGTTGGCAATGAGGTGCGTTGCCTGCTCGATTGGGCCCCGGCTCAGTCGCCGCAAGGATCCACCCGGTCGGCAGCAGCGATGGTGCGCGCCTGGCCGGAGCTGATCCAGGCTGCTGAGGTTGCGAGTCAGCCCTTGCCACTGGTGCTCATCGGCAGTGCTCCAACGGCCTTGGAGCAACTCCTGGATCAATTGGATGCGGGGGCAGCGGCTCCAAGCCTGGTGATTGGCATGCCGGTGGGGTTTGTGGGCGTTCCGGAAAGCAAGCTTCGCTTGGCGCAAACCCCCCTGGATCAGATTCGCTTGGACGGCACCCGTGGCGGAGCAGGTCTGGTGGCCGCCGCCGTGAATGCTTTGCTGCGTCAGGTGGCCAGTTGATCCAATACCTGGCGTGCTCGCTGGACTACAGAGGCTGGTACTCCGGCTAAGCGGGCGGCTTCAATTCCGTAGCTGCGGCTGGCGCCGCCAGCCGCGACGCGATGGAGGAACACCAGATCGTTGCCGGTTTCTTCTACCAGCACCTGGCAGTTGGCCACGTTGGTGCGCTCGCCGGCCAGTGCATTCAGCTCGTGATAATGGGTGGCAAACACAGTGCGGGCCTGGAGATCACCGGCCAGATGTTCGCTTACGGCCCAAGCGATCGAGAGTCCATCAAAGGTGGCGGTACCCCGTCCGATTTCGTCGAGCAACACCAGCGAATGTTCGCTGGCGTGATGCAGGATGTTGGCGGTTTCTGCCATCTCCACCATGAAGGTGGACTGTCCGGCAGCGAGGTCATCGACAGCGCCGACGCGCGTGAAGATGCGATCGGCGATGCCGATCCGTGCCGCCTGCGCTGGAACCCAGCTGCCGATCTGGGCCAGCAGCTGGATCAGTCCGATCTGGCGTAGGTAGCAGCTTTTGCCGCTGGCATTTGGCCCGGTGAGCACCACTAAATCAATGCCTGTCCCCAAGTCGCTGTCATTAGGGGTGAAGGTGTCCTCCACCAGCAGTTGCTCGACCACCGGATGACGGCCCTGTTCGATCACCAGGCTGCGATCCGCGGTGATCTCAGGAGCGCACCAACCTCCTGTGGCAGCGGCCTCAGCCAGGCTGGTAAGCGCGTCAAGGCCCGCGATCGCCCGCGCGGAACGGCGGATCGCTTCTGCGTGTTCGCCGATTTGCCCTCGCAAGTCGCAGAACAATTCGTACTCGCGTTGGGCGGCCCGGGCACGCATCTGAAAAATCTGTCCCTCCCTTGCCTTCAGGTCGGGGGTGATGAAGCGTTCCTCATTCGCCAGGGTTTGGCGGCGAATCCAGTGGTCTGGAACGGCGCCTGAGCGGGCCCGGCTCACCGAAAGGAAATAGCCAAAGGTGCGGTGATATTGAAGCTTGAGGTTGCTGTTGTTGCTGTGCTGACGTTCGAGTTGCTCCTGCTCTGCCAGCCAGCTCTCTTGGTCATCGAGCTGATTGCGCAAGCCGTCCAATAAGGGGTCAACCCCGTCGTGGATCAGTCCTCCCTCGCTGAGGCTTAACGGTGGGCTGTCCACCAATTGATGGCGGATGCTCGTCCCGAGCGCCGCCAGGGCGGGATCCGGTTCCAGCACGTCTGAAAGCCAAGCGGGGCCGCCGTCGAGCTGACTGGCGATCAGATTCGCGAGTTGGGGGAGGCGCTCTAAGCCGTCGGCGATTGCCACGAGATCGCGGGCTCCGGCATGGCCTGCACCGGCCCGACCGGCCAGCCGTTCCAGGTCACCCATGGGACGCAGCAAGCGCCGCAAGGCTTGCCGCAAAGGTCGCCTGCTCACCATTTGGCTCACGCTTGCTTGGCGGGTGCGAATGATCGAAGGGTCCATCAGCGGGGCCTCAATCCAGCGGCGCAGACAACGCGCACCCATGGCGGTGAGGGTGCGATCAATCGCCCAGAGCAGTGAGCCTTGGAATTGGTTGTCCCGCTGGGTAGCGGTGAGTTCAAGATTGCGGCGGGTTTGGGCATCCAGCACCAGCGCGTCCCCTGGAAAGCAGGTGATCGGTCGCTCCAAGGGCGGCGGTGTGATGCCTTCGTCGTCTAGGGGACAGGTTTCCCCCAGATAGGCGAGAAGTCCGCCGGCGGCGCGCATGGCCAGGGGAACGTTTTGCAGCCCTAGGCCGTCGAGGGTTTGCAATCGAAACCGTTCCAAGAGCAGCGCTTCTGCTTCCGGTTGGCTGAAGGGTGTATTGCCGATGTCGCAGCGTTGAAGGCGCTCCGGACACCAGCTGGGTGCAACGCCGTCTTCACTGTGGTGGATCAGTTCCGCTGGATCAAGCCGAGAGAGTTCTTGATGCAGCGCAGAGCTGTTGTCTTGTTCGCGCACTAAGAATTCGCCCGTGCTCACATCGGCGCATGCCAGCCCCCAGCGGAAGGGATGCCGGCCTTGAGCGGGTTCAACAACGACTGCTGCAAGCCAGTTGTTGCGGCGCGCGCTGAGCAGGCCTTCTTCCAGAACAGTGCCTGGTGTCAGCACCCTGGTGATGTCACGGCGTAGCAGGGTTCCTTTGGCAGAGCCACTGGCAGGCGCCGCCTCGAGTTGGTCGCAGAGCGCCACGCTGAGGCCGCGGCGAATCAGCTCTGAGCAGTAGCGCTCAGCGGCGTGATGAGGAATGCCAGCCATTGGCACCCTTCCAATTTGTTTGCCGGCCTCTTTCCCCGTGAGGGTGAGTTCGAGCAGGCGCGATAAACGAATGGCATCTTCGAAAAAACATTCAAAGAAATCACCGAGCCGATACAACAACACCCGCTGGGGATGGGCGGCTTTGAGTTCCACGTAGTGGCGGAGCATCGGAGTGAGTTGCTCCGGGGCAACCTGGCTGTGGTGTGACCACGGCGGCAGATCGTCGTCGCTGTTGTCCTGTTCGCTGTTGTCTTGGTCATTGTTTGCGGCCTCGTTGTGGCTGCTTGCGGAGGGGTCGGAATCTTGTGGTTGCCCTTGGCGCTGAAGCTGGCGTTGGCGGGGGCGCTGCTGAGCGTCTTGGGTTAGCTCGTGATCATCGAGCTGATCGGGCTCCCCTTCTCTTGTCTGGCCCTTGCTTGGTGCCGAACGGGTTGGTTCCGCATCCCCAAAAAGGTTGCCCTGCAGGGCCAAGTCCGGTTGGGGCACGGGTGGCTTAGCGATCAATGGATCGTAAGACTCACAGCAGCGGAGGACGTTGCGGGATCACCACAAGCTGTGAAGGTTGTTTCCAAGGTGGGCCAGGGTTCCTGGTGCATGTGAGAATCTTTCGCACCGCCCTGGCGTCGACCTCTCTCCATGCAGATCCTCAACACCCTCACCGTGCTGGCCCTGGTGGTGATGTCGTTTGCCCTCATCGTGGCGGTTCCAGTGCTGTATGCCTCCAATGAGGACAGCGGACGATCCAATCGCCTGATCCTGCTGGGCGGGATCGCCTGGGTTGCCCTGGTGTTGCTCAACTGGGGCGTGAGCTACTTCGTGGTCTGAAGGCCACGTCTGATTGGGCTACGTCTTGATGGGAGCATGGTCACACTTGCTCCAGGCTTTTTATGGCCACGTTTGAAGGACGCTTCACTGATTTAGGCCAGGTTCGTATCGCCGTTGTGGTGGCGCGTTTCAACGATCTGGTGACGGCAAAGTTGCTGAGCGGGTGTTTGGATTGCCTCTCCCGTCACGGCGTTGATACGACTGCTGAAAGCAGTCAGCTGGATGTGGCCTGGGTACCGGGTTCGTTTGAGCTGCCTCTGGTGTCCCAAAATTTGGCTCGTAGTGGGCGCTACCAGGTGGTGATCACTCTCGGTGCCGTGATTCGCGGTGACACCCCCCATTTTGATGTGGTTGTCGCGGAAGCCAGTAAGGGGATTGCCGCTGTGGCGCGTGACACGGGCGTTCCTGTGATCTTTGGGGTGCTGACCACCGACACGATGCAGCAAGCCTTGGAGCGTGCGGGGATCAAGAGTAATCTCGGCTGGAGCTATGGATTGGAGGCTTTGGAGATGGCTTCCTTGATGAAGGCATTGCCGGGGCATTGACCAACGGCCCCTTTGTGTTGCATGCTGCCCAGGTCGTACTGAACACAGCGTTCAACACGGCTTTGCGGATGTAGCTCAGTGGTAGAGCATCTCCTTGCCAAGGAGAGGGTCGAGAGTTCGAATCTCTTCATCCGCTTTTGGTTTTAGGTGGACTTTCTTAGTTCACTACCGAGCTGGTCCAAGTGGTGGGTAAGCCTTTCGATTGAGGCGAACCAATTCTTTTAAAAGTTTGTCCCGGCATGTCTGGGGTTAAAGGGCTCTGGCTACGTTGATCGCAAAGATTTTGCTTCATTCGTGAATTCAGCTTTGCCCTTGCAGCCCTCCTTTTCTCATCTCGGGTTGTACGTGAAAAGCCTGCCCGTGATGGAGAGCTTTTATTGCGATGTTCTCGGGTTTTACGTCACGGATCGCCTTGGGAATGGTGATCAGGAAATGCTGTTTCTCTCCCGCTCCTTGTTGGAGCATCACCAAATTGTGCTGGCTCCAGGTCGTTCTGAAACCAGTGTGTCGACGATCAACCAGGTTTCATTCGAAATTGAGACCCTGCGCAAGCTCATCGAAGCCTTTCAGGCGCTCACTGACCTTGGCATAACAGGCATGGAGGCCATGAACCATGGCGGAAGTTGGTCGCTGTATGTTCCAGACCCTGAAGGCAACACGATTGAGCTGTTCGTGCGTACGGATTGGTACGTCCCTCCCCATGCCACCACAGGTCTCGATCTGAGCCAGTCGGAAGAGCTGATCCTTCAACAAACAGAGCTCATGGCCCAGCAGACACTAGGTTCAAAAACCTGGGAGGTTTGGCGCCAAGAGTTTCAGAAACGCATGGATGATCACGGTTGAATCTCGATCCAACCTTGGTTGCTGGGTCATTGCTTGCGGATCAGCAATTGCTGAGGGCTGGCGGGTTCAAACCCCAACTGTTGGTAAAACCCTGAACTGTTGGTGGTCATCAGATAGACGCGCTCGGCGTTGCGAATCGCTTTGGCACTGAGTAGTGCCTCCACCACCCGCCGCCCGAGTCCGCGGCCTTGAAGGTCTCCTGCAACGACCACATCCCAAAGCACGGCGCGATGGATTCCATCGCTGGTGGCTCGTCCGAACCCCACCATTCGCTTGCCCCGCCAAAGGCTCACGACAACCCTGCTGCCCGCCAGCATCCTTTTCAGATCTGCAGTGTTGCGCTGTTGCGCCCAGAACGCATGTTTGTGGAGCAAGCGACGCAGCTTGAGGAGGCCACGGCTTGGCTTGAGATCAGGGCCCAGTCCAAACCATCTCAGGCCTGGGGCGCCAGCGGCATGTTGCACTAGTCGAATGCGAGCCATGGCGTCTTAATGAGTTCTCCATCATCGACACGGGGCGAAGAACATCAAGCGATCTGCGTCTGGCTGAGATGATGAAAAGAAATGATCTAATCCGGTGAACGTTGCGATCCCTGATCGTTTGTCTGCTCAAGATCAGGTTGATGGGTAATGGACTCTTTTGTTCAACTCATGCGCGAATGGCCTCCAGGCTATGGAGGAGTGGAGCGGGTGGCCCATGAATTAGCGAGTGAGTGGGGCGCAACGGTTTTCAGCTTTGATGCGCAATCCCGTAGCGCTGATGAGATTGATGCGTTGCAGGTTTCTTATCCCCGAGTGGTATTGCCGGCCAGTCCACCCTTTGGCCGGTTGTTGCTTCCTTTGCCATCACGTCCGCTGTGGAGCCTGTTGCGTTCCCGTCGGCCTCTCTATGGGCATTTGCCATCGCCAGGTGTGCTTTTGGTGTTACTGCTGTCCCGTCTTTTGCAACCGCGTCGGCAAGTGTTCGCCCATTGGCACTGCTTTGTTGCCCCGGAACCAGGCTCGAAAAATCGCCTTTTTGCTGTCTATCAGTGGTTGGCCCTTCGTGTCGTTCCACACTTAACCAAGGTCATTACGACCTCTCCCGTGCTGGCGAAAGAGTTGATTCGTTGTGGATGCCAGTCCGCTCGTGTGGCTGTTTTGCCTTGTTGTTTGAATGCAGAGCAAGAAAAGGTTCTATTGGCGTTGCCGTTGCGCTCCGAAACGGCAACGCCATTGCGGGTGTTATTCATCGGCCGGCTTGATAGTTACAAGCGCTTGGACTGGTTGATGAAAGCTCTTTCGCTTCTAAATGCTCCTTGGTCTTTGGCGGTCGTCGGTGATGGTCCACGCAGGCTTGCCTTTGAAGCTCTTAGTGCGGAGTTGTTTGGCGCAAGTTCCGCTGTGACTTTCATGGGCCGTTTGGATGAGACGGCGAAGTTGGCAGAACTCGCGTCTGCAGACGTTTTGGTGCTCCCTTCGGATCGTTCCACAGAAGCCTTCGGGATCGTGCAGTTAGAGGCAATGGCAGCCGGGATTCCGTCACTTGCTTTTCAAAACCAGCGTTCTGGGATGTGCTGGGTCGGACAGCTCTCTGGATTGCCTTGGTCCCAGCAGCCTGATGATTTGTCGTTGGTTCTCGATCAATTGGCGGCTTCGCCCGAACTTCGAACGGCACTGAGCCTTGAGGCTCGAGACAAATATCTCAGTTTATTTGCTCGAAAGGTTTGGTTGCAGACTTTCGATTCAATCTTCTCCCCACAACGATGATCGAGCGGTAGGCAGCCTTAATTTCCCGTCGTCATCGCCATCTCATCCGGTGGGCCTCAGTAGGGTATTGCGCAGTCGATCTGGCGATTTCCATGCTCAAGCTCCTGCTGGGTGACCCCAACGCCCGCAAGCTGAAGCGCTATCAGCCGATCGTTTCAGATATCAATCTGCTCGAGGAGGAGATTGAGCCTCTCAGTGATGACGACCTGCGCCGCCGTACGGCTGAGTTTCGCCAGCGCTTAGAAGCTGCTGGGCCTTTAGAGAAACAAAGACCCGTATTGGATGACTTGTTGCCAGAGGCCTTCGCGGTGGTCCGTGAAGCCGGTAAGCGGGTGCTTGGCATGCGCCATTTCGATGTGCAGATGATCGGCGGCATGGTGCTGCACGAGGGGCAGATCGCTGAGATGAAAACCGGTGAGGGCAAAACCCTCGTTGCCACTCTCCCTAGCTACCTCAACGCGCTCACGGGACGTGGCGTGCATGTGGTAACAGTGAACGATTACCTAGCGCGCCGCGATGCGGAATGGATGGGGCAAGTGCATCGCTTCCTTGGCCTTTCGGTGGGCTTGATTCAGCAAGACATGTCGCCGGCGGAACGCCGGATTAATTACGGCTGTGATATCACCTATGCCACCAATTCAGAGCTGGGATTTGATTATCTGCGCGACAATATGGCCGCAGATATCAATGAGGTGGTGCAGCGTGAATTTCAGTTTTGTGTGATCGATGAAGTCGACTCAATCCTGATTGATGAAGCACGCACGCCTTTGATCATTTCCGGGCAGGTGGAACGCCCTCAAGAGAAATATGAGAAGGCCGTAGAGGTGGCGAACGCTCTGGAGCGGGCCGCTGAAATGGGGAAAGACGGCATCGACCCTGAAGGTGATTACGAGGTGGATGAAAAGCAGCGTAGTTCCACGCTCACCGATGAGGGATTCGCCAAGGCCGAGGCCTTAATCGGTGTGGAAGATCTCTACAACCCACAGGATCCTTGGGCCCACTACATTACTAATGCCCTCAAGGCCAAAGAGCTATTCGTTCGTGATGTGAACTACATCGTTCGCGATGGTGAGGCAGTGATCGTGGATGAGTTCACGCACCACGGCAGTCATCGCCAGTTCATCATTGAGGCGATTGACCGCCGATCCCACTCCCACACCAGCGGCACCGGAAGCAATCGCCATCGGCACGGTGACGGCAGACAATCCAGAGGCGCAGAGCACGGGCACAGCGCACTCGGCCTGATGCAGCGCAGCACTAATGCTGTGAGAAGCAGCCAAGGTGGGAGCTGCTTTCTCGATCAATCCAAGGTTGCCAGCGCTGAACGGCTTAGCGCTGGTGCCGCCTTCGGTTTGAATCAGATCAGCACCGGCTGCCACCAAATCCACAGCCAACTGCTCTTGCTGATCCAGCGGCAGCACGTGGGGCACGGTCACACTCATCACCACGTCGGGCAGAAGCGCGCGCGTTCGGCGCGTGATCGCCAGCACTTCAGCGGCATCAAAGATGCGGCCTTGGGGATAAAAGGCGTCGTAATTGCCAATCTCAACCATTGCTGCACCAGCAGCTACAGCGGCAGGAAAGAGCTCAGGATCCACCGCAGACACACACACAGGCACACCAGAGGAAGCCTCGATCGCCAGCTTGACCAGCTGCGCATCACAGGCCACGTCAATTAAGTCAGCACCGCCGCGGCCCGCGGCAGCCGCGACCATCACCACGTTGGCTTGATCGAAGTTCATCAAACCGGCGATCACCTTGAGTGCGGAACGCTGCTCCAGGCTGCGGCGGAGCTCAGCGGGCAGCAGAGAAAGGCGGGACATCCCAGCGAAATCAGATTCCATCATTCTCACACCGCACGTGTGATCGCGCCTAAAAACGGGCAAGATCAACGTTCGGATCTTCCACTCGCTAGCCACACCATGGCTGCCTGCAAATCTTGGTTGCCTTGGCATGACACCCTGCACCGCCAATTGCTGAGGCAACCGCATTTGCTGCCCAATGGGGAAACATTGCTGATCGCTCTCTCCGGCGGTCAAGATTCCATGGCCTTACTTGGCCTACTCCTGGGGCTTCAGCATCTGCATCATTGGCATTTTCAGCTGTGGCACGGCGACCATGGTTGGCACGATCAATCGGCAGCCACTGCTTCCGAACTCAAGGCGTGGTGCCGAGGTCAGGAGCTGAATCTTCAAATCAGCCGCAACACGAGAGACCAGA
>QCUZ01000036.1:0-14179 GCA_003210555.1 Synechococcus sp. AG-683-A03 | reverse complement strand
TGCGCCGCCGCGCCTTTCATAATCACCTTCTCGATCACAAATCGCCGAAACAGAAGCGTCATTTGAAGACCAAGGCTGTGGTGGATCGCACCGATGAGGAACGCGTCACGCTGATGATGCCCTACGCCTGAGCTCAGTCCTGAGTCCTGCCAGGTGGTTATCCACGCAGGACATTTTCCCTCAACTTCTCCACATCTGATCCATGGCTCGCGTCAAGAGAGGCAATGTTGCCCGTAAACGCCGCAATAAAATTCTCCGTTTAGCCCGTGGTTTCCGCGGCAGCAACGGAACACTCTTCCGTACGGCAAACCAACGCGTCATGAAGGCGCTTTGCAATGCCTATCGCGACCGTCGTCGTCGCAAGCGTGATTTCCGCCGTCTGTGGATTGCGCGGATCAACGCAGCGGCGCGCATGAATGGCGTGAGCTACAGCCGCTTGATCGGTGGTCTGAAGAAAGCTGATGTGCGGATCAACCGCAAAATGTTGGCCCAAATGGCTGTTGTCGATCCTGCGAGTTTCGCCAACGTCGTGAATGCCACTCAGGGTTAATGATCAGTCCCTATCGGGACGTTTCTTGGGTCTGACATGAATTCCTTGCTGCCTCAGACCTATTTATTGGGCCTGATAGGCCTCTTGGCGATCGTCGCTGTTGTCGGTGGTCGCCAATTTTTACGTGTTCGTCGCGACGAACAAAGTTTGCTCAAGATGGAGCAAGACAAGGTCGCCTCCTCTAAAGACGCGGGTGCTTTGTATGAGCTGGCGTCTGTTCAGTTGCGCAAGCGTTTGTACCCACAGGCCATTGTGACCTTGCGCCAGGCCGTTAAAAGGCTCAAAGACGAGCCCGATGAAGCGCGGGCACTGATTGAGAATGCCTTGGGCTACGCGTTAGCAGCTGAGAAAGACTTCACGACTGCGGTACGCCACTACAAAGCCGCACTCCGAGCCAAAGAGAATTATCCAGTTGCGATTAATAACCTTGCTTTTGCTCAAGAGCGACTACTACAAAACGAGGAAGCTTGTGATCTCTATCGCCAAGCACTCGTTCTTGACCCTAAAAACAAAACTGCCCGCAAGCGGCTAAATCGCTTGGAACGCTCAGCAGCAAAAGCCAAAAGTTCGAATCAAGCTTCACCAAAGGGCCCGGATGGGCGCGGATTCTGAAACAGCACAGCTGCGTGAAAGGTCAAGTCGCCCTCCAGGGTTGGTCAGCCTTGGGGCTTCCCATCCAGCCAATGAAAAATCTTGTAGGCCTAAAAATCTCCCGCCAATTTCCAGATCATCAGTGAGCTCAGGAGACAAGGGCAGAAGGTCAAGCTGATCCGATTTGGCATTGAGATTGCCTTGAACAGGCGTGGAGATCGAGCCGATGCGCATCTCACCGCGCAAATCCACCATCTGGCCCATCGCCTTCAAACCGGTCAAAGTCAATTCCACATCCACGGTGGAATTAGAGGCGAACGACGTGTAATTTCCACACCATTGACGTGGCAGGGTTGCAGCGAGATCAGCAGCACGAGCGACTGGATCAAAACTCTCAACAGATCCCTCAAGTTCGAGCGGTATGGCTAGTTGTGAGCTATCAAACGATTGGGAAGACTCAAACGGTGCCTGAATCTCAACCGGTATGTCTATGACGGGAGGAACGGGCATGCAAGCAATAGATGATTGGCGCAGGGTAGAGCGGTTGCAGCCTGCATGAGCGCATCACGATCCGGTTCTCCAACCAAACCGCAACTGACCACTATGGATCCGACCCACTCTCACGACCCTGCACTCCAAATTGGAGGGCGGAACTTTCACAGCAGATTGATCACCGGGACAGGCAAATATCCAAGCCTGGAGGCCATGCAACACAGCTTGCAGCGCTCAGGATGCGAGATGGTCACGGTTGCTGTTCGGCGGGTTCAGGCGGTTGCTGAGGGGCATGCAGGCCTGATGGAAGCGATTGACTGGTCACGCATCTGGATGCTTCCCAATACGGCGGGATGCACCAATGCGGAAGAGGCCGTAAGAGTGGCCAGGCTCGGCAGGGAGCTCGCCAAGCTGGCGGGTCAGGAGAGCAACAACTTTGTGAAATTGGAGGTCATCCCAGACAGTCGCCATCTATTACCCGATCCCTTTGGAACATTGGAAGCGGCAGAAATCTTGGTGAAGGAAGGGTTCACAGTGCTGCCCTACATCAATGCCGACCCTCTCCTGGCCAAGCGCTTAGAGGACGTGGGCTGCGCCACCGTGATGCCTTTGGGCTCCCCCATCGGATCAGGTCAGGGCTTGCGCAATGCCGCCAACATTGGCCTGATTATTGAAAACGCAAAGGTGCCAGTGGTGGTTGATGCGGGGATCGGCGTACCCAGTGATGCTGCCCAAGCGATGGAGATGGGCGCCGATGCCGTTCTCATCAACAGCGCTATTGCCCTCGCGGGACAACCTCCCTTGATGGCAGAAGCCATGGCCGCCGCCGTTCAGGCGGGACGTCAATCCTTGCTTGCTGGTCGGTTGCCTACCCGTGCAGACGCCTCTCCTAGCTCCCCCACCAGCGGACGCATTAGCGGCTAACACCCATCAACGCACTCACCACTCGCTCCTCACCTCGACGCAACAGCAGAATTCGTGGAGTGAAGGAACATTAAGGGAAACGGGCGAAACAGCGATCAACTCCATAACGTCCCGATCAGTTGCCGCTTGATTCATGCAAGTCATTGAGGAAGATGGCGGACGCCTCAACGCCTTCGCGAAGGAACCTCGAATGGAAGTGATCAGCGAAGGAGCCTCTCTCAGCAACGGCTCTCGGCTTCTAATCATCTCCGGCGCAGTGCTTGTCATCGCCCTAATGGCTCTGTCCGTAGCCGTCAGCTAAAAAGCCTGTAGTAGCTTGCCAGAAATCAGCGGCTTGCTCGCTTCAGCAGGAGTTTGGGGTGAAAGTTCTCGTTTTAGGTGGTGACGGCTTCTGCGGCTGGCCTTGTGCGGTGAATTTGGCAGACCAAGATCACGATGTGGTGATCGTGGACAACCTCAGCCGTCGCAAGATCGACATCGACCTTGAGGTGGAATCGTTGACGCCGATCGCGAGCATCGGTGAACGCCTCAACGTGTGGGAAAGCATTGGCGGCAAGCCCATGCGATTCATTCACATGGATATCGCCCACGAATACCAGCGGCTTCTCGATCTCATCATCGAAGAGAAACCGGATTCGATCGTGCACTTCGCCGAGCAGCGAGCTGCGCCCTACTCGATGAAGAGCAGCGCTACTAAGCGCTACACCGTTGACAACAACGTGAACGGCACCCACAACCTGCTGGCCGCGATCGTGGAATCGGGCCAAGACATCCACGTGGTGCACCTCGGCACGATGGGTGTTTACGGCTATGGATCCCACCGCGGCGCCACCATTCCTGAGGGCTACCTCAAGGTGGAAGTGCCCCAGCCTGACGGCAGCCGTTTTGAAGAGGAAATTCTTCATCCGGCCAGTCCTGGCAGCGTTTATCACATGACCAAAACGCTCGATCAGTTGCTGTTCCTCTACTACAACAAGAACGACAAGGTCAGAATTACTGACCTTCACCAAGGCATTGTTTGGGGCACCAACACCGAGGCCACGGATCGTGATCCGCGACTCACCAACCGCTTTGATTACGACGGCGACTACGGAACGGTTCTGAACCGCTTCCTGATGCAAGCAGCGATCGGATACCCCCTCACCGTGCATGGCACCGGCGGTCAAACCCGCGCCTTCATTCACATCCGTGATTCGGTGCGTTGCGTGCAGCTCGCGCTCGAAAACCGGCCTGAGAAGGGCGAACGGGTCAAGATCTTCAATCAAATGACCGAGAGCCACCAAGTCGGCGAATTGGCCAAAAAGGTGGCTGCGTTAAC
Organism: Synechococcus sp. AG-683-A03; assembly: GCA_003210555.1. Lineage (GTDB taxonomy): Bacteria > Cyanobacteriota > Cyanobacteriia > PCC-6307 > Cyanobiaceae > Synechococcus_C. The sequence continues at coordinate 10,304 of QCUZ01000036.1, read as the reverse complement.
GGGCGCTCAGGTCAACAATCTTCCTAATCCACGCAACGAAGCCGTTGAAAACGATCTGATCGTGGACAACCGCTGCTTCATTGAGCTGGGGCTCAAACCCACCACGCTGGATGACGGTCTTCTCAAAGAGGTTGTCGAAATTGCGACGAAATACGCCGATCGCTGCGACCGCAATCGCATTCTCTGCACATCCGCCTGGACCAAGACGCAGGCCCAAGCCATCGGCAACGCCTCCTAATCGGGACGAACCCTTGAAAATCGCCTTTTTTACAGAAACCTTCCTCCCCAAAGTCGACGGCATCGTGACCCGGCTCACCAAAACGGTGAAGCATCTGGTGGATGCCGGAGACGAGGTGGTGGTGTTCTGTCCGGAGGGCGCACCCAGCAACTACATGGGAGCCAAGGTGGTAGGCGTTCCCGCCATGCCCTTGCCGCTCTACCCAGAGCTGAAGCTGGCCTTACCGCGGCCTGCTGTCTCCGAGGCCATCGATGCCTTCCAGCCAGACCTCATTCACGTGGTCAACCCCGCGGTTTTGGGCTTAGGAGGCATCTGGCTCGCCAAGACCAAATCCATCCCCCTCATCGCCAGCTACCACACCCATCTGCCGAAGTATCTCGAGCACTACGGCATGGGCATGCTCGAACCCTTGCTGTGGGAGCTGCTGAAAGCGGCTCATAACCAAGCGGTCCTGAATCTCTGCACCTCCACCGCGATGGTGCAAGAGCTCAGCGATAAGGGGATCCAACACACTGCCCTGTGGCAGCGAGGCGTCGATACGGAGTTGTTCCGGCCCGAATTACGTAGTCCTGAACTACGTCAACGCTTACTCGGTGAATACGACGACCGCGGCGCGCTTCTGCTCTATGTCGGACGTCTGTCTGCTGAAAAACAGATTGAACGAATCCGTCCGGTGCTCGAAGCACTTCCCGATACGCGACTTGCGCTGGTGGGCGACGGTCCCCACCGACAGCAATTGGAGAAACATTTCGAGGGAACAGCCACCACCTTTGTGGGCTATCTGGCCGGAGAAGAACTGGCAGGGGCCTATGCCAGCGGTGATGCCTTCCTCTTCCCCTCCAGCACCGAAACGCTTGGGCTTGTGTTGCTGGAAGCAATGGCGGCTGGATGCCCCGTGGTGGGCGCCAATCGCGGCGGCATCCCAGACATCATCAGCGACGGCGTCAACGGTTGTCTCTATGAACCGGACGGTTCTGATGCAGGGGCGGGGAGCTTGATCGAAGCCACCGGCAAACTGCTCGGCAATGACCTCGAGCGTCAAGCCCTGCGCAATGCCGCCCGTTCGGAAGCCGAACGTTGGGGCTGGGCCGGGGCAACGGAACAGCTCCGTGGCTACTACCGCCAGGTGCTTTCCGCAGACCTCAGCTCAGCGGCCTAAGTCAAGTCTGTTTGCGATTTCGGTTCCACACCTCAATCACTTTCTTGGCCATCGGCAACGCATGCACTGAACCGCCCCCAGGCGTGTTCTGAGCGAAAGCCACAACGACAATCTGGCCATTCGGATAGGGGGCATAACTGGCAAACCAGGCATGGTCCGGACCACCCGTGCTGTCCTCTGCGGTGCCGGTCTTACCGGCCGCAGGAGGAATGCCCTCTCCGTTCAGGCCATAGCCGGTGCCGTCCTCCACCACCTTGCGCAAGCCTTGTCGGATCTTGGCCAGGGTTGCTGGCTTGATCGGCACTTTGCTGCGCCGCGATGGAGAGGTCCAATCCAAGCCTTGATCGGCCAGATGGGGGGTCACAAGCCAGCCACCATTGGCAAACACGCAATAGGCCCGTGCCAACTGGAGAGGGGTGATCTGCACCACCGACTGGCCAATCGAAGCCGAGGCCATGTCCTCAGGAATCCAAGGAGTGGAGCCAGGCTCCGCCCAGCCGCGGCCGTCCTTTGCCCACTCTTCATCACCAACGAGACCCACATTTTCCTCCCAACCGATTTCAATCCCCGTCTTACGCCCGAAACCAAGTTGCGTAGCGGCTTTCTTGAGAGGAAGCGAACCCGAACCCACACCCACTTGATAGAAAAACGTATTGCTGGAGAAGCGCAGAGCGTCGGCGTAGCCGATCCGTCCAAATCCAGCGCCATTGTGATCAGGAAAACAATGGCCGCCATAGGTGATGCAGGAGGTGGTGTTCAGCTTGACCTCAGCAGGAAATTTGCCCGACGCCATTCCCGCCATCGCTGTCACGGGCTTCCAAGTGCTTCCAGGGTCATAGGCATTCATGGCACGGCTCAACAGCGGCTTTTTGGGATTGGAAAACAGCGCGTCGTACTCCTTCTGAGTGGTAACAAGTTTCGAGAAAAAATTGGGATCAAAGGTCGGGTTGCTCGCAAGGGCCAAGATCGCTCCGTTGCGAGGGTCCATCGCCACAATTGCTCCGCCTGGTTTATCCGCTAACGCCTGCTCAGCCACCTTTTGAAGATCAAGATCGAGAGTGAGCGTGAGGTCTTTGCCAGCTACGGAGGGACGATCACCTAGGTGCCTCTGCACCTCACCCATGGCATTCACTTCAAGCATTTGCCCGCCCCACTTTCCGCGCAAGTGCGACTCGTAGGCAGCCTCGACCCCGATGCGGCCAATCCGATCACGAATTTTGTAGCCCCGATCAGCCAGTGCTGTGTATTCCTCCTCAGTGATCGGCTGGGTGTAGCCGAGGGTGTGGGCTGCCAGTGTTCCGTGGGGATAGGCGCGAAGAATGTCCACGTCCACTTGGGCGCCCTTCAGTCCAAGAGACTGCTCACGGAAACGGAGGACCTGCTCGGAGCTGAGTTCACTGGCCAAATTGATGCGGTAGCCATTGCGATCCGGCCCCGACTGACGGCGACGGTCCAGGGTTGATGGGTTGAGATCCAAAAGAGTGGCTAGACGATCGCGCAACTCCGGCCAGGCCGCGTCATCCACCAAGCGCGGCTCCACATACAGCGAATAGGTGAGCTTGCTGGAGGCCAAAACCCTACCTTTGCGATCCAGCAAACGGCCACGCGTTGGCGATCTGGGTACCAGTCGAATGCGGTTTTCATCCGCCAACTGCCTGTAGCGAGGACCCTCCAACACCTGGAGCCACACCAAGCGAGCCACCATGGCGCTGCAAAACAACAACACCAATCCGAACAAGACCAGAGGCTGCTGGCGCAATCCGCTTTGACGCTGAGCGTCCCTTTGGGGAGAAGCGGAGCGAGCCATGCTCCTTAGCTCTCTTGCTCAAGCTGAGCTTCTAAGGCCTGAAGCCGCTGCGTAATTCTCGCCAAAACCTCATACAACTGCTGTTCCTCCTGTTCTGGTGAACTGCCTTCTTCCAAGACATCGACCACCTCAGCTGAAGGCTCCTCCACCGCCACCTGAACGGGCATCACTGGATTACCGAGCCCAGGACTCACTTGATCGAGTCGTTCGCGCACACCCTTTGCTGCCGGTTCACCTTCATCGCGCAACTCGCGCAACGGATCAGACGCCCCTGATGTGAACGATTCGAACAGCTTGGCGGGACCTCCAGCGCGGGCCCGCTCGACCAAGGCGAGACCCACAGGCAACACGTCTTGCATCAAGGCCAGTCTCAGGCTGTCCAGCGGTTGATTCTCAGCCATGAGCAGACCCGAACTCAGCGAACTCCAGTCTGCTCCGGAGGAGGCAAAAGTGTCGGACAACTTGAATTTGAGGACCCAAGCCACCAGCCACCCACACCTGTGAGCACCAATAACGCCACGGCGGGAGCCAAGGCGTGATGAGTGGCTTCCAGCGCAAGCCATTCCCCCCACGAGCGCCAAAAACGGTCACGATCAAAGCGACGTCTTTCCCAGGTTTCCTGCTTGGCACGGCGCCGGTAGGACTTCTCAACCCAACGCTCGAATGATCGCTTCTTCGTGATCGCCATCTTGCGCTCCACCTCGAGCAGATGACCGGAGCTGAGCTCGGGATGAAACGTCCCGATGAGCTCCAAGCTTTTGAGGAACATCTCGACGGCTCCGTCCTTGATCTCCCGATTGGAATCATCGAGCAACGTCCAATCGAGCTCCGGGTAAAACCGACTGCGATTCGAGGCAATCTGCTCCTCAGGCAGCTGTCCCGGTTCGCGCAACCAACGATCCGTATTGCTGTCGAAACGACGCCAATACAAAAAGGGATTGATGTAGATCGTTTTCCCTGCCAGCTGAATGCTGTCTTGCTGAAGACGGCGCTGAAGCTGGAGGTCCTGCTCTTGAGCAGCGGTCAAGGGATTGATGCCGGGCGCTAAGGATATCGACGCTGAGGCCCATCCACCAGCCCCTCAAACAGCCTTATTCCCACTCAATCGTTCCTGGAGGCTTGCTGGTGATATCCATCACCACGCGATTCACTCCTTTCACCTCATTCACGATCCGATTGGAGATCGTTTCCATCAGGTCGTAGGGAAGCCTCGACCAATCAGCGGTCATGCCGTCCTCACTCGAGACACAGCGCAGCACGATCGGCCAGGCATAGGTGCGCTTATCTCCCATTACACCCACTGAGCGCACGGGAAGAAGCACCGCAAACGCCTGCCAAATGTCGTGATAGAGCCCTGCCGCATTCACCTCCTCGCGCACAATCAAATCGGCATCACGCAAACAATCAAGCTTTTCCTCCGTGACTTCGCCCAAGATGCGAATCGCCAGTCCAGGACCTGGGAATGGATGGCGACTCACGATCTCCTCGGGCAACCCGAGTGTTCGGCCCACCTTGCGCACTTCATCCTTAAACAGTTTGCGTAGGGGCTCCACCAACTTGAAGCGCAGATCCTTAGGAAGTCCTCCCACGTTGTGATGGCTCTTGATCTTCACAGCCACTCGCTCCCCGGTTTTGGGATCGACGTTGGTACCAGCGCTTTCAATCACATCCGGATAGAGCGTGCCCTGGGCTAAGTAATCAAAAGGGCCAAGACGGCGGCTCTCCTCTTCAAACACACGGATGAATTCCGTGCCGATGATTTTGCGCTTTTCCTCTGGATCCGTAATGCCATCAAGCTTTTTAATAAACCGCTCTCGAGCATTGATGTACTCCACATGAATATTAAATTTGCGATCAAAGAACTCCATCAGGAATTCAGGCTCGCCTTTGCGCATGAAGCCTTGATCGATAAACATGCAGGTGAGTTGATCACCAATAGCTTTTTTCAATAAAAAAGCAAGAGTTGAAGAATCCACTCCACCTGACAAGGCCAGAAGTACTCGCTTTTGGCCAACCTGTTCACGCACATTCGCCACTGCTTCATCGATAAAAGCCTCAGTGGTCCAATCCGGTTCGCAACCACAGATGTGATAAACAAAATTGCGAATCATCACCATTCCACCGGTGGAATGGACCACCTCAGGATGGAATTGAGTGCCATATAAACGTCGCTTGTGATTTGCAATCGCCGCCTCAGGCGTATTCGCTGTGTGAGCCAAACGCACAAAGCCATCTGGCAAGGCGTCCACGGAATCACCGTGACTCATCCACATCGTGGAGCCACTCTCCACATTGGTAAGCAGTGCGGTGGGGTCATCCACCAGAAGCGGAGCTTTGCCGTATTCGGCCTTACCCGTGGCCGCCACCACCTGACCACCAAGCTGCTGAACCATCAACTGCATGCCATAACAGACCCCCAGCACAGGGATGCCCAGATCCCAAATTGCCGGATCGCAGAGGGGGGCCTCATCGGCATAGACCGAACTTGGACCTCCACTGAGGATGATTCCACGGGGAGCCAAGGCCCGTAATTCTTCAGCGCTGGTGCTATAGCCCAACACCAGCGAAAACACCTCCGTCTCACGAACGCGGCGTGCAATCAGTTCCGAGTACTGGGAACCGAAATCAAGAATGACGATGGCCGGTTTGCGCTGACCTTCGCTCTGGACTGATGACATACCGCACTAGGACCGTCAAAAGAACGGCCTTCCAAACCTTCAGTACCTTCAGCGTAGAGAAGGATCCAAGCCGGCCTCTCCCCCTTCCGAATGAATGCCAAGTCCGCAGCGAGCGAGAAGGGAGTGTCCTGTCATTCCGGCCCAGCGCAGCTGGCGCTGGCGATCAAATAACGCCGCACCGACCTGCATAGACCAGGTGCCATAACGCTTTAGGTAGGCCTCGCTTCGCACTTCAACCGCCTGTGCAATCGCTTGCCAGATCCGATCAGCCTCTGCGCAATCGTGCTTCTGAAGCTCTTGAAGCGCTGATTCCATCGAGGCACAACCCAGCAGCTGTTTGATCAGATCAACACCGAGTCCCTGCTGCAGAGCAATCGCCGCGAGAACTTCTAAACGACCATCTGCCAAATGGTGATGGGTATGGAAGATCCCCCCAGCCAATTTGACAAGCTTTCCGTGATACCCAAGCAACAGCAGGTTTCTCACCCCCTCTTGAGCACTAGCCACAAGCAAAGGTCCAATCCAGTTGCCTGCCTTCAGCAAAGGCTGTTGATCAGCCAGACCCAGTTGATGGGCGAGATCCAACCCGTTCTCGCCAATCACCAGGGTGAGAGACCCACAAAAATCGGCTGCTCTGACAATCGCCTTAAGAACATCAAGACTGGCGGCTAGCTGATCGGGCGATGCACTCGACTGCACTTCTGCTTGCGTGCCGATCAAGGCCAGGCCATCCACCACGCCAAACGCTGCGTTACTGGTGCGCTGGGCCAGCTCGCGGCCAAGCGGAAACACAACTTCCAATTGCAAACATCGACCAGGAGCAACCAGATCGCGCAGATTGGCCTCCAACAAACGGCGGGCGAAGTCAGACGCACAAAGATCACCTTCACGCCCTTGTCGACCGATCCCCTCCCCCGGCACGATCTCCAACCAGCCTGTTTGCGCTTGACTCCAACGCGCCTGAACCCAAATTTCTAAATCGCGAGTGAGATCAAGACCTGGACCTGGATCGCAGCGGCTGATCGCCAACGCTTGCTCACCTTCTTGCAAAGGCGCGGCCGATTGAACCCTCACGCTGAGGGCCTGATCTTGACCTGGAATCTGCAGCGATTGTGGATTTTCAAACGTCTGCCCACACAACACTTGTGTGGCCGCACGCGCTGCGGCGGCAACCCAGACGGGGAGAGTCAGCCCTTTGGGGGAATCTGTGAGGGATTGCGTGATACCGAGTGGGATGCGGATCGTTTTTTAGAATGGACGATTGGCGCTCTTCCGGACGTGCAGGACAAGCTCACCCTGATGATCCCCGGACCCACCCCGGTGCCAGAAACGGTTCTGAAAGCGATGGGACGCCATCCCATCGGGCACCGCAGCGGTGAGTTTCAAGCGGTGGTGAAAAAGACAACTGCTCAACTGCGCTGGCTGCATCAAACCAACAACGACGTGCTGGTGATCACTGGTAGCGGCACAGCGGCCATGGAGGCCGGAATCATCAACACACTGAGTCGTGGTGATCGGGTGATCTGTGGCGACAACGGAAAGTTTGGCGAGCGCTGGGTCAAAGTGGCGCGCGCCTACGGCCTGGAGGTGGACGTCATCAAGGCGGACTGGGGACAACCACTTGACCCAGACAACTTCCGGACCGCGTTGGAAGCCGACAAGGACAAAACGATTCGCGCGGTGATCCTGACCCATTCAGAAACGTCCACAGGGGTAATCAACGATCTTGAAACGATCAGTCGCCACGTCCAAGCCCACGGCACAGCGCTGACCATCGCTGACTGCGTCACCAGCCTGGGCGCCACCAACGTGCCCATGAATGACTGGAACCTGGATGTGGTCGCATCTGGATCCCAAAAGGGATACATGATGCCGCCAGGGCTCAGCTTTGTCGCGATGAGTGAGAAAGCTTGGACGGCCTACGAACGCTCGGATCTCCCCAAGTTTTATTTGGATCTGGGTCCCTACCGGAAAACTGCAGCCAAAAACAGCAATCCGTTCACGCCTGCCGTGAATTTGTACTTCGCTCTCGACGCCGCACTGGAGATGATGCAGGCGGAAGGTCTTGAAGCGATTTTTGCCCGCCATGCGCGTCACCGCGATGCAGCACAAGCTGCAATGAAAGCAATCGGATTGGAGCTGTTTGCAGCCGAAGGCCATGGAAGTCCAGCGATTACGGCAGTTGCTCCTGCCGGAATGGATGCAGAACTGCTGCGTAAAACCATCAAAGATCGTTTCGACATTCTGTTAGCTGGCGGTCAAGACCATCTCAAGGGCAAGGTGTTCCGCATTGACCATCTCGGCTTTGTCTGCGATCGAGATGTCCTCACGGCCGTCGCTGCCATTGAATCCGTGTTGCATTCACTCGGCTTCCACAAGGGCCAAATGGGTGCTGGGCTTAGCGCTGCATCCACAGTGTTAAGCAATAATTAGAACGATTAATCATCAACTAGAGCATCTGGCGTGAGATAGAATCACGCCTATGCGGGTGTAATTCAGCGGTAGAATGTCAGCTTCCCAAGCTGGACGTCGCCGGTTCGAATCCGGTCACCCGCTTGGTCAAGATCTTGGTTTAATCAATTGCATCACTTGAGGACCGACGGTGCCTGCGCGTCGTTCTTGTTCAAGCGCTTTCAAAATCAAAGATCCTGAAGACGAAACATCTCCTGCTTCGGCTGCAGATTGCGCTTGCTGAAAAAATACACCAGCTTTTGCAAGATGCTCCTGTTTCTGATTGGGAGCAGATTGCACCATCACGGGAGTTCTATCGAGGACCGAAGTCAACACTAAATGAACTTGATTATCAATAGTCTAACGAATCAATCAGAATCCATACTCAATTCAAGTACCTGGCTCTTCAATGTTGCCTCCCAGTTCAGCAATCTGACCACGAAGCATCTCGCATCGGCTGGCATCTCCTCGGGTCATCGCAACAGCAAGGGCGAATTCAAGCTTTTCAAGCTGATGACCACCTTCAAAGAAGTTTTGGCGGTTGCGCGAGGTCACTTCGCAAGTGGCTACGAAGTTGGTGGATGAATGAGCCATAGGTGGCTTTATTCAAATTGTGGCATCGGTGAGATGGGTTATGCAGCCAAGTCTTGCTCCGAGGACATAACTGAGATGGGTTGGTCCAACCATTGCGGCTCAGAACGCAACAAGAGCTCTTTGCAGTCGGTCAACAAGCGATCCACACCATCAAGACGTTCGATCTCATCCGTGGGCATGGCATTGGCCTCAGACGAATTGCGTTCCAGCTGAAGCTCCAAACTCTCAAGGCGATTCTCAAGTTTGATCAGCCGTTGGGATAAAGCATTCAGGGTCTGTGCCACATCCTCAGCGGTACGCGTAATACGGAAGGAAACGGACTGGGTCATCGCCCCAATAAACAGATGTGCCCCGATAACAGCACATCAGAACCACTCGATCCAGACTAAGGACCAATCTGCAGCGTGGTGTTCATGCCCCCACTCACAACGGTGCTTCTTTATTTGCTCGCTGGGACAAGCATGGGATTGCTTGCCACTCGCACTGGAATCCCAGCGGCACCACTGGCAGGCGCGCTGATTGGAGCTGCCATGGTGAGCATGAGTGGGCGGCTCGAAGTGGCTCAATGGCCAGCCGGCACAAAGACCTGTTTGGAAATCGCGATTGGCACCGTGATCGGCACAGGCCTGACTAGAGCCTCACTCGATCAACTACAGCAATTGTGGAAGCCTGCGGTGTTGATCACGCTCACCCTCGTCCTCACTGGAATCGTGGTGGGGCTATGGAGCAGCAGATTGCTTGGCGTTGATCCTCTCGTCACCCTTCTGGGTGCAGCGCCTGGTGGAATCAGCGGCATGAGCCTGGTGGGGGCTGACTACGGCGTTGGAGCAGCCGTTGCTGCACTGCATGCCGTGCGATTAATCACTGTTTTGCTCGTCATCCCTGTAGTGGTGAAACTGCTCACTCCACTAGGGCTCGGTGATTCCTGACGCAGGCCTAGACAGGGCGATCTCAATCGATACCTTGACGTGATTGCTCCATTGGTCCTGACATGGTTCGCCTGCGCCTGCGCCTTGCGCTTCTCCTCCCTCTGGCCGGATTAGCTGGACTCAGCTTGACCCCCTTAGAGGCGATTGCAGGGACTCCTGAAGCTGTGAAGGGCGCCAAGATTTATTGCTTCATGAGGAACAGCGATAACGATCACCAGGTCAGCTGGGAAGCCGCTTATGCCTTGATCAAACGCCAAAAAAGCGGAATGTTCAAAACCTCGCCCGAACATGCTGCGGTCATGATCACCGAAGCCGTTGTGGAAGACCCAGGAAGCTATCCCAATTGCGGTCAGTACCTCGGCGATCTTTTTGGAGGCGGCAAAGGTTCAGCAAAGTCGCTTGATAGCGTTCTTAACTCAACCGATTCAAGCGATAGCAGTTCATTCAA
>QCUZ01000035.1:0-14181 GCA_003210555.1 Synechococcus sp. AG-683-A03 | reverse complement strand
CGAAGGTCGTGCAGCACCGATTCAATGGCACCAGTCCGAATCCTTGGGGTGTCGAGCTCATCCACTCTTAACAACCATTGCCCGTTGTTGAGTCGGGCACGCAGCCAAGACAGAAGGGCCGTCCTCACATTGCCGAGATGAAGGGGACCGGATGGAGTCGGCGCAAAGCGGCCCCTGTAGCCCTGTTGGCTTAGCCCTTGACCGTTCTGCAGGACTTGATTGAGGTGATCAGGAAGCTTGATAACCATCGACAGTGCTAATCATCGACAGTGCTGATCGTTCTGATCAACAAAAAAGGGTGGCCCTAAGGCCACCCCATCATCATCAAAGGTCCAGTGATCTAGCCCTGGACGCGGTCTTTGAACATTTTGCCAGCGGTAAATGCGGGAACACGCTTGGAGGAATTTTGATCTTTTCACCGGTTTTGGGGTTCAAGCCCTGACGAGCAGAGCGCTCGCGTGGTTCAAACGAACCGAAACCAAGGATTGAAACTTTTTTCCCTTCGACAACGGAGTCAATGATGGTGTCGATAGCGGCGTCAACGACGAGGGAGACGTCCGTTTTGGTGAGTTCGGTGCGAGCAGCAACGAGGTTGACGAGGTCAGCTTTGTTCATGGAAGGAGTGGTGTGGAGCGAGAGCGCGCTGGTTGACGTTGCGGAGGTCAACATCCGCACGGCTTCCCTGAGCGTGCCAATCGTATGGAGGTCAGCGCCTTGAGGCAACCGAAAAACACTGTGCCGCAATGCATTCACCGAATCAGTCTTGAGGGAGACGGTCGGATTGCGCAGGACTCCAACTCTTAAAAGGAGCTAAGCGCCCACCTCGTAGCGCGCCAAGCCCTGCTCCAGAAGCAAGTGCTGGACTGGATTCTGGGGGAATCCAATCGCGCAAGCGCCGAAGACTGAGCTGCTGTCTCGGCCAATGAAAAGTGCGTCGATGACGAAGAGGAGCCAGCTGGCCTTCTTGAACGGGAATTAACAATCGTCCGCAAAACAGCACATCCAAAGGGGCTGGAGCATGCAAAACGCAGCTTCCAGGTGTGGGTCCTGGCGTCCAAAGCAGCCTTAAACCGGAGGCAGTGATGTGGGAATCAACAAAAGTTTCAAGAGGTTGAACCCCTGGCAACAAGTAAGCCTCTTGCTCCTGAACCAACACAGGCCACCCCAATCGTTCTTGCAAACGCCGAAGGCGTCCATGCCCCTCTCGACTCGTGAGAACAATCCGAGGCGAACGATCAGAAGCCAGGTCATGCAGGGCTTGAAGGGTGGCCTCGGTCAGCGGCGGGCAATCAATCAGTACGGGTTCAGGCTCTACATCGAGCCACCAAGACGACCCACCCCGACAGTCTCGATTGGGGGGAAACAACCAAAGGTTGTCCAAAATTTGCTGAGGTGGTCGGCCTGACTCCAAAGCCGAGGTCATCGTCATTTCGGTGGAGTTCCATCACACCCTCTACTTTGAGGGAAGTACGTCCTGCGATCTGCGGGCGGATCTTTGAGCACGATCCATCGCGGCAGTCCATGGCCATTAGGCAGCACAATCACACCTCGTGGTGTGAATTTTTCTGTTGCAGCGCCGACGGCCAATCGGCTGGAATTACTGATCTTTTCCCATCCAGAGGCAAAAACACCTGAGCAGGTGATTGAGCTATCGGAGGAGCATCGCTCGGCAGATTACTGGCATGTCGAGGTCGAAGAACTTGGTGCTGGATGTTGTTACTGCTATCGGGTGTTTGGCCCGATCGAGCCAGGTGGTCATGGCTTCAGCCCCGCCAAGGTGCTTGTTGACCCATGCGCCCGAGCCATCGATGGCTGGAGCGTTTACCAGCGCGCAGCAGCGACCGGTGCATCACCGAACACGGATCGGTGCTTGAAATCGGTGGTTTGCGAACGAGAGCCGTTCGATTTCCAAGCCCACCCCCGGCCTCGCCACAGCTGGCAAGAGACCGTGATCTACGAGCTCCACATCGGCGGGTTCACCAAACGCCCCGACAGCGGTGTTAGCCCAGATCAACGCGGGACTTATTTAGGAGTGATCGAAAAGATCCCCTACCTAAAGAAGCTCGGAGTCACCACGATCGAACTGCTTCCAATCCAAGCCTTCGATCCCAACGATGCCCCCGCTGGTCGTGACAATGTTTGGGGCTATAGCCCTCTCAGTTGGTTCGCACCTCATCACGAATACGCGGTGGGATCCGATCCCCATTCAGCTCGATACCAGGTCCGAGACCTCGTAGCGGCCTGCCACGACGCAGGCATCGAGGTGCTTTTGGATGTGGTTTACAACCACACCACCGAAGGGAACCGCAACGGTCCCACCTTGAGCTGGAGGGGGTTTGCTGATCGCAATTACTACCACCAGAGCGATGCAGGTGAGTACATGGACGTGAGCGGATGTGGCAACAGCATTGCTGCAAACGATCCCCTCTCCAGACAACTCATCCTCGAATCACTCCGCTGCTGGTCCACTGAACTGGGCATTGACGGGTTCCGTTTCGATTTAGGGATTGCTCTCAGCCGCGGGGAGAAGCTGAAACCCCTGGAACACCCCCCCCTGTTTGAAGCGATGGAGGCTGATCCGCAGCTGAGTGAACTCAAACTTGTAAGCGAACCCTGGGATTGTGGTGGGCTCTATCGGCTGAGTGATTTTCCGGCCAAACGGATTGGCACCTGGAATGGACACTTCCGTGATGCATTGCGCAGTTTCTGGAAAGGAGATGAGGGCAGCACCTGGCCTCTCGGTCAACGCTTCCGTGGCAGTCCCGATTTGTACAACGGAAAAGCGGCAAGCCTTGGTAGCTCAGTGAACCTGATCACGGCCCATGACGGATTCAGTCTCTTGGACCTTGTGAGCTTCAACAACAAACACAACTTGGCCAATGGTGAAAACAACAGAGATGGGGAGAACCACAACAACAGTTGGAATCACGGCGTCGAGGGGCCCAGCAGCGATCGCGCTATCCAGGCCTTACGAGGGCGCCAACAACGCAATCTGCTCAGCACCTTGCTGCTGAGTCGCGGTGTCCCGATGCTCCTTATGGGCGATGAAGTGGGACGCAGTCAGGGAGGGAATAACAACACCTGGTGCCAAGACAGTCCGCTCAGCTGGATGGTCTGGGGAGACGATCACTGCGATCACGAATTGCAGACCTACGTGCAACGTCTGCTTGATGTGCGCAAACAGCTTGCGGTTTTATTCAATCCGATCCGGCCTCACAACGAAAAGAAACCGCTTCGTTCAAGCGATTCAGACGAGTTGTGGCGGCAGTGGCATGGGGTGGAGCTCAGCAAACCTGACTGGGCTAATTGGTCCCATTGCTTAGCAATGAGCCTGCAGCAAGGACATCGCGGAGCTGTGCTGTGGATGGGCTTCAACGCCTACTTCAAATCCATGCACTTCGACCTCCCGGAAGCGGCCTCGCCGTGGTGCCGCTTGATTGACACAGCGTTACCCGCTGGAGAGGATCTCCCCACGCAAATCGAGCGTTGGAGCCCATCTGGAGTGCCCCTAGAGGCGAGAAGCCTCGTGGTGATGGTGGCTCAGGAGTACGTAGACCAACTGAGTTTGTGAATCAAGCGGGCGGCGGGAATCGAACCCGCATCATCAGCTTGGAAGGCTGAGGTTTTACCACTAAACTACGCCCGCACTAGTACGTCAGAACTGCTTGCCGAAAATGGCAGCCGTTGAGTCGTGTGCCCAAGCATTATGGCGGTCCGCGTGCCCCCTGTTCCGGATTGACCTCTTCAACAGCTCGCCCCGAGGGCTCCCGTCGCCGTCTCATGCTCGCTTATGGGCTTGGTGATGCCGGTACAGGACTAGCCGCCACGACGCTGGGGTTTTACCTATTTCCCTTCTTCACCTCTGCAGCTGGGTTGCCAGCTTTCATTGCCGGATCCCTGCTCACAGTGATCAAACTTTGGGATGCCATCAATGATCCCTTGATCGGCTGGATGAGCGATCACACCAGCAGTCGATGGGGCCCAAGACTTCCCTGGATGTTTGCGGCCGCTATGCCCTTGGGCATCAGCCTGGCAGCGATGTGGTGGGTGCCTGAGGGCAGCACTTTGCAACGGACGGCCTATTACGTGCTGATGGCCATCCTGCTGATGACGGCTTACACAAGCGTGAATCTGCCCTACGCGGCGCTATCTACCGAGCTCACACCCGATACGGCGATTCGCACAAGACTGAATGCAGCTCGATTTACGGGATCCATTACGGCGGGAACCGTCGGGCTGCTTATCGCTGTTTTCGTCTTGCGAGAGGGCAGCGGGGGCTACCTATTGATGGGACAAATCACAGGAACGATCGCAGCAGTTGCCACCCTGCTTTGCTGCTGGGGCCTTGCCCCGTATGCCAAAAAAGCTCAACGTCCGAGTGGAAACAAAGAGCCCCTGCTGCAACAACTGCGGCGCATTCGCTCCAACTCACGATTTCTGATGGTGCTAGGGCTGTATTTGCTGCTTTGGTTCGGCCTTCAGCTGATGCAAGTGGTTGCCCTGATTTGGCTCGTCCAAGTCATCCACGTTCCAGCTGGAATTGCCACATTGCTCTTGCTTGCCTTCAATATCGCCGCCTTGGTGGGTCTCCAGGTTTGGAGTGTGCTGTCCAACCGGCACGGACGAATTAAGGCATTGGGCTGGGGATCGAGCATTTGGATTGCCGCCTGTCTCCTTTCGATGACCCTTGCTCCACTGACGGAGAGCAGCGTGCTTTCTCTAATCCCCGTGATCGGCCTGATCATGCTGGTGGGATTGGGGGCCTCAACGGCCTATCTCATCCCCTGGTCCCTGCTTCCTGATGCGATCGACGCGGATCCCACCCGCCCAGCGGGCCTCTACACCGCTTGGA
Source organism: Synechococcus sp. AG-683-A03 (assembly GCA_003210555.1). Lineage (GTDB taxonomy): Bacteria > Cyanobacteriota > Cyanobacteriia > PCC-6307 > Cyanobiaceae > Synechococcus_C. The sequence goes on along the minus strand of QCUZ01000035.1, from coordinate 9,329 downwards.
TGGTGTTTGGGCAAAAACTGATCATTGGCCTCAGCATGAGCGTGTTTGGAACCTTGCTCTCGCTCACTGGATACATCTCAACAAAGACAGCTGATGGCGCCTTGAGTTCTGTCCAACAGCCTGAAACAGCACTGATTGCCATTCGTCTCTGCATGGGTTTAATTCCAGCTGTGTTAGTCGTGCTCGGGCTTCTGTTGATGCGACGCTGGCCTGATCGCGGCGCTCACCTGCACAACGCTTAAGTCTTTTCTCCGATCTCCTCCTAATGAAGTCCCCTCGCTGGCTGAACCGACTTGGCAGCAGCCTGCTGATCGGCGGACAGGCTGTCTCAGCAACAACCAAAGGCCGAATCAACACGATCGATCTGTTTGATCAGCTCCAGGAAGCAGGTCCTGGAAGCTTTTTGATCGTGATCATCACGGCCTTAGCGGCAGGCACCGTCTTCAACATCCAGATCACAGCGGAGCTCAACAGCATGGGCGCCGGATCCACCGTGGGGGGGGTTCTCGCCATTGGCCTGGCGAGGGAGATTGCTCCCCTGCTCACCGCGACGCTGCTCACGGGAAAGGTTGCCACTGCCTATGCCGCCCAATTGGGAACGATGAAGGTCACCGAGCAGATCGATGCGATCACCATGCTGCGCACCGATCCAGTGGAGTACTTGGTGGTCCCGCGCCTCATCGCCATGGTGGTGATGGCACCGGTGCAATGCCTGTTGTTTTTTGGAGTTGCGATTTGGAGCGCTCAAATCAGCAGCACCAACCTCTACAGCATTCCTCCAGCTGTGTTTTGGACAGCCGTTAGGACCTGGCTAGAGCCTGATGATCTTCCCTTCATGCTGGTCAAAGCGCTGGTCTTTGGTCTTCAAATCGGTGTCATTTCCTGTGGATGGGGAATGACCACCAAAGGTGGAGCGAAAGAGGTTGGCACCAGTACCACCGGAGCTGTGGTCATGATCCTTGTCAGCGTGGCGCTGATGGATGTGCTGCTCACCCAGATTTTATTCGGCTGATTGCCTAATCCCATGACACCCTCCACCGAGACCAAAAACGTGATCATCAGCCCGAGTCCAAGGCTGCCATTGCTGATTCTGTTGCTGAGTGCAAGCCTTTGGCCCTTACCCCTCAGTCCATGGCCAACCCTCGTGGTGGGGCTGTTCAGTGTGTTTCTTCTGGTGCAGACCTACATCCTCAAACTTGAATTCAGCGAGGACGATCTGGTGGTTTGGCGCGGACAAAAGGAGCTACGCCGTTTCCCTTTCAGCGAATGGATGTCTTGGCGTCTCTTCGCACCTTGGCTGCCCGGACTCTTTTACTTTCGTGAAACCAAAAGCATTCATTTCCTTCCCATCCTGTTCAATCCGGCAGAACTCCAAGAGCAACTGCAGCAACGGGTGGGGAAGTTAGAACAAGCCAAACCCTGAGCAAGATTGGATGACTTCTCGCTTCACGCGCTGGCGTAACGAAAACGAAATGCTTCCTACACGTTTGGAAAGAAGGTTCGACTTGCGTCGCGCAATCAGCTGAAATAACCAAAGGACGAGCGGACCATGCCAGACGACACCGATCTCACGCCCCAGGAGCATTCCGTAGAGACGGCCAAAGTGTCGTCGCCTGAACCCGAAGCACCAGAGAGTAACAATCCTGCTGCAGAACCATCAACAGACGCAGGTAGCGATGCCTGGATCAACCTCGCCCTGACCGAGCTGCAGCAGCGCCGCGATGCCTTGCAGCAAGACATTGAGAGCCTCAATCAACGCAAATTGCAGCTTGAACAGGAGATTGCAGGAAGCTTCGTAGGCCAATCCGATGCCATTGCTCGGCGGGTGAAGGGATTCCAGGAGTATCTGAGCGGTGCGCTTCAGGGCATGGCTCAGTCAGTCGAGCAGCTGGAGCTAGTGTCCCAACCGGTTGTAGTGCAGCCGTCTCCCCTGGATCAACAGGCTCCTAGCTCCCAGGAAGGGGGCAACATTGCAGATCCATCACCTGCGGTTGCTGACACCTTCCGTCCCGACGAAGCACTGATTCGCTCCAACCTTGAGCGTTTTGCCGAGCAACCCGACTTCTATGCCGATCCCTGGAAGCTGCGTCGCAGCCTCGACCACAGCGATATTGCCCTAGTTGAAGACTGGTTTTTCAACCAGGGCGGACGGGGAGCCCAGTCCAGTCGTGGGAATCGCCCACGCAACGTGTTGGTGGGTAGTGCCCTGATCGCCATTCTCAGCGATCTCTATGGAGATCAGTTCCAAACCCTGGTTTTGGCAGGACAGCCAGAGCGACTTGGCGAATGGCGGCGCGGATTGCAAGATGCCCTCGGATTAGGACGAGAAGATTTTGGTCCCAACAGCGGGATCGTGCTGTTTGAGCGTGGTGATGCCTTAGTTGAGCGGGCTGACCGCCTTGAGGAACGCGGCGAGGTGCCGCTGATCCTGATCGATGCCGCTGAGCGCGTCGTCGACATCCCCGTGCTTCAGTTTCCGCTGTGGATAGCCTTTGCGGCTGGACCTGGCGAGATCTACGACGACGACGACGAACTGCTCTGATGGGTTTCTTTTCTCTAATCCTCGGCTACCTACTCGGATCAATCCCCAGTGGCTGGCTTGCAGGACGCTGGCTCAAAGGCATTGACTTACGCGAACTCGGTTCAGGCTCCACAGGAGCCACCAATGTGCTCCGGCAAGTGGGCAAAGGTCCCGCCTTGGTCGTCTTTTTAATCGATGTTGGCAAAGGAGCCGCCGCTGTCTTACTGGCCCGCGCTTTTGGCCAAAGTGATTGGATTCAGGTGCTAGCAGGACTGACCGCCTTGGCTGGCCATATCTGGCCTGTATGGCTGAATTTCAAGGGCGGCAAAGCAGTAGCAACAGGCTTCGGCATGTTTCTCGGTCTGGCCTGGCCCGTGGGGCTGGCCAGTTTTGGAGTGTTTTTGCTGACGCTTTGGCTCTTCCGCATCGTCTCGCTTTCCAGTGTGTTGGCCGCAGTCAGCCTGCCCCTCTTGATGATCCGCTTCTCAGGCATCGGTTCCTACATCCTGATAGCGCTTGTAGCCATGGGCCTGGTGCTCTGGCGGCATCGCAGCAACCTTTCAAGGATTCTCGAAGGCAGCGAGCCCAAAGTCGGCCAGCAGGATTGAAAATCCAGCTGGCAGGACAGTGCACGGATGCATGACTTACGTCGTCAACCCAGCGCAGCACTGCGCAAACGCACCAGTTGGATCCTCAGATTGCGTGATCGGCCGACCGATCACGAGCTGAGAGGCTCCGGCAGCGATCGCATCTGAAGGCGTCATGACTCGCACCTGATCTCCTACCGCACTGCCGTGAGGGCGAATACCTGGTGTCACCAGTGCGAATGGCTTGGAGTGCTGAGCTCTTAGAGCAGCCACTTCCAACGGTGAACACACGCAACCACCAACTCCCGCTTTTGCCGCCATGTGAGCCAGCTGTGAGACCCGATCGGCGATACCTTGCTCGGTCGCCAGCTCCCTTTGCAGCCGTTGCTCTTCCCAGCTGGTGAGCACCGTGACCGCCAGAAGCGTCGGAGTAGCCAGTCCTGCACTCTGCGCCCCCTCCACCGCCGCGGCCTGCGCCGCCTGCAATGCTTCGCTGCCCGCACAGGCATGAACGGTGATCAGCTCAGCCCCCAGCGCTGCTGCCCGCCGGCAGGCCCCAGCCATCGTGGCCGGGATGTCGTGAAATTTGAGATCCAAAAACACCCGCAAGCCCTTATCCCGCAGCTGCATCACGACCTCTGGCCCCGCCTGGACGTATAGCTCCAGCCCCACCTTCACCCAGCGCAATCCCTGCACCCGCGCACTGAAAGCAAGCGCTTGATCAGGGGCCATGCCATCGAGGGCCACGATGATCCGTTCAGCTGATTCAGCCGAGGAAGAGGAAGCCACACACCGTCTCCGCACGGACCTCATCGTGATGGGTCATGAGCAACACCTCGGATTAAGCCGCCACTTGAAAACAATCGGCAGGCAAACCTTTTACACCCACATCGGCTTGAAACAAGCCACCAGCCAATGGCTCGGCCTTGATTGCAGCAGGGTCCATCCCCCTTCTCGCGGTCGTGACAAACAACTGATCCAAGTTGGGGCCGCCAAAACAACAGGAGGTCACCTGACGACAAGGCAACTCCAGCCGTTCGAGCAGTTGGCCGCTGAATGGATCCCAGCGCGTCACCGCCCCACCACCAAACAGCGCGATCCAAAGCATTCCCTCGGCATCAATACACATGCCATCCGGAAGAGCATCCCAATCTTTTGGGACCTGGAGACAAATCGTGGGTTCTCCCGCAATCTCACCGGTACCGGTGAGAGGGAAGGCCATCACACGCAGCGTTGGCGAATCAATGAAATAGAGCGTTCCACGGTCTTGGCTCCAAGCCAGTCCGTTGGAAATCGTGAGCTGGCTACGTTGGCACGTGATGCCTCCATCACCATCCAGCCGCCATAGAGCTCCTGCCAGCGGCTCGAAGTCATAGGCCATCGTGCCTGCCCAAAAACGACCCCAAGGATCACATTTACCGTCATTAAACCGATTACCAGGACGATCGACTTCAGGATCAGACAACAAAGTCACAGCCCCGCTATTCGGATCCATCCTCATAAACCCCGTTGCTGTGGCTAGGAGCAAATCTCCAACCGATGTGGGAACAACCGCACCCACATGGGCTGGAAGATATAAAAAATCATTGTTGCCTGTTACAGGATCAAAGAGGCCAATTTTCGCAGCCTCTATATCAACCCATAGGAGAACTTTTCCCTCAGTCCACCAACAGGGGCCCTCTGCCAATCCTGCCGCAATAGGCAATACACAACGAGATGTCAGCAATTCAATTCACAGCTCAAGTCGATGAGACATCAATACAAAACCGGCCTTTCTGTACGTTTTCTTCCCAAAATCACTCGCTCCACAACACCTTTTTTCTTGGCATAGTGAACTAATTTGTCGTCCTCAATTGTATTTAAGCTCAAAACTCCAGCCTGACGATAATCACGCTCGAATGGCAAAGCCCATGACTTACCGCTTCGCATTACGTAAATAACAAAACGACGATCTTCACTGATGCAAAATCTCACCTTAACCTCATCAAACACGCCAACATCGCTTCCATATTCAGCCTTGCTGTAGTCACACTCCTGAGCTCGATCATATTCATCCTTAATCCCGGCATTGGCTGGTGCCGTTAGCCCCATACCAATCAAAAAGATGAACAATGCTCCAAAGATTGAGCGTGAATACTTCATATCAATCATGTGTTTTCCGATTTCGAACCGTGGCAGTCATAGCAGTACATCAAGGGACTAAACGCCTAAATGTCTTTTTGCCGAGCTGAAGCACCTTCCCCACCAATTCGGATGCCGAACCAAATTCCTGATTGGGATCGGTGATTTTTTCTCCCTCAAGGCGTGCTGCTCCCCCTTTAATTTGCCTGCGCGCTTCACTACTGCTGGCACACATACCCACTGCACTGAACAGATAGAACGCCTTGGCTGGAAAATTCACTGTGGAGAGGGAAACCTCTGGCACATCCGCCGCCGCTGCAGCCGCTCCACCGACCAACGTGGCGGCATCCTCTTGAGCTTTTTGGGCTACATCCATTCCATAGCGACTTGCCGTCACCGCCAGAGCCATTGCTTTTTGCTTTTCGCGGGGATTGTCTGGCAACGCTTCATTGGCAAAATCGGTGAGCAATATTAAGTAGTCGTTAATCGCCGCATCACCAACTTTTTCGAGCTTGGAATACATCGACAACGGGTCCTCTTCCAGACCCACGGTGTTACCAAGGCTCTTACTCATCTTCTGCACGCCATCAAGACCGACAAGGATGGGCAAGAGCAAGCCGAACTGCGTTCTTTGGCCGAAGTGACGCTGTAAGTCGCGTCCCATCGCCACATTGAATTTCTGATCCGTCCCGCCTAACTCCACATCAGCATCCACAGCCACAGAGTCATACCCCTGCAGCAAGGGATAAAGGAATTCATGCAGAGCGATTGGGGTGCCGCTCCCATAACGCTTGGAGAAGTCATCCTTAGCCAACATTTGGCCCACCGTGGCCGTTCCCAACAAGCCAATCACCTGGGGCAAATCGAGGCCCGCAAGCCATTCACTATTGCGTCGCACCTCCAGTCGTCCTGGAGTTTCAAAATCAAGCAGGGCCCGCTCCTTGGGTTGTCCTTGCCCGAGCTGGCGCAAATACGTCGTCGCATTGGCCTCAACCTGTTCCGATGTGAGCTGCACACGCGTGGAGCTCTTGCCCGTTGGATCCCCGATCCGAGCCGTGAAATCACCAATGATCAGGACTGCTGTATGCCCCGCATCCTGAAAAGCACGCAACTTGCGAAACAAGATGCTGTGGCCAAGGTGAATATCACTTCCTGTTGGATCAATGCCCAGCTTCACCCGTAGAGGGCGGCCTTCCAACTCAGCCGCGGCCAAACGCGTAGCCAACGCCTGATCCGGATCATCAGGTTGACCTGCCGGAAATAAATCGGCCATCCCCCTCGCCAACCAGTTCGGCAGTGAATGGGGGTTGACTGTCATTACGGGGAAACTGTGTTGTGCGACGGATCGTACGGCTCACTGACCTTCCGATTGCTCGAGCTGACTCTTCATCCTCTCCAAGGTTTGATTCATCTGCTCGAACATTTGCTCTGGGGTAATCCCAAACTGCCCAAGCTGCGTGCGCAACTGCTCAACCGTGAGCTTGGCTTGGAAGTCTTCCGAGAGCTCAAAGCGTTTCATAAAAACGCGATAACGCTCCATCAGGTCCTCCATCGTGTCGATGAACTTCTTCTTCCCTTCTCGATCAAACTTTCCATAATCCGAGCCCAACTGCATCAACTGCTGATAGTCGCCAAAAAGATGCTTGGCCTCCTCCTGCACGATTTCGGAATCGAAGAAGGCCATGGTCTTGAAAAAGAATCACCCATATTTTGCTCAATTCACGGAATCCCTCACAGTGCGGATCCACGCCCCCTCACCAAAGCCAACATGAGGAGAGTTTCAAAATGGCGTGGATCTCACCCCCCAGATCCCCAAACTTCAGACGCGCAGCAAGCAGGGACACAGTCTTCTGCGCAGTAGTCGCACAGCGATTGCCAGTGGCGATCGCGTCTTGCTAGCCAGTTGGATGGGTTGGTTTCAGGACCTTGGGCACCTGGTTGCTGCCGCCACCACAGAAGAGGACTGTCTTCAGAGGTTGCAAAAGGATGATGTCAACCTCTTGATCTGCACCGACCAACTCGAGGGTGGCAATGGCCCAAGCCTCATTCGTCGCGCCAAACAAACCAAACCCACATTGAAAGCGTTGCTGCTCGTACAGCGGCCAATTTTGCGAACCATCCTCCAGGCGATCGACGCACCCTGCGATGGATTGTGCTCCCATCAAAATGTCGGAATGGGAGGCGTCACTGCAGCCCTAACCGCGATGGAATCCGATGGCACGTATCACGATTCAGTGCTCGCCGACGTTCTCCGCCACGGTCGACTGGGCTCCATTCCCCCCGAACTGAGCCTGAAGGAAGAAGACGTTCTGCGTGGGCTTTGCAAAGGAATGAGCAATCAGGAGATCGCAGACAGCCTTGTGGTCTCAATCGACACGGTGAAATCCCACATAGGCAGCCTTCTGCGCAAGTTGCAAGCCAACAACCGCACCCACGCCGTGGTGGTTGCCTTTCAACAGGGACTGATCGATATCCCAACCTTGCCTCCGCGCTGGACCCCCTAACACCTGGGGCTCGGGCTCGGTAAGGTCCTGCCCAAGACGCAAGTTCCTAAAGCAATGGCGCGCCAGCACTGGCTTGACCCCCTGGCTCGCAAGCTCTTGCAGGCCACCGGCGATCTCCCTCAAGACCCTGTTCAAGAGAAACCAAAGCCGAGGGCGACCCCTGGCCCAGCGGAGATCTGGACCCTAGATGTCAATCGGGCAACCCCTGAGCAGTGGCAAAAACTCCCCGGTTGCAATGACGCCATGGTCGACGTGCTGATGCGACTCCAACGGGGTGGGGTGCAATTCAGCCAGCTAGATGATCTTGCGCTCTTGCTCAACCTTCCAGCTGATCTCAAAGAACTCTGGACACCCCACCTGGTGTTTCGCTGGCATGGGGATACTCCAGTGCTGCTTGAGCAGCCTCCGTTGGATCTCAATGCCGCGGCACCCACCTTGTTAGAGCAAACCCTCGACTGGCCAAAACCCCGCCTCCAACGTCTGATCCAGGAGCGTCGGCTAAAGCCGTTTGAGCATCTCGCCGATCTTCAAGAACGTGTGTGTTTACCGCCGGACGCTGTGGAACAGCTGATTGGCCGCGTGAGCTTTGGGGCACGGCCATCAGGCCCCAGCCTCCCTCCAAGGAGCTAACCCCATGGCCACTCCCCCTGGGCAGGGCAACCTGTTTGAACAACCCGCAGCAGAGTCCAGTGGTCTGATTGAACGTTCCCTGCCCATGAGCGCAGAGCTGTTACGGGAATGGCAAGAGCGAATCCATCAGTTCCAAGCACCTCTGTTTTCTGCTCAGTTGGGGCATCGGAAGCAAGAAACAGAACAACAACCTTTGTTTGCCAACGACAACACCAAGCCGCTAATCAGCGTCCAGCCTCTGCAGCTCAGGCCCTTACCTTTGAGCTTCTGGCGATGGCCCAACAGTCCCCATCAAGGGGCTGCCATCTATCTCGTGATGGATCGCCCGAAAGAACTCGAACATCCAATCCTTCTATACATCGGAGAAACCAAGGCGGCGGATCGGCGCTGGAAGGGCGAGCACGACTGCAAGGCCTACTTGGCGAGTTACCAAGAGGCCTGCATGACCACAGGTTTGTGCTGCAGCACAAGCATCCGTTTCTGGGCCGATGTCCCGCAGGACACCCGTCCTCGACGACAGCTGGAACAAACCTTGATTCGTCTCTGGCAACCGCCTTTCAACAAGGAGATCCGTGAGCGTTGGTCCACGCCGTTCCATGCCGATTGAGGGTGCCTCGTAGCATCGACTCACGTGCCCAATCTCCATGCAGATCTCCCTCTCTTCGGCCCAGCCAAAGGCCTGGTCGGGAACCGTGTTGGCCCTAGGCATTGCGGAGGGGGATCCCAATGGCTGGATACCAGCAATGGAGGAACGCTTTTCCATCTCCCTTGGCGACTGGTTGGAACAGCGCAAGTTCCAAGGGAAAAACGGAGAGAGTGCAAGCCTTCAACTCCTTAACCTCGACTGCTCATCGCTCGTGCTCATAGGCCTGGGGCCTCTGGAGGCACTTGAAGTCAATAGCTTTCGGTTGGCAGGTGCTGCGGCGGCCCGGGCGAGCAAGGACCAGACGGGCAGCCTCGGACTAT
>QCUZ01000034.1:0-14509 GCA_003210555.1 Synechococcus sp. AG-683-A03 | reverse complement strand
CCCCAATGGATCATTCCCCTGCGTGGACGCTGTAGTTTTGAAACTATGGATGGAGTGATCGTGGACATGGGGCCTGGAGACATTAGCTTTGGTGGTGATCAAGGAACTAATAACAGAAAAGGACATCGATCTTGGGCAGTAGGAGAAACTCCTGCTGAGCTTCTATTGATTCAAGTACTAGACCCCCCTCCTTGGAATCCTTGTTCTTGAGGGAAAGTCAGATCCTGCGTGAGTCGCATATTTTGTCTCTATCCTTCAACTTTCTCATCATTGATTTAGAGCGACACTCCCCCCCATCCGACTGGTCTTCGCTGCTCACCTATCCCCCAAACTGGCTAAAGCGCAGGCATCTCCTCAACGCCAACAGGGATCACCAAACACTCAATCTCTTTCTGTTCTGTAATCGCCTAACTTCCATATCCATTGATGTTTCACCGCGTTCAATTCGGCATTGAAATCGACTTCACCCCTGTGGTCGGATGCCAAGACGTTGTGGACCGTCACAAAAAGCTGTTCGCAAAAATGGCCTTAGCACTCCAGTCACGTCACTGAAATGAACTGTCTCTTGGGCCAGCACTTCGATCTGGCCCCAGGATCTATCGCATTGGTGAACACGACCTGGTGATGGCCACCCGCACGATGGCCGGAGCTCTGCACCTGCTTCAGCGTGATCTGCTCATTGCATGAGTACGGGAGCAGTTAGTGCAAAAAGAGAAAGCCTTTGCTTTCTTGCACTGACTTTTGCACTAGTGGGGATGGTTCACTTGGTGAAAACCTAGTGGAGCCAAGCGGATTCGAACCGCTGACCCCCTGCATGCCATGCAGGTGCTCTACCAGCTGAGCTATGGCCCCATCAACAACGACAAAACCCGCAAGCTTTTTCGTTGCCGAGGCGAAGCATACACCGCCACGGAGCTCAAACTTGGCGCCACACCGCCATTAATTTGCCCTGAACCTGCACCTGCTCCGCTGGCAACTCAATGGGGTCGTAAGCAGGGTTCGCCGCTTCCAAGCGCACCACACTTCCATCAAGGTGGAAATGCTTGAGAGTGGTGCCACTTCCTGCCACCAAAGCACTCACAATCGTCCCCTGACGCAGGCGACCCGGCTCTTGAACCGGTTGCATGAGCACAACATCACCATCGGCAATGTGAGCATCGACCATCGAGTCACCATTCACCGTGAGCGCAAACAAACCACGGGTTTCGAGCACTGGAGCCAAATCAAGATGCTCTTGCACATCATCAAAGGTTTCCACCAAACCACCTGCCGCAACAGCGCCTAGCACCGGAATTCCAGACGCCACATCCCCCAACAATTGCAAGGTGCGCGCTTGACCCTCCTGCCAAGTGAGCCATCCCTTCTGCTGCAAATGGCGCAATCGGCTTTGCACAGGAGCAGGTGATCGCAGCCCCATCGCCTGCATCATCTGACGAATGGAGGGGCTATGGCGATGGCTACCGATGTAGTCCGACAGCCAGTCGTACAGCTCCTGCTGAGCAGTGGTGAGAGGCTCGGGGGATCCAGTGGTCACCGGGATGATCCAATTCAGTCAATACATTTGTACCTATTCGATAGGGATTTGGCAAGGCCTTAGGGCTTAGGAGCTTGTGCGCAGATCCAATCCACCTTGGAAGCCGTTCCCTTTCGCCCTGGATAAGGGCTCCAGCGCCCCTCCTGATCCTGCCGCTCCAACACCCCATCAACACACTGGGCGCGCATGGATAACTGCCGCATTCCCCACGGATTGTTCTCACCTTTGCGCATCAACAACAAGGCCTGAAAGGTCACCGTCTGATCCTCACGGCGAGGATCACGCAAATATTCAGCGGCGTCGATTTTGGGGGATTGCATCGCCTCCATAAACATCCAATCAGCCTGGGATGCCGTCTCCTGATTACTCATTTGCAGGCGTACCTCACTCCAAAACTTGGGCTCAGGTTTTGGCGCCCAGCTGGCATCGCTTGGCAACGCAGAGGCAACCGACACAACAGCCGCGGTGGATCCGGTGATCACGATGGTTCGCAATCCAACCGACGTCCTCAGAATGGAAAGAACGCTCATGACTTCTCCTTATCGACGTTTTTTTGCTTGATCAATTCCGCCAACATTTCCAATTTGGCGTTTTCGGATTCGGAGGCGCGAGACGCCATCCAGGCACTAGACGCCTTGAGCTGAGCCAGCTGCTGAACCAGAGACAACGCCGTTTCTCTCAGAGTTTCGATTTCATCGCACTCCCGGATGAAGCGGCCCCACTTCTCGAGCTCAAAGGATTGTTCCAGGCCTCGCTCAATTGGATTGATGCTCATGCGCTCTGCTCCCTCTGCTCCTGGTCTTGCCGCTCCTGCTCCAGCAAGGGGTCTGGCTCACCATTGCAGATGGCTTTAGCCCTGCGATAGAAGCCGCTGTCGCGATCACCCGCCGCTTCTAACGAGTCGAGAACCCTTTGCCAGTTGTCGCGTTCGACTTGATCCATGCTTCAAGTTGACGTTGAAAAAATCTTACGTAGAAATTCGAGACTGAGGTCACGCACCGCTGTCCATTCAGCATCCACGGTGATCGCATGACCACTGCGCTCTAACCAATGAAGCTCTCGAGGAGAGGACTGCACGTTGCGCATCAACAGCGCAATTCCACTGGCTGAAATCACCTTGTCGCGACGACTCGCAATGGCCAGCAGCGGTTGCTGAACCTGGGTGAGCTGCTTGCGCGTGCGAGAGATGAGATCAAGCACGCGAGCGCTGGTGGCCACGGGATAGCGGTCGTAAGACCAAAGCCGCTCTGCCGCGCTCGGATCAAAGAAATCAGAGGCCGGCTTTGGCAACGATTGCGTGAAACGGATAAGCAAAGGCGCCAAAAAACGGCGCGGATCTCCGCTGCGTATGGGGGGGTGAATACAGCAGGAGAGCCTTGATTTGTGGATAGCGCAACGCCAATTGCAAGCTCAAAATCGATCCCAACGACAGACCTCCCACCACCACACTTTGACCCTCTGACAACAGGCGAGTGATCAAGGCATCGAGAGGGGCAACCCACTGCTGCGGATGCACTCCCATCAGAGCCTTGAGGGTGGTTCCATGACCTACGAGAAGGGGAACTTCAACGCCATAACCCTCGGCATTCAGGGACTCAGCGAGCAGCTGCATCTCAGAGGGCGAACCAGTGAATCCATGAATAAGAACCACAGTCACTGCCCCACCTGGCAGTGAAAACGCCTGGGGCGATGCGCTCACAAACCACCAAGCAACACAGCCAGGAGGGCCTGCTGGGCATGCAAACGATTCTCCGCTTGGTCAAAGATCCGGCTTGAGGCACTCTCCATTACCCCAGCACTGATCTCCTCGTCTCGATGGGCAGGCAAACAGTGCAGCACGATCGCCTTTGGATCTGCTTCTGCTAGCAGGGCCTCATCCAGGCAAAAACCTTTAAACGCCTGTTCGCGCTCCGCTTGCTCCTGTTCCTGACCCATCGACGCCCAAACATCCGTGTACAGGGCTTGGGCACCATGCACAGCCGCGACTGGATCGCTAGTGACCTCAATCTTGGCTCCAGACACAGCAAGAGCACGGGCTTGATCGAGCACACCGGGTAGGGGCTCAAAACCATCGGGACAACCGATGCGCACATTGACGCCCAGAAGCGCACCGCAGAGCATTAAGGAGTGGGCCACGTTGTTGCCATCCCCGACGTAAGCCAGCGTTTGGCCTTGCAAATCTCCAAAGGCCTCCTGCATCGTGAGGAAATCAGCCAAGGCCTGACATGGATGTTCGAGGTCCGTGAGGGCATTGATGACAGGAATGGAAGCCCAGTAGGCGTAATCCACGAGCTCCTGTTGGGCATAGGTGCGCACAGCGAGAGCGTCGCAAAAACGACTCAACACCCTGGCCGTATCTTCCAGAGGTTCACCACGACCGAGCTGGGTGACCTGGGGATTGAGATCCACGGTTTGACCACCGAGCCGGGCCATCGCTACTTGAAAACTCACCCTGGTGCGTGTGGACGCTTTGGTGAAGATCAACCCGAGCACCCGATTGCCGAGGTCGATGCGACGGTCACCAGACTTCAGTTGGCGCGCAAGGTCGAGCAGGGCCTGGGTTTCTTGCGCAGAAACGTCTGCAGACGACAGGTAATCACTCCCGCTTAGGGAGGTGAGAACAGCAGCAACGCCCTTATCCATGCCAGCGGCTTCAAAGGAGTGTTATCGGGGATGAAAGGGCTGCTCGTCAAGCCTTCTTGAGCCCGCGTGCTGGAAACGTTGCGATTGGGGACGTCAAATGCTTCAAAAAAACTGCCCCCAAAAGGGGGCAGTTGATGCAATGCGTGAAGGCAGAACAGACATCTGCCCCTTAAAAATGCGAGACGTTATGCAGCAACAGAGTGCTCATCAGGCATCACGCTGGCTGAAAGCATCTCTCGAAGATCATCTCCTTCGATCACTTCCTTTTCAAGAATTTTCTGGGAGATCGTTTCGAGCAAAGCCATGTTTTGACGAAGGATCGAGAGAGCTTGGTCGTGGGCGCGGTCCACTAAACCCCGCACTTCGCGATCAATCGCCTGGGCTGTGGCATCACTCACCGCACGGCGGGGGTTGTTGTTGCCACCAAGGAAACGGCCGCCACCTTGCTTGTCATAGGCAAGCGGTCCGAGGGTGTCGCTCATCCCATAGGTGCCAACCATCTGCTCGGCGATATCAGTGGCGCGCTGGAGGTCATTGGCAGCGCCCGTGGTGATTTTGCCGAAGACGATTTCCTCTGCAGAACGACCGCCAAGAAGGGTGGCAATTTGACCTTCTAAATCTTCGCGAGAATTGAGGAAGCGCTCTTCGGTGGGAAGTTGCAGCGTGTAGCCAAGGGCACTCATGCCGCGGGGCACGATCGAAATTTTGGCCACCTTGCTGCCGCCGGGCATCAGGTGACCCACGATCGCGTGACCAACCTCGTGATAAGCAACGACCTTTTTCTCGTCGTCTTGCATCACCCGGCTCTTTTTCTCGAGGCCGGCAACAACTCGCTCGATGGCTTCATTGAGGTCGCCCTGTACGACTTCTTTCTTGTAATTACGGGCCGCCAGGAGGGCTGCTTCGTTCACCAAATTGGCCAGATCGGCACCTGCAAAACCACTGGTGGCTTGAGCAATTTTGTCTAAATCAACCTCTTCAGCAAGTTTTACTTTTTTGGCGTAGATATCGAGAATCGTTTTACGACCTGAGAGGTCTGGACGATCCACCAACACCTGACGGTCGAAACGACCGGGACGAAGCAACGCTGCATCCAAAACTTCAGGTTGGTTGGTGGCGGCCAACACGATCACAGGCTTGTCTTTGGAGGCAAAACCGTCCATTTCTGTGAGCAGTTGATTCAGGGTTTGCTCGCGCTCATCGTTACCCCCAACCACGCCCATGGAGCCAGAACGGCTCTTACCAATCGCATCAAGTTCGTCGATAAAGATGATGCAAGGGGCATTCTTTTTGGCTTGTTCGAACAAGTCACGAACGCGAGCAGCACCAGCTCCCACGAAGAGTTCTACAAACTCAGAGCCACTGATGATGAAGAAAGGAACACCCGCCTCACCAGCCACGGCCTTAGAGAGCAAGGTTTTACCCGTACCCGGAGGACCAACCAGCAAAACCCCTTTGGGAATTCGTGCTCCGATATCGGTATAACGCTCAGGTGTTTTTAGGAAATCAACAATTTCATTGAGCTCGTCCTTGGCTTCATCGACACCTGCCACGTCGGCAAACGTGACCCGAGATTGCTCATCAGGCACATAAACCTTGGCCTTGCTCTTTGTGAAATTAAGTGCACCTTGTGCACCACCACCACCCATGGAGCGGCGCGCAAAGAATTGCAGCACCAGGATGAAAATTAGCGGTGGCACCACCCAACTCAGGATGGTGGTGAAAATATTTGGCTTCTTAGGAGGAGCAGCCGCAAACTCAACTCCTTTGCTCTCAAGGCGCTGAGGCAGATCCATGTCGAAGATCGGCGTGGTCGCGAGCACGGAAGGGGCACCTTCCTCAACCTCACTGAGCTCGTAGCGAATTTGATCTTGGGTGATGAAGGCGCGCTTCACCGCTCCATCATTCACTTGATCGATAAAGAGTGAATAGGGCACCCGAGGCACCTGCTGCATGCCTTGATTAGGGATGAAGCTGCTGAGAAGCAGCAGCACTCCGAAGCCAATCAGCACCAGATTGATGATCCCGAAGCGCCGATTAGGGCGATTGTCGTCTTCTCGAATCGCCATGAAGCTGATTCCCAATTGCGCACCAAACTAAGTCGGTTGTTTGCCTGATGGGCGCACGTGCTGGGAGGAGAACCGAACGCCTGGAGCTCAAGCAAAAGTCTGCGTCCCTATTGGCGTAGTTCCCTCGGGACTAGTGCATGGCTCCATCCCCTTGGTATTTGGACCAGCAGGCGCCTTCGCAAGGGCCATGAACGAAAGGAGAGCCGAGCACCTTGCTGGGCTCGCTGGCGTTCGCGATTGTTGGAATCCTGAGCCTGGCGGAATGCTCTGAAGATGAAATCAGACCGATCGAAGCGCCGTCATCGAGACAAAATTTATGAGCTGCTCTTGAGCCTCTGCTTAATGGTGCTGGTGAGCTTTGCCTTTCCGCGCCTGAGCTGGATCGGCTTGCTTGGCTACGCCTTGATCGCCTTGCTGCTCACGCAATTGGTGATGATCCGCAAAGAAACGCTCACCCTGGGAGATCGTTTGTACCAGCTCCTAGGTCTCGGAGCTCTTAGTGCCCTGCTTCTGTGGCAAATCACCCCTATCCGCTGGGTGGTGAGCGGCGTTCCACTCGTGCTCACCTGGAGTGTGTTGGTTGGTTGGAGCGTGATCCGCTTGGTGGAGCGATTGTCCCAGGAACGCAGAGTCACATCTGGGTTGCTGATGGGAGCTGCCGCTGGCTATTTGCTGTTGGGGCTCACAGCTGGCTTGGTGATGAGTGCGGTGGAAACCATTCAACCGGGCAGTTTCGCGCCACTCAACATGCTTCAAGAATCCGCCAGTGGGGCCAACGCAAGCGTGCTGATGAAGCTGAATGATTTCTCTCAAATCAATTATTTCGCCTTCATTTGCTTAACCACGGTGGGCTTAGGCGACATCCAACCCGTGCTGCCCGCCTCGCGGATACTGGCGGTCATCACAGGAATCATTGGTCCGCTCTATCTAGCAGTGGTGATGGGAGTTCTGATCGGTCGCTATACCAACCAAGTTGAAGAGAAAGACATTTTTAAGCACGAAGACCGACGGTGAGTTGAGACCTCAGCACTAGCGTGAACCTCATTGAAGACGTAACAACCACCATGCAATACGCGTCCCTATCCAACGGCGACAGGATGCCATTGTTAGGTCTAGGCACCTGGAAGTCCGAATCAAGGCAGGTCTATACAGCGGTACGGGAAGCGATCAAGATTGGATACCGCCACATTGATTGCGCAAGTATTTATGGCAATGAGAAGGAAGTGGGTGATGCCATTCAGGACGCCATTCACAATCATGAGGTCACAAGATCAGAGCTTTGGATCACATCCAAGCTCTGGTCGAATTGCCATGGCAAGGATGATGTAGAAGCAGCACTCAGACAATCACTTCAGAATCTCGGAGTGGACTATCTCAATCTTTATCTGATTCATTGGCCGGTGAGCATCAGAGCAGAGAAGACTTTTGCAGAGTCGGTTGAGGATCTACTCACACCGGAACAAAGTCCGATCAGCGAAACATGGGAGGCGATGCAATCAGCGCGCGATCAAGGTCTTACAAAACATATTGGGGTTAGCAACTTTTCCGTTAAAAAATTGCAACAACTGGTCTCCGATTGCAAGCAGAAACCAGAGGTGAATCAAGTGGAGCACCATCCCCTGTTGCAACAACCACAACTTGTTCAGTACTGCGCCTTAGAGGGGATTTTGGTCACCGCCTATTCCCCACTTGGATCGATGGACCGGCCTCAATCTCTCAAGGTGAAAGACGCTCCAGTTGTGCTCGACAATCCCGTGATTCGTTCGATTGCCGAGACACGCGGCTGTTCGCCGGCCCAGGTGGTATTGGCATGGGATGTACAACGGGGCATTTCAGCGATTCCTAAATCCGTGAAACCGTCACGGTTGCTTGAAAATCTCCAAGCTGCGGACATCCAACTCAGCGACACCGAGTTGCAAAAGATTGAAGCGCTCGATCAAAACGTTCGCCTTGTGAATGGAGCGTTTTGGGTGATGGAGGGCGGCCCTTGGACGCTTCAATCGCTCTGGGACACCCCTTGACCAGCTGGATCAAGGGGAGGCGTTAACGCTCCAAGCAACAGATCACACCCCAACCGCTCTGAAGTCAGCGCGGACAGAGGAATCACCTGATCCATGGCCGAGAAGCCCAGGTCGCCAAGCGACGTGCGAGCCAATGTGCCCCCAAGAAGCTTGGGGGCAATCACCACCGCTAACTCCTGCACACAACCCTGCTGGACTGCTGCAGCCGCTAAGGCCGGGCCGCATTCCCAAAGAACGCGGTTGCAGCCTCTTGCAGCCAGGGCATGCAAAAGATCCAACGGCTCGCTTGCCAGAAGCTCGAGGCACTCCGGCCCCTCAGGCAGGGGACGATCAGCGCAGCCGGGTCCATGGGCAAGAAGCGTTGACGCCAGGCGTGTATCCCAAAGCTGAGCTTGGGTTGGGAGGTCAAGACTGCGACTCAGCACCACACGCAAGGGTTCGGGCGAACGGGCTCCACGGCTCGTGAGCAGAGGGTTATCGGCGCGCACGGTGCCGCCTCCCACAATCACCGCATCACAACCAGCCCGCAACTGATGGACCCAAGCGCGAGCTGGAGGGGCACTAATCCACTGACTTTCGCCATTCGTAAGCGCGGTGCGGCCATCCAAGCTCATCGCCCACTTGAGAAGGCCCCAGGGACGGCCGGTTTGAACGCGATGCACGAAGGCACGGTTTTGATGGGCTGCTTCAGCCTCGAGCACGCCGGTGATCACCTCCAAACCGGCATCCCGCAAACGCTGAATGCCACCACCAGCCACACGCGGATCAGGATCTTTGAGTGCCACAACCACGCGCTGAATGCCGGCCTGAATCACAGCCTTGGAGCAAGGGGGAGTGCGGCCCTGATGGCAACAGGGCTCGAGCGTGACGATGATCGTGCCGCCCTTGGCGCGCCCACCGGCTTGGGCAAGCGCACCCACCTCGGCATGGGCTTGACCTGCCTTGGCGTGAAAGCCTTCGCCCGCCAGCGCTCCTTGAGCATCCAGCACCACCGCTCCCACCATGGGATTGGGGCTGGTTTGGCCTTCCGCCAAGGCCGCAAGCTGCAGCGCCCGGCGCATCCAAAGGGTCCAGCGGTCGGAGCCGGCCTGCATCAGCTCAGCGGCTGGGTTTGCACATCGCGCCATTCACCCACCACGTAAGGGGGAACAGGCAACTCATTGAACACTCCTGGCAGGAAAAGACGCAAAGGCCGGTTGTTGCTCAGATCGCCGAGAAGTGGATCGAGAGCGAATTCCGCTGCAGCCTCACGGCCGTCACTGACGAGCGCTGGATTATCGAGGGTGATGTCGTCTAGTTCCCATGTCTTCACTCCGGCCTGAACGCCCATCGAAACCGGATGGTCAAGCCGAACCTTTCCGGGATAGCCCACAATTCTCAGAACCACGGGATTGCCTGGCTCGCCTGTGCGGTAGACCACGGCTTGCCAGCTGTCGTAATCAAGGTCGCGCAAACTTTCAAGGCTGCGCAGCATCGGAGCACCAGCTTCATCGTTGTGCTGGTGCACTTGCGCCAGGGCTGCATTGGGAGTGACCATAAGCAGAAGAAACGCAGCCAACATGGAGATCAACAGTCGACGCAGCACACCCATCCGATCAGGCCAATTAATCCAGCCATCATCGGTGCTCCATGCCTGGAATGCGGGTATGGCTGGTCTGGAGGTATAAAAAGGCCCTCATCCAAGGCAAAGGCCTCAACCCAAAATGCACCAAAACAGATAAAAAACCTCCCCTTAATGGGGAGGCAGATGCGCTTCAGGCATGAGGATTATCACTCAAGATCGCAACAGTAACTCTCTGGGCTCAGACTAGGTCAAGGCCGTAAAATCACTGATACTAAATTCACCATTGCCGCCCAAAATATAATCAAATTCAGGGGCATTCTCTACTGTTAACGCATAGGAAGCGCCCTGACGAAGGATGTCGTCTGCAGTCTCAATTAAACTGAGCTCACCTTCAGCATCATTACTCAAGGCCCAAAACATCATTCCACCCAAACCTTTTGCTTGAATGTAAGCCGCTTTTCCAGCAATTGTGGCGATGGTTTCGATAGAGCTCCATTCATCACCGTTGTAGACAAAGGCAGCTTTATTGTCGTCATCCCAATAGAGATCTGTTTGACCCGTGATCACACCAGTTACGATATCTTTATAGTCATAAACACCAGCTTCAAAAGACCCTTCAGCTTCAGCACCAGACCCTGATTGTTGATAACCAAAGGTGCCACCATCCTCCACACCACCCCAAGCCCGGGTGTATGCGGGAGCTCCTAAGACAACCTTACTGAGATCAACCCCAGCCTCTTCAAAGACAGACACCGCCGTCGTGACATCGTAATTATTGGCATCACCTGTCATCGCTGCCTGATGTCCTGTTTGATTCTCCCAACCACCGTGGAAGTCGTAGGTCATCACATTATAAAAATCGACATAAGGATCGATCCCTGCAAGATTGAGATTGGCGAGTTTTTCTGAGCCACCCGCCGTAGCGATAGAGACCTCATAATTCCCACCTGTTTGTGATTCAAGAGCATCAAGCTCAGCGCGTAACTGCTCAAGCACTAAGGCAAAGTTGGCCCCATCGTTCGCGCTCGATGCATTCCCTGCGTTACCACCACCACCGGGATACTCCCAATCAAAATCCACGACACTGAAGAACTCATACGTTTTAAAAATATCCACCACATCATTAACGAAGCGATCGCGCCCGATCTGCGATGCAAAGGCTGTGCTGAACTCATCGGAAAGCGTCCATCCACCCAGGGCAAAGCCAAGTTCAACATCGGGGTTGAGCTCCTTAAATCGGCGAAGCTGCTCGAAATTACCTGCATCCTGAGGACCCGCTTCATTCCAATCAACGGGAACACTGGTGACGGTGACCGAATCAGCAGATTCAGTGATGGTGTAGCGGTCTGTGTTGTAGGCAGCGATCAGGGCCGGATCAACGGCCTGATACTCGGCTTGCGTAAACGTACGACTGACTTGATCATCGGCACTAAACCGCTTTTCCTGCGCTGCATAGGTATCGAAGAGCTCAACCGAGCCATCGGCCTTCACATCAAAGAAGCTGTAATTGAGATGGGTCATTGCTTGCCCATTCACATCGGAAAGATTGATATCGCGTTCATACACCCCCCATTCCTCGAAATAGGTCACGATTCGCTTGTCACCCTCCCCATTCGGAGCCTGAACATCAAAGGACAAAGTGCTTGCTCCTTTAACATCAATTGAAGTCTCTGCCGGTGGATCCCCTGAGTCGTTCGATTGGTTGGAAGCAATGGGTTCGACAATGGCGATGGATTCAATTTCCGCTGCTTCAGAGAGCGCTGATTCGGTGATCTGAGCTGGAGGATCCGTCTGCTCCAAAGTGGTTACTGAACGATCCGAAACCACAACATCACCAAAATCAAACACCTGAGCAGGATCTGTTACCTCACCTGCAGCTTGGTAATAGGACGTCAGTGAAACGCCTGGATCTAAGGGAGCAGACCACGCTTTCGGAGAAAGTGAGACGTCGTAGCGACCATCACTCCGCAATTCGGACTCCGCCTCAAAGTTGCTCACCGATGTGAGAGGTGCATCCATCACAAGGGCAACACTCCAGTCGATACCGGCTGAAACATCTCCGAGATTGGTCACGGTGATTTCTCCTGCGAAGACACCAGACCAACCTCCATTGATGGTGGCTGAGACGGAAAGGCCCTGCCCATCTGCCATCACCGGCGATGCCTCAACAACAGGAGGTATTTCAACAACAGCCAGCGAAGATGTGTCGCTGTTTTCTGGTGGAAAAGGTGCAACAACTCCGGGACCAGGCTCATTATCAAAAAACAGCTGATTGGTAAGGTCGCCCGTTTCCGGCAATCCAACGCTGTTGGCATTGAAAGCGAGATCAACAGAACCACCAGACGGAATCTCAAGCCCCCAGGCTGGAGGAGTGATCATCACCTGATATGTACCGCCACCGAGATCAGTCACTGAAGATTCAGCTGACCAACTCTCAAAGCCAGGTTGATTGGTCAAAAAACTGAACGACCAATTGCTCTGCACCACAGCAGACGTATTCGAGAGCGTAAGGGTTCCACTCATTCCGCCCGAATAAAGCTGGCCAGCAACCGAGGCCTGCAAATCACCCGAACTCGATGGCAGCGAACCTATGCCATCAGCTGACATGCCATCGGCGGGCATCGAATGGTCATGCATGGAGTGGGCCGATTCCACCGCTATCTCCGTGGAGTCAGGATTCACCATCAG
This sequence comes from Synechococcus sp. AG-683-A03, assembly GCA_003210555.1. Classification (GTDB taxonomy): domain Bacteria; phylum Cyanobacteriota; class Cyanobacteriia; order PCC-6307; family Cyanobiaceae; genus Synechococcus_C. The sequence goes on along the minus strand of QCUZ01000034.1, from coordinate 1,990 downwards.
ACCAGCGCGCACCTGATCGCCATCGGTGGAAGCACCACTAGGAGCCTGAGGTGTGAGCAGACCTGCTCGGCTGACCAAGGAAACCTCTTCAGCAGTAAAGCCAAAGGGAACCTCCAGGTTGTCCTCCATCACCTGATCGTGATGAAACTCGAGATTGGCACCGATCAAATCACTGCGCTGAACTCCTGCTAACAGAACACTTTGATTCGTGGGCTCAAACTGAATCAACAAGCCCTGATCGGTGTCGATAACCGATAGTCGTTCACGGGTACCTGTGTAGAGAAAATTCAGCTTTTGAGTTTGAGGGTCAAAGCCAGTAATCACCTCTTGAACACCAAATTGATGGGAGCGCACATACACAGTGTTTGAATCCCGTGCACCAATATTTTGCTCCCAAGACAGCACCGCCCCAATGTCTTGACGGAGATGTTCATTACCAACAACACCGAGATTATTGAGGCTGAGATCATTCCAGCTCAAACCCTGAAGTGCTTGCACTTGATCGGCCCAGGGATTCACAATTCCTGCCGTGCCATCAGGCAACGCACCAAGAATTAAACCGTGAACAGAAATCTCTCCAAAATCAAGGCGATCAGTTGTGGGATTGAAATCGGTGATATCAGACCCTGCGGGGTTAACCTTATAGGTCACACCACCAGTGAAGGAATCAGTCATCATTAAGGATTGAAGAACAAAACGAGTGCAGAGAAAAGCGGATACTGAATCAGGGCTGAACGATCATTTGAGACGACAAAACAAATGCCTGCACTAAGCAAAGGCCGGAATCGATGCACCATCAATACGATCATCAAACTCCCTCGTGGAGAGCGACAATCAATGAATTGTCTTTCAAACAAAGAAGGTCAACCAATGCAGAAACATAAACTTAAAACTCAATCCTTACTTTTGCAGAAGAAACACACGCAACTATGACTCAACACCCTGAAAACTATGACCGATTGCATCTGGAACACAGCAACAATAAAAAAGCCCACCATTAGTAGCGAGCTATTAAGGAAGAGCACGCAAGAGGTGCAACTAGAAAGTATTTATGAACCAGCCACGCAACGCTTGGCTTCTGGCTGCATCATCAGATGCACCAAAGAGGGCCCCTTCTGACCTAATGAACCGGCCACTTGAGAAATGGCTATGAGGGTTCGGCCGTCGTAACGCGCCTGGTAGCCATTGGCCATACAAGTGCAGTAAGCACTCTGATTAGAGACGTTGGGAGTTTTTCCTGATTTACAACCTTTCAGAAAAGAATCGCGAAAGCTACGAGAGAGCTGGGCATCCGTTTGCTGCTGTTGCCTGGATTGTGCCAAACCAGCTTGAGGAATCAAAACCAAACCAAGAGCAACAACAAGAAGAAGCGAGGAACGCATAAACGAAAAACCAATCAATCAAAATTAACTAAAAAACTAATGCTCAAGCATCAATGGCCGAAGATTAACAATGGTCCTTATATTTAGAGGGAACCAGAGCTCTGCAACCCAAGCTTCTGCATGATGGCATTGAATTGCCGCTGGAGCTTGTTCACTTTTTGATCACGGGCCTCTAATTGAGACTTGAGGCGGTCAATCTCTTCTCGATTAGAAGAATCACGTACCGTGAGCTCTTGAATCTGGGTCTTGAGGATTTCGATCAGATTCTGCGTAGCCTCGGAGGCTGCAGCATCCGTACCAGCATTCATACGCTGGTTCTCCATCAGCTCCTCCAATCTCTCGGTCAGAGATTCAATCTGTTGATCGCGAGACTCCACCTCACCTTCTAGGCGATTGATATCTCCAGACACTTCACCGAGGTAAGCAGACACTTGGGGATCAGAGACGAACATCCCTGCACTGGAAACAGAACTTACCTCAGCATCAGCACTACGCAATTCCTTTACCTCGGACTGGAGAGCGGCAATTTGCTGGCCGTAAATGCTATTTTGAGCAAAATCATCATTGGTTTTTGCTTTTGCAATCCGTCCTAACGGAAACGAGAATCC
>QCUZ01000033.1:0-14707 GCA_003210555.1 Synechococcus sp. AG-683-A03 | reverse complement strand
GCTCCTCATCTGGGCACCAGATTGCTGAAGCACCAGACAGCTCTGCTAGTTCGCAGTCATCTTCAAAGGTGCGTGGATAGCGAGCAAAATCCTCATTCGGACCAAACTGCAAGGGATTCACAAACACACTGACCAAGGTCTTCGCCTCACCTGCCCTGTAACGCGAAGCGGCTGCAATCAAACGTGCATGGCCGTGATGGAGGCCCCCCATGGTTGGGACAAAATGCACAAAGCCATCAGATGCTTGACGCCAGCTTTGAAGGTCGTGGAGAGAATGAAGAACCCGAATGCTCAGCGCAGCACCTCCAGACGGACTTGAGCAATTCCGCTTGACACCAAACCAAGGTGCTGGGCTGCCCCGTGAGCAATGTCAATCACACGCTGACCACTGAATGGACCCCTGTCGTTAATACGAACGATCGTTTCTCTGCCATTTCTGAGGTTCGTCACCTTCACCTTTGTTCCGAAGGGCAAGGTTCGATGCGCTGCAGTCATGGTTCCAGGCCTGAACACCTCCCCATTGGCTGTGCGATTGCCAAAAAACCCAGGCCCATACCAGCTTGCTTCGCCCGTTGAAGTGGAAACCACCAACGTCTTAGGAGGTTTTGGTGGAGCCACCACGGGGGGGGGAGCAACCGCTGGAGCTGTCGGTGCAGAAGCCTGAACAGATTCAGGCACTAGGGGCTCAAAAGGGTCATAGAACTCAGTGGTGGCAACATCCCGTGCCAAAACTGGAAATAAGGCGAAACCCGTAGCAAACAGGCCGGTAGCGAGAGTCGCGAAGGGGAAAGATCGGTGCATGCAAGTCGATGGTTCAGCCTTGAGACAGGGCCCACCGTCCAAAAAGAGACGACATAGGTTGCCTTGTCCGAACGATCTCTCGTTTCAAACTTCCAGCAAGCTAAAAACCTTTTGAATTCGTGATCAATTGCTTTTGAACCGCTTTATGGGGCGAGATCACTGAGGCAACCCTGAGATGTCACACCTGCACAGGGCTAAGCAATGCAACGGAGTTAACAACGCATTAGCGAACCTGATCCCAACAACAAGCCGAACTCATCGCACCCTCAGACGATCCCTGATCAGGCACACCACGAGCCACGAAAGAGGAGGATCATTGAAGTGAAGCATTCTTGAATGGACTACAAAACCGCTGGGGTCGATGTGGAGGCGGGGCGCGCCTTCGTCAACAGAATCCGCAAGAGCGTAGAAGCAACTCACCGACCAGAGGTCGTAGGCGGACTCGGAGGTTTTGGGGGGCTGATGCGCCTTCCGGCAGGCCTGAAGAAACCTCTCTTGGTCTCTGGAACCGATGGCGTTGGCACCAAGCTTGAGCTCGCTCAAGACCATGGCGGTCATTACAACGTGGGGATCGATCTCGTCGCCATGTGTGTCAACGATGTGATCACCAGTGGGGCTGAACCCCTCTTTTTCCTTGACTACATGGCCACTGGCGCCCTGAGCCCTGAAGCCATGGCCACCGTGGTGGAGGGCATTGCCGAGGGATGTCGCGTGAGTGGATGCGCATTATTGGGTGGCGAAACCGCTGAAATGCCTGGGTTCTACCCACCAGGGCGTTACGACTTAGCAGGTTTCTGCGTGGCCGTAGTCGAGGAGGAGCAACTCATCGACGGTCGGCAGATCCGCGCTGGCGATCGCATTCTCGGGATTGCCAGCAGCGGCATTCACAGCAACGGCTTCAGCCTGGTGCGAAAGGTGCTCACACAAGCTGGCGCTAACGCTGAAACCACATTCGGCAGCGGTAATCAACCTCTGATCGAGGCTTTGCTCACCCCCACACAGCTTTATGGGCACCTTGTGAAAACCCTGCTCGACACGGGAATGTCCATTCATGGAATGGCTCACATCACGGGAGGAGGGCTTCCTGAAAACCTGCCTCGTTGCCTTCCAGAGGGCTTACAAGCATGCGTGGATCCCTCCAGCTGGACACGCCCGGCTGTTTACGACTGGCTTCAGTCCAACGGCAACATCCCCGAACGGGACCTCTGGCACACGTTTAATCTCGGCATCGGCTACTGCCTGATCGTCCCTGAAGATGAGGTTTGCATCGCCGAGAAAGCTTGCGAATCAGAGGGGATTCAGGTCTGGAGCATCGGACAGATCGAACGTTCATCAGGCGAAGACGGGAAGGCGTCTGTCTTGGGACTCCCAGCATGAGATCTGCTGCTTATTCCATGGATTCCGTCAGCTCCTGAAACTGGCTGGGCTCTCAAACCTTTTTAGGGTTTCAATCGTTAGTGTTGTTGAGGCACTTCGGCACTCGCCGCAAGCAGAGCGTTAAATTTTTAACTAGAAATGGCTTTCGATAGAATTCAAAGAACGACACGTAGACGATCTTCTGCTGGTCCAACGCCTCCGCGTCGGCCCCTTGGCGGAAATTATGACCGCGCTTCAGGTCATCGGCAAGGTCCTAGGCCTACGTTTCTAGCCCTTAAAGATCACGGGAAGGTTTTTGTTGCAGATATGCCGTTCCTGTCGGACGGCCAACTCGCAAACATCACAAAAGAAGCTGCCGAAGTTCTTGCAAGCCTCGAGCGCAGGATTGTTGAACTGGAAGAGATTGCTGATCAGCCGATTGCAGACCGCGACACCCTGATCAAGGCCTGTACCAAGCGGGATGTGACCCATCGCTTCCTTCGCGCGATTGAAGACGAGCAACAACAACGCCGTGAAAACCCAGCAGTCCTGAGTGCAGCTGGAGAGTCCCTACCAAGAACATTTCTGGAGATCGCCAGGCATCGTTTACCAGGGGCCACGTTTGATTCCCTGCTTCAAGAAGCTTTGAATGCCTGCGAACAATCCAAAGCTCAGGAAGAAACTCCCAATCCTTCCCCGGTGAAGGTGATTCCATTCCAGGGCAAATCATCATCTTTGCCTGTTGTGGTGAGTCCAGACCCCGACCCTGCTGATCAAGCACTCTGAAAAGGATTTGCTGGCATCCTCGCCATTGTTCGTTGACTGAGTTGATCCAACGATTGCCTCTCGGTAGCACTCATCGACCAACGCAAAGCCTTGGCTGCATCATGGGCTTGGACGGGGCGCCTTAGTCCAGGAATCGGGCAAGCTCCATGGGCACGGCACCAATTCAAAGCAACTTGTGCCATCGAGGCGCTTCGTTGTGATGAGATCTCAACCATCAGTGAGCGCAAGTCCTCACTGGCTGGCAGCAAACGCTGAAACAACCTCGAACGCAGCAGTGTTGAGGTTGTTCCCTGCACTCCTGGAGGAATCGCCAAAATACCTAGGGCCAGGGGGCTATAGGCCAACAACTCAACATCTAGCTCCTGGCACACGTGCGCCAACTGGCCATTGAGGACTGGTTCAGGTGCTAGTAGAGAAAGCTGAACTTGAACGCTCTGCAGGCGGATTCCTCTGGTCAAGAGATGTCCATGCAGGAAGCGCAGACGCTTCGGGCCCACGTTGGACAAGCCAAGTTCTGGCACCAAGCCTTGCTCGACGAGGTCAGCAAGACCATCAAGCAAAGGCAATTCTTGCCAGGGGGCATACCGAGCAGTGCTCCAATGCAATTGGATTCGATCTAAATGCCCTCCCAAGCGCTTTTTACTGGCATCAAAGGCACGCTTGAAGCCACCGCGCCCCAACCGCCAAGGGAATGGAGCGAGCTTGGTTGCCACCTTGAGCTGTTGAGACTGATCCGGTTCCATGGCGCGGAGGAACTGACCCAACAACAGTTCGCTACGTCCATTGAGACGACCTGTACCGTAGGAATCGGCGGTGTCCACGAGAGACAGCCCGCCTTGAACCGCTGCACTCAACGTGGCCGCAAGATCGGGATCGTCGCGCTCCGGCTGGTAACCCCACAACAATTGGTTGCCCCATGCCCAAGTCCCAAATCCAATTCCCGTCACGCCGGCCTTTCACTCTGCACGCCATGATCGCCGTAAAACAGCGCTCGCCATGGCATCGAACGCAGAATCCATCATCAGCACGAGTAAACCATCCGGGGATGAGGCCAATGGAGCAGGCGATGGCATGACACCTGGCCAAAGTGAAAAGGTCCTCTGTCCCCACTGCCGTCGCACCGCCTCCAATGGCATCCGGTGCATGGGCATCTGCGTAGCCGACAACGATTACTAAACAGATGATCGATCACTCTTTCACTCTGCGCCTCAGCACCTTGCTCCTGCTGAGCAGCCTGCTGAGCTTTCCGATCAAAGGGGCTGCCGATCCGAATCCCAAGATTGGCCGCTACGAAACCGATACCAAAGAGTGTTCCTATACCGACAGCACGCAAGACAGCATTTCTTGCATCACCTTGCAGCTAAAAGGACGAAGTCCATCGGTTGTAGCGGTGCGATTCATTGGTCACGGCAGCACCAAAAATTCCCGAAGGCAGCTCACGTTCGTGACCTTCACAACGCAAGGAAAATCGCCTTTGACATGCAGCACTGGAACCTGCCGCCTAGATGCCGAGTCCTGGCAAAGCACGGTCTCAAGCGTGGCCGAGGCATCCTTCAACTCCAATGGAATTGCAACGGGCTTACCAAAGGCTTGGGCCGCTAAAAGCGGAGAGTGCAGCTTGAAAGGCCGAGTTTTACGCTGCAGCGCTTTGCACATCAATGGAGAAATTTATAAAGCGGAGGCCTATATTTAGGATTTGTAATTCTCATCTAGAGAACTACAGCAAACAACAAAATCCTACATTCCAGAAGCATCGACGGATAGCTGCAGGGCTTTAGCGATTCGCAGAATCTAAATTAGTTTTTTCCAATCTCAAAGAATCAGTAAAGCCAGAAGAAACAATTCCGATAGGGATAGCGATCACAGCAATCCCAAACAATGCAGTCATAGCCGCAACAATCTTTCCTGCCGCAGTTTCTGGAGAGACATCGCCGTAGCCAACCGTGGTCACGGTAATCACTGACCACCACAAACATCTGGGAATTGAGCCAAACTGCTCAGCCTGAACACCTCCCTCAACTAAATACATCAAAGCGCTACTAATACTAATCACGACAGCCGAGTAGATCGCAGAAATTTGCAATTCTTCCCGCTTCGAAGTAATGGCATGATTGAGATGTCTCACGCTTTTCCGAAAGCGCTTAGAACGCCCTATTCTCCCAATTCGCACAAGACGAATAATTCGAAGAAGGTAGAGCTCAGGAGTAATAAACCCGAGAATCGTTGGCGCGATAGCAACAAGATCAAGAAGTGCCATGGGAGTCATCGAGAAGTCCAAGGCTCCTCGCACTCCTCTCCTCGCCCCATCCCTCAAAGGCGCAATCCACAAGCGGAAAAGAAATTCCACAAGGAATAAAACTGCGACAATCAGATCTAATCTCGCCAAAAGGTCAAGACGAGGGCCACGAATCACTGGCTCTGTCGCAAGAATTGCCAGAGCAATCGAAAAAACAATTAAAAGCCCAATAGCTTTGACAAGCACCGTACTTTCACTGCTATTTTTTCCCTTCCCCAAGCGAAATATGAACTCTATTTCTCAGACTTTTCACCCAATCAGCCCCATCAAAGTGCATTTATTTTGATCCTTAAAACCCTCAATAGCCACCCACGGCTAAAAAGCAGGGCTGACAGCAAGCAACAGAGGCAGCCACGAACAACCGAACTTCAATTGCCGGTATTCCGTAAGCACAAATACTCAGAAGCTCAGGTACAGCAGTGAGGTCGCATGAGAACGACTCAGGCCTCGGGAGATCGAACGCTCCTGGGACTTTTTTTGCTTAATCCTTGATTTTGAGCGCAACCTTCACAAGAGCTACCGATCCAAGACGCACTGGCTTGCCTGGCCTCATCGCAGCCGTCTGTCAGGCACAAACCAATCGCATGATCAAGACTTGCAGCAATCGGAGATCTGGGAAGATATCGAGAAGGGAGAGCAAGCGGAAATTCCTTGAAAGGCCCTTAACGACAAGACCACAACTCATCTCAAATGAGACACTCTTTGATCAAAGAATTTGGGGATTTTGCGTAGCGTGGGGATACGCAAAACAATCAAAAAGACTCTTTCGAGCCTGTTGAGATCAAAGGCGGCACCCAGATTCGAACTGGGGATAAAGGATTTGCAATCCTCTGCCTTACCACTTGGCCATGCCGCCGTTCAGGGAGCGTTAACTCCACAAGCGGATCGTATCAGCGAGGGTTCAGGTTCCTTGCTGCTCATCAGCAATGGTCACGGGGAAGACCTCATCGCCTTGAAGATCATCGAGGCGCTTCGGATCCAACGTCCGCAACTAACGCTGAAGGTGTTGCCGCTCGTTGGAACAGGGGGAAGCTTCCGGACCGCCAGGGAACAAGGCTGGATTCAACAAATTGGGCCCTCCGCGCCTCTTCCAAGCGGCGGTTTTAGCAATCAAAGCCTGCGGGGCCTCCTAGCGGATGTCATCGCCGGGCTACCCCTCCTCACATGGCAGCAATGGCGATGCCTGCGCAAGCACCGGTCTCAGGTCGACGCCGTCCTTGCCGTGGGAGACCTGCTCCCGCTCTTGATGGCGTGGGGTTCGGGACGGCCCTTCGGCTTCATTGGCACGCCGAAAAGCGATTACACCTGGTGCAGCGGCCCTGGACGCGACCTCAGCGACAACTATCACGCCCTTAAAGGAAGCGAATGGGATCCCTGGGAGTGGCTGCTCATGCGCCACAAACGCTGCCATTTGGTCATCACCCGTGACCGTTTAACGGCTAGAGGGCTACGACGACATGGGGTCCGCGCCGAAGCACCTGGCAATCCGATGATGGATGGACTGAATAAAGCACTCGCGCCTGCAAGCCTGAGTCGGTGCAGGCGCATCCTGCTGCTGTGTGGGAGCCGAATACCCGAAGCAGAGCGCAACTTCAGCCGTCTACTCCTTGGTTTGGCACCGTTACCTAGCGACCGACCGATTGCCGTGCTGGTTGCGCTTGGCAGCACTCCAGGCCTTTCAGCCCTTGGAGAAGAACTCAAGCGCCAAGGGTTTCGATCCAGTCCACCACCCAGTGATGCTTTGCAGGCAGGAGCCTGCTGGCTAAAGGGCCATGTCCTTGTCTTATTGGGAACTGGTCAGTTCGAACGCTGGGCTCCATGGGCTGAAGTTGGCGTTGCAACGGCCGGAACAGCCACCGAGCAACTTGTAGGGCTGGGCATTCCCGCTCTCTCACTTCCTGGAAAAGGACCTCAGTTCACCCAAGGATTCGCAAAACGCCAAAGTCGCTTGCTCGGCGGAGCCGTGCGTCCATGCCAGTCGAGCCATGAGCTCAACACACGCCTGAACCAGCTTCTCGAGGATCCGTCTCTGAGATTGCGAATGGGGCGAAGAGGTCGCCAACGCATGGGCCCTGACGGTGGTAGTGAAGCCATCGCTAAGCGAGTTCTGATCCAACTGCCGCTCGGCCACGGATACTGAGAGGCAATCGTCCTTCAGCCATGCCCGCGATTCAGGACCATGACTACCTCAGGCTCTGCGCGGAACTGGCCACCCAACTTGGCATCAGCCAGTCATCAGCACGCCGCAGAGTTGAACTCGCCGCCAACAAAGTTGGCGCCAAAGATTTGACGTCACGCAAAGAGGTGGCCACAAGCCTGCTAGAGGACGCACAAAACGAACGATCCAAGGGCGAACACGATCAGGGACAAGTCCTCGACCGCTTGCTGGAAGCAGAGCCCCTAGATGAGAAATTCATGCTGGAGGATTGACACCCAAATCAACAGGACTGCAAAGCATTGAAGCCATCAATGCTCAAACGTTTGGTTGAAGCGGAAGCGATCGAGATCGGACATCACCGGAATGCAAGCAAAGCAACGTTCGGCAAGGTCCCAACGCCCCTCACGCTGCAACATCTCCTTCAGGCGGTCTCTGGCGGGCAATAGATAGCGCGCATCGTTGGCCGCATAGGCGAGTTGTGTCTCACTGAGTTGATCCACACGCCCCCAATCACTGCTTTGGGCCTGCTTATCCAACTCAACACCCACCAGCTCCATCACCACCTCCTTGAGTCCATGCCGAGGGCTGTAGGTACGGGCTAATCGGCTCCCCACCTTGGTGCAAAAAATGGGATTCACCCTGATCCCCAGTCCGGTTGCGAGTGCCGCAACATCAAAGCGGGCGAAATGGAACACTTTTTCAATGGAAGCCTGCTCCATCAACGCCTTAAGACGTGGAGCCTCGGTTTGCCCCAAAGCGATGCGAACGCAGGACACTTGATCTTCGGCATCACAGATTTGAACCAGGCAGAGACGATCCCGTCCATGAATCAAGCCCATGGCTTCCGTATCCACAGCAAGAGCGGTGGCATGGCTGTAGCGCTCCGCCCAGTCCGCATCAAGGTCGCCATCGAACACTGCAAACGTTCGAGGCTGTGCGGAGATGTCAGTCATGGCAACAGAGAAATCGGACGCAGCTCTCCACTTTGGCCTCTTCTCCGCACGCGGAATGTTTTCCCATTCGCAGCTTGAAAATCAAACCGAGACCGAGCTAGACCAATCTGAGATCAATCGGCTTTATGCTCCACCGTCGCAACGCCACTCAAAACTGCCTGGCCGATATCGAACATTATTTTCAGCAACCACCGCCACTGTTCTTAGATCTCGAACTTGCGGTGTGCTGGATCCTGGCCTGTCTTCTGCAACACGACAGCTACCCCTCTGGACTGCTCCAGAGACTTCAACGGGAGCATCCACAGTTGCGCGTTTCTGAAACCGTTCTGCACCAGGCCGTTGATTTCCTGAATCAGCAAGAACTGCTCGATTGCTACAGCAAGCGTTGCCCAAGCCGCGGCCGTCCTCGCCGCATGCTCCATCTCCATGAAGAAGCCAGAGCCGAGGCTGAGCGGTTGATGGAACCATGGCATCGCTGGCTCCTCGAACATGACCCCGTGACCACCTAGAACAGTTGGACTAAAAAAACCAAGCGCGGCGGATGCCAACCACACAGACATCCACATTGTTGCTGACTCTGCTGTTGGCCATCGGACTCGTTTTTTTCCTGCGGGCCGCCAGCAAAGACCGCACCACAGTGGTGGAAGTGCACTCCCCTAAGCCCGCGCTTGAAGTCATGGAAGGGCTCTGCACATGGCTCGAAAGTCGCGGTTGGATTCGCGATGGCGGCGATGCAGAGCGCTGTTTGCTCGAATATCGCGGGCGTGTGGCCTCCAGCAACCCCTTGGCAGTGCTGCTCTCCCTTCTCGGTGGGGTTGGAGCAGGTTGCCTTGGACTTGTGCTGCGTGAGCTCAACCCATCGCTTGGATGGTGGCCGGTCTCGCTCATCCTCCTAGGACCTCTCGCCGGATGGGTTTACAGCCGAAGGGCTGCGCGTCAGGAGGGAATCCAAATCCGTTTGATCGAACCAGCACCCCAAGAAGGAAGCACCCTCAGGCTTCGGGCGCACCGCGACGAATTGATCGCCCTTGAGCTTGCTCTAGGGGAACCGCTTGAACTCGCCAGCGATGGCTCTTTGCTCACCTCCCCCATCTGAAACCCATGCCCATAATTCCGGCCTGGATTCAACGCAAACGGGTCACCATCCCGATCAGTGTCACGCTGCTGTCCCTGCTTGCCCTGGTTCTCACTCAGGCGAAAGAGCACAGCCTCTGGATTCAAGACAGCGCCGTTGCAACGTCAGACGGCACGCTTCCAAAACAGCTGGTCTGCCCAGCTCCAGCCAACCCTGATCCATTGTTGGGAGCCAGGACCCGTAAGCCTGGCCGCTGGGTGGGGACCACCCCTATGCAGCAAGACACCCCGATCGTCGTCATGGCGGGGCATGCCGACTCTCAGGGAATGAACAGTGCAGGAACTCCTGGATTTGCAGTTGGCGTGAAGAAGCAAGCGCCGATGGATGCACGCATGCGCGACGAGCTGTATTGGAATTTGAAGGTGCAAGAGGCTGTGGTTCGGCTTGGGAAAGCAAGAGCTCTCAATATCAGTGCCTACAACCCACCGGCTCTCACGATCCGGAATGACAACCACCCCAAGACCAACTGGTCGCAAGCGAGGGTGCGTTCAGCCAAAGGCGATTACATCCTCGAAATTCACTTCGATGCCTATAGCCCCTATGGATTCGGCTCAGGCTTAATTCCTGCAATTAACAGACCCCTCAACACGATTGATGAAAGTCTTGGCAAGGCCTTTGGGCGCTTCCCCAGATTGTTCCGAGGTGGATTAGGCGGACCACGACGGGGAATCGGCATTCTCGAAATTGGAATGCTGGAACCGCCACTAGAGCAAAAGCTCCGCAATCCCAACACCCAACGCCAAACGATCGATTGTTTGGCGCTGCGCGTGGTGGATGCTTTAGAGAAGGGGGTTAATCGATCGCCTGATGCGGGCGACAGCGCTCCTCAAGGCTCGGATCCCCAAACCAATCCTGCGGACGGGTGAATAGGTCTGTGAGCAATTCCTCCCGTGATCCTTCAGGCGCTCGATAGCCGTACTGCCAGCGGGCCATCGGCGGAAGAGACATCAAGATCGATTCCGTACGACCGTTGGTCTGGAGTCCAAAAATCGTGCCCCGATCCCACACCAGATTGAATTCCACGTAGCGGCCTCGTCGGTAAAGCTGAAATTGACGCTCCCTATCTCCATAGGGAAGCGGATTGCGCTTCTCCACAATCGGTGTGTAGGCAGGCAAGAAGGCTTGTCCACAGGCGCGTGCCAGATCATGCAGTTGATCCCAACCAAGGCGGCATGACCCAATATCAGCGGCTTGACGCGCCGCAGGTCCCTCCGCATCCTGCCCCCGATACAGGCGACCACTGCCGTCTTGATAGTCGTAGAAAATCCCACCGATGCCTCTTGTCTCCTTGCGGTGCTTCAGGAAAAAATATTCATCACACCAAGGTTTAAACACGGAGTAGAGCTTGGGATCGATGGAATCACAGGCCCGCTTGTGCTCACGATGGAACTGTCGGGCGTCCTCAAGAAATGGATAAAAAGGCGTGAGATCAGCACCACCTCCAAACCACCAAACAGGGCCCGCCTCGAAATACCGATAGTTCAAATGAACGGTCGGGATGAAGGGATTGCGCGGATGCAACACCATCGACGTTCCGGTTGCGAACCAGGGATGTCCTTTCGCATCAGGCCGCTGCTTAAGGATCGATGGTGGCAATTCTTTGCCGTGCACCTCAGAAAAATTCACCCCTCCCTGCTCAAACACCCGCCCCTCGGTCATCACCCTCGAGCGCCCACCACCGCCTTCCGGACGATCCCAACTTTCTTCCTGGAAATGGGCGCTGCCGTCCAGTTGCTCTAGACCAGCGCAAATGTCATTTTGCAAGCCCTGAACCAGCGCCCGAGCTCGCGCGCGGGAATCGGACGGTGGTCGTTCCCCCGTGGCATCCGAGGAGAGCAAGATCTTGCCCTTGAGGCGCTTGAGTAGGGAGCGAACCATGAAATAACGATGAACGATCAAACGACCATTTCAGGCTGACACCGGTCCCGACAAGCATGTGTGAAGGACTGTCATGGGCGGCGCCCCTAGGATCCTTCTCAACGCAACAGATGAATGGCCGTAGCAGATCAGGCAGCTGAGTTGCTGAAAGGGATTGTGGATGCAGGGAGCAATCAGTCTGTTGTCGATCTCGGTTGGCTGGATCGCTTGCGGATTGATCCACCCCGAGCGGTGCTCCGTCTCAACCTCCCTGGCTTTGCCCAAGGTCAAAGGGACCGCATCGTCGCTGAGGCCCGCGAACGGCTTCTGGCCCTTGAAACCATTCAGGATGTCCAAATCGAAGTGGGCACCCCACCGTCTCAAGGGGGAATTGGTCAGGCCGGCCATGGCCAAGCAGCCGAACGCCAACCCATTCCTGGTGTGAAACAGGTCATCGCTGTTAGCAGTGGGAAAGGAGGGGTCGGCAAAAGCACTGTGGCGGTCAATCTGGCTTGCTCACTGGCGAAGCAGGGACTGCGTGTTGGCTTGCTCGATGCAGACATTTACGGGCCTAACGCACCGATCATGCTGGGCGTTGCCGATCAAAGCCCTGAGGTCAGTGGCTCCGGTGATGATCAGCGGATGATCCCATTAGAAAGCTGCGGGGTCGCCGTGGTCTCGATGGGGTTGTTGATCGAAGAGAACCAACCAGTCATCTGGCGCGGACCGATGCTGAACGGAATTATTCGACAGTTTCTCTATCAAGTGGACTGGAGCGAGCGCGATGTCGTGATCGTGGATCTTCCTCCCGGAACTGGTGATGCCCAGCTTTCCCTGGCCCAGGCCGTTCCGATGGCCGGGGTGGTGATCGTAACCACGCCACAAAAGGTGGCTTTGCAAGATGCCAGGCGTGGCTTGGCCATGTTCCTTCAGATGGGCGTCCCAGTTCTTGGCGTCGTCGAGAACATGAGCGCTTTCATCCCACCTGATCAGCCCGATAAGAGCTACGCCCTATTTGGATCCGGAGGCGGGCAAACATTGGCGCAAGCCTTCGACGTTCCACTTTTGGCCCAGATTCCGATGGAAATGGCCGTTCAAGAGGGAGGCGATCAAGGCCAGCCCATCAGCATCAGCCGTCCCGACTCCGCAAGTGCTCAGGCCTTCCAAACGCTGGCGAAGACCCTTGGCAACAACCTTCAAGTAATCAGCTGAGCATGGGAATGGGCCCCATGAGTCGTGAACACAGCCTGTTCAGTCTCAAACGGCGACGCAAAGGCTGGCGATTCAAGGAACCGGTGTTGTGGGGTGTCCCTCTCGCCATGGTGATGGTGGCGGGTCTCTTGATCGCAAGTACCCAGCGCCAAGCGGATTACGCCGACTGGTATCACCACTGGATCACGGCCGCTGTCGGCGTTGTGATTGCACTGGTCGTAGCCAGGCTTCCACTGCTTCGTTTGAAACCGTTGCTGATTCCGATCTATGCCATCACGGTGATCAGCCTTGTTGCCGTTCGCATGATCGGCACCACTGCATTGGGCGCTCAACGCTGGATCAGCATCGGCGGGGTGCACGTGCAACCGTCGGAATTTGCAAAATTGTCGGCCATTCTTTTGCTGGCGGCAGTGCTCGATCGGCACCCAGTCGAAAGACCCGTTGATCTTCTGCGTCCTTTAGGGATCATCTCGATTCCTTGGTTGCTGGTGTTCATCCAGCCCGACCTAGGAACATCACTCGTTTTTGGAGCGCTGCTTCTCACGATGCTCTATTGGTCGGGCATGCCGATTGAGTGGCTCGTGCTGCTGCTCTCACCCTTGGCAACGGCCTTGCTAGCTGGACTCTTCCCCTGGGGACTCGCTGCCTGGATCCCCTTAACGATGATCATTGCCTACCGATCATTGCCATGGAAACGGGTGGCCCTCGCACTGGTGATGATCGTGCAATCGGCTGCCGCCCTTGTCACTCCTTGGATGTGGATGCACGGCTTGCAGGACTATCAGCGTGATCGCCTCGTGCTGTTTCTCGACCCAGCAAAAGATCCACTCGGCGGCGGTTACCACCTGCTGCAAAGCACCGTTGGAATTGGATCGGGGGGCTTGTTTGGGATGGGGATCCTGCAAGGGCAACTCACGAAATTGCGCTTTATTCCTGAACAGCACACCGACTTCATCTTCAGCGCTTTGGGTGAAGAAACCGGATTCTTGGGCACGATTTTGGTTGTTCTCGGATTTGCCCTCTTGATGGGGCGCCTCCTTCAGGTGGCTGGGCAAAGCCGTTCTGATTTCGAATCACTGGTGGTGATTGGCGTCGCCACCATGCTGATGTTCCAAGTTGTCGTGAACATCTTCATGACCATTGGCCTGGGACCTGTCACTGGCATCCCCCTTCCGTTTATGAGTTACGGCCGAAGTGCAATGGTCGTGAATTTCCTCGCCTTAGGGCTATGTCTTTCGGTGTCCAGACGCTCCAAACGGTCCCTAAACCGATGAGCCAGTGATGTTGCTCCAGAGCATTCACCAACAGATGGCTCAGGGAGTGAGCTCAGGAAGATCCGACGATTCAACGGCACGGCGCATGTGGTGGGCTGCGTTGGAAACGCTTCAGGAGACGCTCCTAGAAAACGAACAAGCCCCAGCTGGAGTTTGGCTGGCAGCCCCCTTGCCAGCCCTGTATTCACCCCAACTTTTAAACAGCCTGCAGGGATGGGTCTGGGCACCCCAGGCACTCGGAGCTCTGACATCTCCCACGACAAGCCTTCTGCCTCCAGACCTCTTGAGAGCTGGCCAAAACCATGGAGAAGAAACCCGCTCGTTACGCGCATCGACCTTCAGGCGCCTCCCCCTTCACGAAGAGGACAGCCACGACCCACTGTTGGTTGTGATCACAGCCAAGGTGCAAATCGCATTAGCCCTCCATGGCAAAGCAAGCCAACGGCAACTGCTCATGCGCAGTGAGCCGGAAACCCTTGGCAGCGTTCTTGGGCTGATTGAACAGAGGCTGAAACAGGATTCCCCCGATCAAGCATTAGCTCTGCATCAAGCCCTCGAAGCGCTGGGCCCTCTTGAAAGCAGTAGCGCCCTGGGACAAACGTTCTGGCCAAGCCTGGCCGTGCGACTCGCGAGCATGGCCCCCACCGTGACGCTGCAGGCGTCGACATCAGCTCCAGCCCAGAACTATCAGCAGCCACAAACGACAAGTGAACAGGGATCGGCGGCAAGCAAGGCTGATGAAGAGTTGTCGTTGCTTGAGGCAATCGCCCACGAAGTGCGGACACCTCTCTCAACGATTCGCACCCTGATCCGATCTTTGCTCCGGCGCCATGACTTGCCCGAGACCGCCATCAAGCGCCTTGAAATGATCGACACCGA
>QCUZ01000032.1:0-15019 GCA_003210555.1 Synechococcus sp. AG-683-A03 | reverse complement strand
CGCCACCACGGGTTGGCCGTTTTCGAAGCGGATTGGGGTGCCCTTGGTGGGGGCGGTGAGCTTCTCAAACTGAGCCATGGAGGGGTCTCTGCCTGGCGGCATTTTGGATTTGGCGAGCTTATGACTTTGCGGGTGCTCTCTTAGGTTCCTTTTGTCAGTCTCTCCACGATCCATGGTGAAACCTGCAGATGTCTGGGTCGTGGCTGCTTGTTTCAACGAACAGGCTGTCATCACCGCGTTCATCGAGCGTGTTCTCGCCGTGCCAGGGGTGGAGCGATTGGTGTTGATCGATGATGGTTCAAGCGATGACACCGTGGCTCAGATTCGGGTTTGGCAGGCTCGTCAGGCCCAACTCGCTTCAGCGGCCCCTGTCACCTTGCTGGAGCTCACCCGTAATTTCGGCAAAGAGGCGGCGATGTTGGCTGGCCTCGATCATGTTCGAGGCAAGTGTGCTGCAGCGGTGCTGATTGATTCCGATCTGCAGCATCCCCCTGAACTGATCGAAGCGATGGTGCAGAAATGGCGGGATGGGGCGGAGGTGGTCACGGCCGTGCGCGATGACAGTGATGAGGAATCACGATTCAAGGTGGCTAGCGCCCACTGGTTTTACCGCGTGTTCAACAAGCTGGTGGATTCGATTCAGATCAAGGAGGGAGCGGGTGACTATCGACTCTTGGATGCACAGGCGCTCGACGCGGTGACGAGCTTGCGCGAATCGAGCCGTTTCTCCAAAGGATTGCTGCCCTGGACCGGTTATCGCAGTGTGGAACTGCCCTATCAGCGGGTGATTCGTAGCGGTGGGCAGACCTCCTGGAGTCCGTTCAAGCTGGTGAGCTATGCCTTTGATGGAATTTTTTCTTTCTCCGTGCTGCCCCTCAAGGTGTGGACAGGGCTAGGGCTCCTGATTTCCTTGTTGAGCTTGGTGTACGCCTGCCTGATTGCGTTGCGTACGGTTTTGATCGGCGTGGATGTTCCTGGCTACGCCTCGATGATGACTGCAGTGCTCTTTTTAGGAGGCATTCAGTTGATCGGAATCGGGGTGCTCGGGGATTACATCGGTCGAATTTATGTAGAGGCCAAGGATCGTCCCCACTACTTCATCCGTGCGATTCACAACTCCTGAAGTGCTTGCCATTCGCGTTGTCGCCAGGGAGAAGCGGCAAAGGGTTGCGACACAGAAAAGCCTGCATCGCTGAGATTGCCTGAGAGCGGTGCTCCCGGATGGGCGAGCAGTATTGGTTGGGTTCGATTCGTTCGAGCCGGAAGGGCTGAGAGGGTTTGGTGGGCTGCTCGCAGCGGCGGGCCCGCCATCTGTCCGGTGAACAGCACGCCGGCGAACCCACCATTGCTGGCAATACCAAGGCGTTGTTGCTTCCGCTGGGCTCGGCGGCTGAGAACCTCCAGCACCGCCCATTTGAGCAACCCGGCTTGGCGGATCGCATCCCACCACCAATGCAGAGCGAGACCGGTGGGAAGTGGCTCGGTGGTGCTGCGCATCCAGGTGATCTGCTGATCGCCTGAAACCTGCAACAGGCAGTTGTGCACGATCGGCACAAGGTGAATGTGCTGATGGCCGTCAACGTGAAGCGGAGCGTCAGCGCCGCAGAGTTGGCGGAAGCGGGCAATCTGCGCCTGAACCTCTTGGTGGAGTTGATGGCTGATGCGCCGTCGCCGCGGGTGCATGGCGGGTAACAGCGAAAGCGAAAGCCAGGCCCCAAACGACAGCTTGAGATGGCCGTCTTGGTTGATGAGATCGGGGACAGCGGAGGCCAGGGCGGCACAAGGCCCTTCGGTTAAGCAAAGGTGGAGGCAAAGCTCAAGATCTGGCTGGTCGGCTTGGAGTGCTTTCCAGGCCACCACCCCCTCAGAGACCGCCGGGCCCTGGACGAGCAAGCTGGCTCCGTCCAACTTGCCAACGCGGGCGAGTTGAAGGATGGCGTTGTTGGTGCCTTCGCTGAGGCCTAGATCATCCGCATGCACCCGTGGTCGTTGTTGTTGGCTGCGTTGCTTTGCGCTGAAGCCGGCGGCCTTCGTCCAGATCAGGGCATTGAGAACCGTGGGAGCGAGCACCAAAATCCCCAGTCGGATCACACTGGGGACTGCGTCTGGCAGAAGGAGTGGCAGCACTCCGCAGACGGAAAGATTGACGACGTATTGAAGGACAAGCCAGCGCCTTGCAAACCGTTGGCCTCCGGTCTCCGGCCGGAAGGTATAGCGCGCATGACCGAGATAACCGGCGATCGAGGCCGCCAAAAAGGCCAAGGGATTGGCTGCCCAGAGTGGCATCAGCAACCCCAAAGCAAGCAAGACGCCTGCATGAACGATCGCGGCCACAATGCCGATGATCCCGTAAAGACTGATCCGAGTGAGGGGAGTGGCCAGGGATCTGGTGCTGGTATGGATGAACCGTAACGGCAGCTGGCGCAAGCTCTACTGACCCTTCACCCTGGGTTCAGCGGCGATGAACCCTGTGAATGCGGCGGCGGCGGTCCACAGCGTGGCCTTGGCCCAGGCCTTGGCCACCAGCGTCACACTGGTGCGACGACAGTTTCCTGCGGCTAAGCCGAATTTGAGCCCTTGGCGTGATGACCCTTGTACCCGCCGTTGGGACGAGGCCGCAACTATGGATTTGGCCTTCGATTTCCCTGGTTGGAGCCCGCGGCTGCAGTGCCGCAGTTTGTTGCTGCAATTGCGTCTCAAGTCGGAGACTGGAGGGATGGACTCGTCTTGTCCGTCCCTCCTTGGTGTGGTCATGCGTGGCATGACCTTTGAGGGCGAACGCTGGCGGTTGGCAACGGTGGGCGATTGGTTGCCTGCCGGCCCCCACTTACCGCAAAAGGATCAGGTGGAGCAGCTGCAATTAATTGGTCGAGAGTTGTTTGAAGTGTTCGATCAGGATGTGTCCAATCGCACCAGTTCTTAACCCTTCGCAACCGATCAGAGCCATCTTCGGAAACTGAATTTAAGGTCGTTAAATCGCATCGTCTTTCATTCTTATGTCCGTCGCTCTGGCTACCCAGCTCCGGGAAGGAACGAAAAAGTCGCATACCATGGCCGAGAACACCGGCTTCGTGAGCTGCTTCCTCAAGGGTGTGGTGGACAAGCTGAGCTACCGCAAGTTGGTGGCAGACCTCTTCTTTGTATACGAAGCCATGGAAGAGGAGATGCATCGACTCAAGGATCACCCCGTGTTGGCTCCGATTGCCTTTGAGCAGCTCGATCGCGTCACAGCTCTCGAGGAAGATCTCGCCTTCTATTTCGGCCCTGAGTGGCGTCAACAGATAGAAGCCTCTCCTGCAGCAACAGAGTATGTGGCTCGGATTCGTGAGGTGGCTCAGACGGCTCCTGAGTTGCTCGTGGGCCATCACTACACCCGCTACCTGGGCGATCTCTCCGGTGGCCAGATCCTGAAGAACATTGCTCAGAAGGCGATGAACAACCCCACCGATGATGGATTGCACTTTTATGTGTTTCCAGAAATCGCAGACGAAAAAGCCTTCAAGACCACCTATCGCTCGGCGATGGATACCTTGCCGATTGACCAGCCCATGGCCGATCGCATCGTCGAAGAGGCCAATCAGGCGTTCCACCTGAACATGAAAATGTTCCAGGAGCTGGAGGGGAATCTCGTCGCTGCCATTGGCAAGGTCCTGTTTGGTTTCCTCACGCGTCGTCAGCGCACTGGAAGCACAGAGGCCGTTGTGGCCTAGGTGTTCAG
Organism: Synechococcus sp. AG-683-A03; assembly: GCA_003210555.1. Taxonomy (GTDB): domain Bacteria; phylum Cyanobacteriota; class Cyanobacteriia; order PCC-6307; family Cyanobiaceae; genus Synechococcus_C. Next base: position 11,301 of record QCUZ01000032.1, on the reverse strand, counting down.
CGAGGACCGTATTCAAGACTCCTCACCCTTGTTCACTTCGATTCGGGTTCTGGTGCCAGGCACCGGGCCCCGTTTTCGTTGTGGTGGACTGAGCGTTGCGCTGCAGACGGCCCGTTTGTTAGCGCAGATGCTCCCTACGGAGGTGGTGACCTATCGGGCGCGTGAGCCATCCCATCGCTTTCTTGACGACCTGCTCGATCGAGAGGATGCCCCCGGTGAGGCCCTGTGGCTGGTGAGCTGGGGGTTTGATGTCCCCATGCTTTTAAAGCGTTTGCGTGGTCGGCTCGCGGTGTATCAGGCCCATAGCAGTGGCTATGGATTTGATTTGCCGCCAGGAGTTCCTGTGGTAGCCGTGAGTCGGAATACCTTGGGCTATTGGGGCGATCGGGCACCTCGCAACCCGCTTGCTTTGGTTCCGAATGCCCTCGAACCTCAGTGGATCGATCGAGGCGCTAGAGCAGCCAGTCAGCTGAGGGGATCGAATCCACGGCCGATTCAGGTTCTGGTGCAGCAGAGGAAGAGCAGTCCTTATGTGCTTAAGCAGCTCGTGCCAGCGCTTAGAGCACAAGGGTTGCGCGTTGAAGTGCAAGACGGTTGGGTTGAAGATCTTGTGGCTCTGTTTAATAACGCCACCGTGTATCTCTATGACTCCGCTGAGTATTGGCGGGGCCGGGGAGTGAGTGAGGGTTTCGGGCTGCCGCCTTTGGAAGCAATGGCCTGTGGCTGCGTTGTGTTCAGCAGCTTTAACCATGCCTTGGCTGACCTGCTTTCTCCAGGAGATACCGCCCATCAGATTGGTCAGGGGACCCTGCACAACGATCTGCAACGCATTCAAGCGGCTGTTGATGATCCGCTTGCTTGGCTCCCTCAACCGGATCAAGTCGAGGGGCTGCTTGAACAGGTTTCGGAAGTCCGTTGGCTCGAGCGCTGGTCGCAAACCCTTGCTTGGCTCGACTCGATTGGTAGGGCTTCTGGCTTAATGCCTGGCCTTGCTAAGGCCTCCGATCCAGTTCTTCGCTCTCCCTCAACGCGCCGCCTGCGAGTGCATCAAAGGATCCAAACACTGCGTGGGAAGGTGGTCAATCGGTTGCCCGTCTGGCTCAGCAACCGCTGATCTCTGCGTCCAGCGGTTTTAAATTAAATTTCCATTCGTGTGATCTGACTGGGATGAACGAGTCAGTTCAGTGGTTTAAAAGCGACACATGGTCTGAATTACGTAAGTTTTTTGCAGCTCTACCTCCTCGGCGTATTCGTGCTCTTGGCTTTGTCCTAAGTATTTCCTTGCTGCAGGGTGTAATTGATATGCTGTTAGTGGGCTTACTCGCTCGCTTTGTAGGAGTGATTGCAGGCGCAAAACTCAATGATCAGGTCCAGGGGATTTGGTTTTTTGGGGGTCGTTTTCTTGATCAAGCCACATGGATTGTGATCCTGTTGATTGCGTCTTATTGGTTTGCCTCCGGTCTTCGTTTTGCCTCTGCTTATTTGCAGAGCAGACTTGCGGCTGAGATATGGAGTGATCTTGTAAACAAGGTTTATCTCAACCTGATGATGCAGCGCTACGAGTTTTTTACACGAAAGCAAACCGCTGTTCTTGCTGAGCGCTTCAATCGGGTCCTCGCGCTTATGTCAAAATCAGTTCTTTCCCCAATCATTGTAATCCTCGCAAGCGCTCTAAATATTCTGGTTCTATTCGTTGGTGTCGCTTTTGTTCTAGGGGGTAGAGCACTACTTATTTTTGTGCTCATTTTCAGCGCTTATTTGTTGACATCGAGGCTGATAGTTCCCTACCTGCGTTTAGCCTCCAAGCAAAGAGTACGTTTCTCACGCCGCATCAATCTTCTTTTTTCCGAGTCCATACGCTCGATTCGTGACGTGCAGCTTTATTCTTCGCACGGTTATTTCGTCGATCGAGTGGCACATGATGGCCTCATAGCTAAACGCTATGAACGCTGGTCTCGTCTTCTGCCGGATGTTCCTAGATTCGCTATTGAACCGATGGCTGTAACAATTCTTTTTGTAGTTGGACTTTCTCCAGCATTGGCACAGGGAAATAGTCAGGCTCTTCGCAATTCTCTCCCTGAATTAGCCACAATTCTGATGGTGCTTGTTCGGATGTCTGCGCCGCTGCAAAATGTATTCCGCGATTTAAATAAACTAAGAGGGTCTCTTCCTGAAATTCAGGATGCAGTTGAACTCTTGCAAATGCATCCCGATCGCTTGGTGCTGGGTTCTTCAGGTGTTCCTTCTAAAGAGGGGGTCTCGCCACGCCGTTTTATCGAATTGCGTGATCTTGCATTTAGGTATCAAGAAAGCGAACAGGATGTCGTCTCTCAAATCAATCTCACGATTCCTGTGGGTTCACGCATTGCCCTTGTAGGAAAAACGGGCAGTGGAAAGACTACTCTTGCTCATCTGCTTTTGGGTCTTCTGTCTCCTAGTAATGGAGAACTTTTACTTGACGGTGTTCCTGTTACTAATGAGGAGATGCCTGCATGGCAGGCAAATTGTGCATTTGTTCCTCAAGATATCCGTTTGCTTGATACCAGTATTAGGGAAAATGTCGCCTTTTGCGTGGATTCAGATTCAATCGATGATGACGCTGTTTGGTCTGCTTTGGAGGCTGCTCAATTCAATGAGTTCGTTGCGCAAATGCCCTATGGCATTTACACCATGTGCGGAGAAAATGGAGTTCGTCTTTCTGGAGGACAGCGTCAACGTCTTTCCTTGGCACGTGCTTTTTATCGACGCGCCAGCTTGCTCGTTCTTGATGAAGCAACAAGTGCTCTAGACAATAAAACTGAGCAGGATGTATTGCAAGCGCTTGATTTAGTAGGACGCCGTTGCACGATGATTGTGATAGCTCATCGACTCAACACTGTGCGGAAGTGCGATCGAATTTATGAGTTAGATGGTGGTCGTTTAGTTGCTCAAGGTGATTTTGATTCTCTTGTGACTCGTTCGGCTAGCTTCCGCGAAATGACCCTTCTTGATGCGGATGGCTCTTTGAATGGCTGATGTGTTGATCCTGTCAACAGCGGACTGGGATCATCCGCTTTGGACAAATAAACAACATTTGGCTGTGTCTTTGGCAGATATGGGGCATCGCGTCGTGTATGTTGAATCGCTTGGAATTCGGGCGCTGCGGATCAAAGGCGGGCAAGATTTTCGACGCATTGCTCGTCGACTGTTTCATCTTTTCTGCCCTCTCCGACTTCGTCAAGAAAGAATTTGGGTTTTGTCTCCCCCTGTTATCCCTGGCCTTCTGTCAGGTAGAGGTCTGTTGATTAATCGTTGGATTCTTCGGGTCTGTCTTGCAATTGTGTATTGGCGTCTTCGGTTTTGCCGAGTAGTCCTTTGGACTTTTAACCCTTTTGCCGCGCGATACTTCTCTTTGAATCAATTTGATCAAACTATTTATCACTGCGTTGATCGTATTCAGGCTCAGCCGGGTATGCCCAGTGCTCTTCTTGATGAGGCTGAAAGAGAACTTTGTGGCCTTGTGGATGTGGTGTTCACCACAGCTCCAAGGCTGCAACAAGCCCTTTCTCCTTTCAATCCTGCGACTTACTGGTTTGGCAATGTGGCAGATGTTGATCATTTCTCCGGGTTCGATCTTGACTTCGATCAGCGGCCTGTCGATCTACCTTCAGTTCAAGGTCCGTTACTTATCTTTATTGGTGCCATTGATGCCTATAAGCTTGATCTAAAGATGCTTGCTGAGTTGATGGTCGCAACTCCTAGCTGGACGTATGTGCTAATTGGACCTGTGGGTGAGAGCGATCCCTCGACTGATATAACGGTCATAAAAAGCCTGGATAATGTTCATTTTCTTGGTACACGCGCGTATCAGCTTCTGCCGGCTTACTTGGCTTATGCCGATGTAGCTCTGCTTCCCCTTCGCCTAAATGACTACACCAGAAATATGTTCCCAATGAAATTCTTCGAATATTTGGCTTCGGGTTGTCCGGTGGTTGGTACTGCGATTCCCTCGCTTGAGGATCAGTCTGATGTTGCCACTTTGTGTGAGCCCACGCATGAAGCCTTTGAAGCGGCGATAAAGTCCGTGCTTTCTGGAGTAGTACCTCCGCTGGAACATCGATTGGCGCGAGCTAGTGAGCACACTTACATCCGCCGCACGGAGGCGATGTTGCGCTGCCTTCCAAGGCCACTGGAATGACCCGAATCGCGTTTTATATCGACGCATTGAAGTTAGGTGGTGCCGAGCGAGTCACACTTCAGTGGGCCTCATGGTGTTTAGAGGAAGGCTGGAGTGTCACGGTTATTACCCGACGTTCCTCTATCGAGGATGTCTATCCCCTTCCTGTTGGATTGGTCCGTCAGGTGGAACCTTCACTGCATTGGCTGCTCGAATGTTTGGGATGGTGGGCTTTTCCTCTGCGAATCTTTCAATTACGAAGGATTTTGAGTCAGGGTGGCTTTCATTATTTGGTCGGATTAACAACCCTTCCTGCGGTGAAACTGCTTCTAGCTTCCAGAGGCCTGCCTGCTTCTTGTGTTGTTTCTGAGCGCAATTACCCCCCCGCTAAACCGCCTGCATATCTCTGGAGACTCTTGCGACGCCTAACCTATCCCTGGGCCGATTTGCACCTGGTTCAGACCGACCAGACTGGTTTATGGCTTAAACAACATTGCAGTGCTCGTAAGCAGCTCAAACTCCCGAATGCTGTGCATTGGCCGTTGCCTCGACATGAACCTTTCTTAGATCCAGCCGATATGGTTCCTGCGGGGGCAACCTTACTCCTGGCAGCTGGAACGAAGGCACGACAAAAGGGCTTTGATCGCTTGATAACGGTGTTTCGTCAGCTTGCAGTAGCTGACTCAAGTTTGTGGCTGGCTATTCCTGGCGTAGATGCAGCGGATTATCACGGTCAGAACCAGCAGAATTGGTTGAGGGAGTTGCTCGGGGTCGATCAAAACTTGCAGGAGCGACTGATCTTGCCAGGTGCAGTCGGCAATCTCGGGGACTGGTATGCACGGGCGACGTTGTTTCTCTTGCCGTCACGCTACGAAGGCTTCCCAAATGTTTTATTGGAAGCAATGGCTGCTGGATGCACTTGTGTGGCTGCCGACTGCAATACAGGTCCAAGTGATCTAATTCAAGATAATGAAAATGGTGTGCTTCTGCCCCCGAATGCCGACACCCATGCATGGTCTTTGGCTGTGAGAGAGCTTTTAGATGACGGTGAGAGACGAGAACGATTGGGTCTATCGGCGCAGAGGGTACGCCATTGCTTTGCAGTAGAGAATTTGCGTCATCAGTTCCTCAAAGGTTTGAAGGAAAGTAGTTATGGCAGATGATCTTTGGGTGGTACTCCCCCACCTTGGTGCTGGTGGAGCTCAAAAGGTGGCCCTTCTGGCGGCAGGACATTTCGCCGACCAGGGCTTGTCGGTGCGATTGATCACCCTGACTCATGGTCATCCCGTTCTGCATGTGCTTCCGCCGGGGGTGATTCACCAGGAGTTAGGCCCGGAATGTCAAGCCGGCATTGTGTCTTTCTTGCAACTTCATGTTTTAAACCGTTTCATTAGAAACGGTTTGCTTTTGCTCAGTCCTTGGTTAGTTCCCAGGATCTACCCAGGCTGCGGCGGTGTCGCTTGGCAATTATTCCGATACGGCACCGATGCCCTTGGAGGGGATCGCTTGCAGCAGTTAAGACGCATGATGGAACTTGAGCGGCCTCACCGGGTGTTGGCTCTACTCGGGCGGACAAACATCCGTTGCTGTCTTGCGGCATGGGATTTGCCACTTCATCTGGTGATTTCAGAGCGAAACGATCCTGCCAGGCAACGGCTTGATCGCTTTTGGTCTTGGTTGCGTACTTTGAGCTATCAGCGTGCTGATGTGGTTACTGCTAACGCACTAGGAGTCGTGGAGTCGCTGCGCAGGATGGGTCGCTGGAAGCGACTAGAACTGCTGCCCAATCCGCTTCCTTCCGTTGTTCACGATCTGAGTATCGCTGATATGGAGAGCTCTTATGGATCCCGTGAGCTGCAGCTACTGGCGGTAGCGCGCTTGGTTCCGCAGAAAGGTTTAGATGTGCTGATCGATGCATTTGCGGCTCTCAGCTTTGAAAATCGCAGCAACTGGAGTTTGCTAATTGCAGGGGAAGGGCCAGAGCGCCAGGCCCTGGAATCTCAGGTGCAGAACCTGGGTATAGCCAATCAGGTGGATTTTCTCGGTTTTCACTCCGATCCAGTATCCCTGATGCGAGAGGGGTCTGTGTTTGTGTTGCCATCCCGTTACGAAGGCATGCCTAACGCTCTACTCGAAGCGATGGGATTCGCCCTTCCTGTTGTGATCACGGATGTTTCGCCCGGTCCTCTTGAGGTTGTGACCGATGGGGTTGAGGGATTGGTCGTGCCTGGTGATGACGTGGAGTCTTTGAAGAGAGCAATCAGTCGTCTGATGAATGATCCAACTCTTCGCGTTCGTCTTGGTGAGGCCGGACGTAAACGTATTCAGGCCCTTGAATGGCCGCAGGTGGAGGCGCATTGGCGATCCGTTTTGAACTTGACCGCGACTCCTTTTAATTGCTTGTGATTTCCGAACCCGATGATGCGTTCCCGAAGCAACCAAGGCCAAAAGTGCTGTTGCTTGCTCCAACGCGCAGAGCGGCTAGTGAAACGTTCATACGTGCCAATCTCAGCCGCCTGCCATTCACCATTTTGGCCTATTTCGGTGATGAGCGGCCTTGGCGAAACCCCCTTCGCCTGGTTTATGGCTTGACGATTCTGTTAAGCAAACTTCTCACGCGAATCGGCTTGTTGCGGGCAGCAAGTTTTCCAGCATCACTGATGACGTCAGTGTTGATTCGTCGCCATCGCCCCGAACTGGTCATGGTCGAATTCGGTTTTGAGGCGGTGCGGGTGATGGAGGCGATCGCTTGGTCCGGGGTGCCACTTGTGGTGCATTTTCGCGGTTCTGATGCGTCTGCCAAGAATCGTCTCGTTCGCCTGCGTCTGCGTTATCGGCGCTTGATGGGTCTCTGCTCTGGAGTTATTGTTAAGAGTGAGCCGATGCGGCAGACCCTGCTGGAACTGGGTGCTCCAGCTGATCACCTGCTCGTCAGCCCCTCAGGAGGAGATCCCATACGTTTTCAGGGGGCTGATCCCGCTGCAGCTGGGCCGTTGCTAGTCGCTGTTGGACGCCTGGTTCCCAAGAAAGGCCCCCTTCTTACCCTGCGGGCATTTGGTCTGATGCGACGACGCTGGAAAGAGTCTGGCGCTGCTGGCCAGGCCCCCCACCTTGTGGTGGTTGGTGATGGCCCCCTGCGGCGGGATCTGGAGTTGGCGGTGCAAGCTCAGGGGTTGAAGGGTTGCGTTCGTTTCGCTGGAGCCATGGACCACGATCAAGTGGCAGGGTTACTTCGACAGGCCAGAGTTTTCGTGCAGCATTCGCTGGTGGCTCCTGATGGTGACAGCGAAGGGTGTCCGGTGGCAGTGATCGAAGCACAGCTGTCGGGTCTTCCGGTTGTATCCACCTGGCATGGAGGGATCCCCGCGGTTGTGGAGGATGGTGAGAGTGGATTTCTTGTCTCCGAGGGGGACGTGCACGCTATGGCTGCAGCCATGTTGCGCTTGGTTTTAGATCCAAGCCTCGCAGCAACTCTTGGCCAGCGGGGCCAGGAGCGATCGCGCCATGAGTTCACGATTGATCATCACTTAAGGGATGTAACACAACTTGTGAATTCAATTCTTGTTGACTCGATAGCATTGAAAACTATTAATCGCGGTCTCGATAATTGATGGGTTTCCCTGATGCTTCGACTCGAGCGGGCAAGGATTTTCTTGATCAGTACAACGCGATTAGCCATGACATTTTTATCCTGATCTGGGCCTGTTTCATGGCAGGTTGCCTCCTGCAATATGTACGTGCATGCACCAGAGATGGTGTTGCTCCTTTCGGCCTTCTGGCTGCCATGCGCTGGGTTACCAGGCACGTGCGTCGTTATCCACTAGTGGCGCTTCTCTTTCTTATTTACAGCATCGGACTAGTGGCCACAGCTACCTGGTATTACCCCGAAATCATCGGCTGGTATGCGGATGTAGATCAGTTTGATCTCTTGAATCACTTCCGTTTTGTGCCGTCCTTTGTGGGTGAAACGATGAAGCGCAACGACTTCCGCTTCTTTCCGCTGGCTCATCAGGATTTGCATGTCCTCAGCTGGTTCACGCCTTACGTGAAGGTTTGGGCCATGGTCAATGCTTTGGAGGCTGTTGCTGTAGTGATTTTGGTGGTGCGAACCGTTCGGCTTTTAGTGAATTCAGCTGCTGTGCCTGCGCTGCCTCTCCTCGTCACCTTACTGTTACTTTTAAATGGACCTTTTCTGCGAACGTTTTATCAATTTATTTATTCAGAGCGATTGTTGACATTGTGCCTTTCTTTATATATCTATGCCTATCTTTCTTGGTTGAAGAGGCGTGGTGATCGTTACCTTCCTGTTGCGTTAGCGGCCGCTTTGGTAGGGGCTTTCTTAAAGGACATTGCCATTCTGCTTTTTGTTGCACCTGCCATTCTTCGCACAGTAGAGGTTCTCTATCGGGAGGGATGGCAAGGATGGCATCGTCTTCAACTGGAGCGTTGGATCGGCTTATTGCTGGTCGGTACTTTTTTCGCTTATGGGGTTCTGTCTGGTCTCCCAAGCATCTATGCCGGCTATGGTTCATATACAAGTGGCCAAACTAATTGGTTTTTATTTGGTATTCGCACCTTGTTCCTGCTGGCATTTGCGGGAGTGCGAATTCTTCTGATAATGAGTCGCCGCTGTCGTCTTTCCTTGCTTGATGGTCTGAACGCGGGTGCGATTTTGTATGCCATCGCGCTTGCAGGAACGGTCGGATATTCCGAACGTAGTTATTTGGCATTGCCTCTGCTTCTAGTTTCAGTGATCGATGCTGCCTATCTCTACGCCATTTTTGTTCAGTGCTCAGCCTTTCGCCTCGTCCTGACGTCAAGAGTTTGTTCAGGCTTGGTGCTGTTTGGATGCTTAGGTTTAGGGGTGTGGGAGCATCATCAACATTCGGGGTTATTGCGGCATGCAATCCCGATGGTGCAACGCCAGGAAAGTTGGCGAAATGCTTATGCCGCAATGAAGCAAATGGCTGTTGAGGATCGCGAGAACGGCAAGCCGGTCAATATTATTTTTTTAAAGCAATCTTGGTTCAATAAGCGCATGCATCTTCATCGCCTTGTGTTCAATCGTCTAATTCGCTTTGACCCTTCAAATGGTGTTTACGATATCATCGTTGGTACGGGTCGAGGTGATCGCTACAATCCAAAAGGTGGAGACTATTTGCTGGATATTGATGGTCGTATAGAGATTGTTAAGATGATGGATTCTTGCTGGTTGTTAAATGAAGTTTGCTATGAATTGATCCATCAAAGTGGTTCAGGAGGTAGACAAGGACGCGTGTTTCGTGCTGTTAAAGGCGGAGCTAACGATGCCGAGAGTAATAAGCCGATTAGTAGTTGATTCACGTGATTGTAAATGTGAATCGTTGTGGTTAATGAACAGATCAGGATTGTTAGATTGAAGCCAAGACAGGCTTCCCCCCAGGAAAAGTTAGTGATAGGATTTGAAGAAATACTTTTGAATGTAATTCGACTATGGAGAATCTGCGAAATCATTCCACGATAAATCACTATTATCAGAATGCAGATTGCAATGATCCCAAAAAGTCCATGAAGCCCTGTAATGTGAGCGAAAGTGTTATGAGCGTGCCCTATTGCTCTTTTTGTGTCGTCGGCATTTCCTATATTATTATTAGAACATAGGCTCATAACTTTTTCTCGACTGTTTCCCCAAACTATATTACTGATTTTGGTTTTATAGACAGAGCTAAGCCAGCAGCGGATGAGCTTCAGTCGCGTTAAGTCTCCTGAAAATCCTACGTCTAGATCTGAACCAACAACAAACGTTCCAATAGCAAAAAATGGACCTAATATTAATATAGCTCTTATTATCAAATTTTTCCTATTGCTAGATCTAAGTAAAGAACGTCCGTGGATGATAAGCCAGCTGATTATGATCCCTGTTATCGGGGCGATAGCTGCCATTCGGGATTCTGAGGCCAAGCAGGTGAAATAGCCAATGCAGGTTCCAAGCCCTCCAAGAATTTGAAAAAAGCGACTTTTACTCAGGCGAGCAGATGCCCAGCTTGCGATAGTGAGAAGACAAAGCATGGTAGCAATGCGATTGATGCCGCCATACCCCTTTGCGAAAATCTCATCATTTACTGAACTCATTATTCCATCACCCTGAATGATTCCTATCCACATCTCGTGACTTTGGAAGTGTGAGAGTAAGACGGTGCAGATAGATAAAGTAGCGATATTCATCCATTGCAGAAGAATTCGCCAGGCCTTCAAATTGAGTGTAAAACCAACAGCCAGGCCGATAGCCACCATTAGGTATTGACTGAAACCAACTTTGTCAGCTCGGATTGCAATGGTGTGTGCCTGAAAAAGCAATAGTCCTGTAAAAAGTGCATAAGCAGTGCCTAAATGTCGACTGTCGACTTTTCCTCTGTTTTGAAATACTGGTTCGAGGAATCGAATTGCTACCCAGATCAAAAGAAGTCCTTGGCTTAAGGCACTGTTTGTTTTGTATAGATGAAGAACTAGGCTGCACGGGAGCAGCGCATCGAGAGGGCGCAGTGTTCTGAGAAGGGATCTGATGTTCTGCGAGAAAAGAATGGGCACCGTTAGAAAATAGAGTAAATAAACGGGGCAACAACTGAACCTTGTGTGAACACAATAAGAGCTCCCATTAGAACAATTGTGATAATCAAAGGTGCTAACCAATACTTTTTGCGGACCTTCATAAAGTCCCAGATGTCTTTGATCAGATCAAGAAATGCTTCCATGGTTCAAAAGATGCGTGTTAGCTCGATGTGATTGCTTGGTCTAATTTCTCTATAGGTTTCTACGCCTCTTCGTCGTTTTCTCAGTGGATCATACTTAAATAGGCGCATGATATAGGCAATTGGTTGAAGGACCAAAATGAAAACCAGTCCGAGGATGAGATGGCTGTTCACCCAGCCAAGAGCATGTCCAAGTGCCATCCAGGCTTTATATGGGTAATAAAGAAATCGGGGTATCGTAAGTCCAAGGATTAATCCAGGTATGCCTACCCAAAGGGTCCATGCCCTAAATCCATGACCAGTAACGGTGGGTAATATCCAACCGATTAAGATTGGGAATCCCAACCCGATTAGGAAACCGAATTCACGAAGTTGTTTTTTAGAAATAGATTCTTTCATGATCAATCGAGTTCAAAC
>QCUZ01000031.1:0-15516 GCA_003210555.1 Synechococcus sp. AG-683-A03 | reverse complement strand
TTCTGACATTAACAACAACAAGCAACACTATTTTTTCTAGCAACAAGACCTGTTCAAAAGCAACAGCGAAGATACTACAAAGTCAAACCGAATAAACAAAAAGCCTGTTCTACCAAGCGCCTGCCTCCCCCTATTTGGTCTCAGAGGCTGAGTCCCCAGTACCAATCCACCACTCGGTAAGCTTCTGATTCACTGAGCAGAGGCACCAAGAAGTCACGAGTTAGCGAGTGCATCAAAGAAGCAGAAGCTGTTGACACCAACAGACAGGGGAAAGGACCCGCCGATAGATGCTTGGTTCGGTGTACCAGCACCCTGCATGCCCATTGCAAAAAAATGGTGGGTTTGACGACATCCTTAAGGCTGATGCTCATCAAACAAAGGTCATCAGCACTGCCGTCTTCTTACGCAATGGCAGGATGAGCGACAAGAGAGATGGCAGAAGCCAAAAGCCACAGAAAGAGACGACAAAACATGGGGGCTTTGTGAGTTGATGTAAGGGTGCACTGCTTGTGATGCTGTTACCCGCTGCAGTAGGCAGTTTCGGCTTTGCTGTTAGTCAGAAGCCAATAACAAACCCCGCTCGTGGCGGGGATAGTAAATTTGAATTAGAGCTAATGACGGCAGAATTTCAAATCATCAGTTGACTAGTCATTATTTGAACTTACAACTTCGAAGATACGTGAATCTGATGAAGACTGATCAAGAACAGAAATACCAGTCTTTACATCAAGGTTTAAAAATTTATTTAGAAAAGCTACTGAATATTCCAATGTGGGAATGTCTGAATATGGACGATTTGGGCGATTAAAATTAAGGCCAGTCTTGCTTCGCGCCCAATCAGAAAAGTTTTGCATTTCGCCACCATTATCGATACCAGCAATTGTAAAGTGACTTACTTCGCTTACATTCATTAAAATTGCATCTTTTGAGTTTTTAAGTATTTCCATAGATCCACCATTCCAAGTTGAATCTGATTGTTGTCCAAAGAAGAGAGGGATTACCGGTGAAACGTTATTGGTAAAGATTGCCTGAGTATCACTTAGCCGAACTTCTCCTGAACAAGGGCAAAGAGCATCTGTCATCGAACAGAAAATTAATATAGGAGCATTTGCATTATTGACGATTGAACTTGGTGTTGGCTGCACGCCATTCCAAGGAGCAATCGCCACAACAGCTTTTATAAGATTTGATTGCTGATAACCAAGCTCAGAGGCGACATCGATAACCATGCCTCCTCCCATGCTGTGTCCCATCAGAGCAAGGCGGGCTGAATCAACATCAGAACGACCAACTAGATAGTTCAAATTCGAGCGAATATCATCAGCCATCGACGAAAAGTCAACAGCATTGCTAAATTTGAGTGGTAGTTGGAAAAGATTTCCCAATGTGGCTAGTGGATGATTTACATTTACTACTCCACAATCCCCTTGCTCTTGATTAGCAATCACTAGAAATCCCCAACTCGCTAAACGAGACAATGAAGATGAATATTTTTCCGCAGGGCCACATAGTCCGTGGGCAAATACAACTGCAGGCCACTTCTTTCTACTCTCATTAGAATCGGATGGTTTAAATAACAAACCTTGATCTTCAACTGTTGAAATAGAGACTGAATAAGGACCAGGGCCAGTGTAGTTATTCTGACCCGCAAAGGCTTCAGGGATAACCCGATGACTTGAAAAAGCTGTAAACAAGGCCAACATGTTGAGCAGCATATTCTTTGACAAATTCGCAAGATTCATAGCAGACCTTATGGTTACTAAAACTTTAGCCTGACAATATAACTAGCAATGTTTTTCTGTTAAAATTTAATGAGACCAATTGGCTCTTTGGTTTTGCAATAACTCAAACATTAAAGTTGGAACTTATGCCTGCAACTGCACACTGCCATAGGCAGTTTCACCTTTGAGAGTAGTCAGCTGGGCGGTGCACAGAATTGCCAACCGATCTTCTGCAGGTTGATCCAAATCTTGATGCCTAGATGCCTGAGCATCCTTCGCTGCCGTACAGGCTGCCCAAGCCGTGCTGACAAGCGGTAGTAGCTCACCAGAACGAACTGAGCGTGTTGCGTTGCTGCATCGGGTTTGATCCGTATCAGCATCCCTTCTTGCCTGTTGACCAGCCAGCCTTCACCGCTCGATTTCTCCTTGTATCGGGCGTAATCAGGCTGCTGCTGCCACATCAGTGCAGTTTGACCAGATTGCCCATTGGGATGAGACCCATTCACTCGAAAGAATGAGTTTGAGATCGGTGGACATGCCTGATGTACGGATTGATACCACTGGTATCCGGCTGCCAAGGCGAGGATTTGGCAATCTCTGAAGGCTTTTAGATGGCACGTTTCATGATCCAGTGGTGTGCTCCCGATCCAACCAATGAGCACTACACCAAGGCGATCGTGGATAACATTAAGGGCGGTAAGCCCATGGATGAATTTGCCGGTTTCAGCTGCTGGCGCGTCAGATCCACCATCAGACCGGTGGAGGCGTGCTCCTGGTGGAAGCCGACAACCTTGCTGCAGTGCAGAGGCATACCTATCCGTGGACAAAAGGGCTCGGCGTCACTGCGACGATCATCCCTGGACTCAGCAATGAGGAGTATGTCGAGCTGGAGGAAAGCATGACCAGCTGAGCTACTTCTCCGGATCCATCGGGATCAGATCAGTGGCTCCTCTGCTGCATTAACTGCAGCGGGTCAATTGAGGCACGTATTTGCAGCCATCAACCCAAGTGAGTAAAAATCGACTAACTCAAAAATATGAATCCAGCATTGACTCCTCACAGCCCCTTAAGACGAAAAAGCCAACATCAATAGTGCCCAGAAAAGCTCAAAGCGAGTACTGAGGAGCGGAGTTTACCTTTCGCAACAAATTTTCTAGGCTCATTAAATTAAGTTGAAAAAACCTCTCGATGACCGATTACTTGACCGCAATATTTGACTTGATCGCCTTCAACGCAGTAGTCACAGCTGCTATGAATTACGTTTACGACCAGCCTTCCGACCTACATGTCGTGAAGAAATCAAAGACTGCTCAAAACTAAGCATCCAAAAAAACGTTAATTGGTAAAATCATGAAAACACAAGCCCTACTTGTACTGATTATCAGCTTCGGTACTGCATGCTTTGCACTAAATATCTACAAACTGAATCAGGCGCCACAGCAGTAATAACCAAACTTTTCCTGGAGAGCATTCAGCAGTAAAATTATTACTGAGAGAACGGACTAACACCTAAAAGAGCTCCCCATCAATAATTTTTAAACAATTCAGCTCTCAAATAAAAATTCAACAAATAAATTTTTTTTGCAGAATAGTCAGCGTTCCAAATCAGGTAACACTAAAAGAGAACGAAAGCATTATAAACTCGAGTACTGTATATGCCTGTGCTATAGATTTCCATAGAGTTCTGCTGAGAAGAACCAAAGGTCAATGGAAGCAACTGTATTCTTCTCAAACAAATATCTAGCTTGGCAAAGACAGAGCAAAAGAAATAGAATTATAAAATTTTAGACATATTCAGCGGTCGTCGATATCACCATTGGAAAACTCAGAAGTAATTCAACCGACAAATACTAAAACTCACAAAATCATATAATTAAACACAAAAATTAGTCACACAATACACTAGATGAGAAACAAAAGACTTCTACATGAATTGAGTACTAAAAGGATTTGCGAGGAATCAAGACAGCGGGAGTTTCCAAACAGATACCTACAGTCAAAAACTGGCAAACATCTTGGACACAAAACCTCAGGATCATGCTGCCTCTACGTCTGGCTCCTCATATAAGTCCTTGAGTTGATCCAGTTCGGCCATCAGATATTGAATCTCCAGCCAATCTGACGAAAGCTCGATAGCACGTTCCAGCCTCTCAATCTGTCGCTCAAGAAGCAAGGACATCTGACAAGAAACGGGTAAAACCATCAAACCAAACTCTGAAGGAGACGCAACCCCAAAAGCTCAGATCAAAAAGAGGCAGCGGGGCTACAACTGTTTTGATGCGCGATTCATTACTAACAACTGACCATGGCTGGGTGTCACGTGGAAGAAGAGAAGTTAAAAAAAACATTGGGAATAGAATCTCAGCTACTCACCACAAACATAGTGATGCAGTAAAAGGATTGATTAACAGCTGGACACTTTTTTTAATCAGACTCTCACAAAGATCTAAGTCAAAGTACAAATGGAAGTGCTTAAATTAAGTAAATTGTTCTATAAGCAATCTTGAATAAAAAACTCACAAAAAGCCAAGCCGTTGATGCCGCTACTCATGCAACAATAAGACAACTCAGGGAAGGCGGCTTTGCTTTAAGTCGGCAACAAGAAACACGACTTCGTCTAGAAATCAGCTATACATTACACAATAGAAAAGGGGCAAGCAAAATAACAATATCAAGAACCAGCAAGGCAACATGAAAGCAAGGAAATCGATGGTTAGAGCAGAATCCAAAATAGAAAGTATTTTGTCAAGACTAAAAGGTAATTTACAGAACCATTAGCCAAAAAGTCAAAGCATTGAGAGCCTATTAATAGGCAATAAGCGATGGATTTAATTTCTACAACAAATCCTCGATCAATCCATATTAGAAGTGTAAATATTGAAACACGGAAGACTGAGCCCCACAAAAAGCGGCTTTATTTATTCACTTCACTTATGGAGCTGGAGAGCACAGCTAGAACCTAAAAGGAATGGAACAGGGTTTTTGTCTATAATTTCGGCGTGAGAGGGAGACCTCATCAGGCGTGGTTGCTTGATTTGGTGGGTAGGGTCACGCCTTCTGCCTCTCACACACTTCTTTTGCAGACTGGAACTGAAAAATAAGGTTGGTATACCTCCATCCGAAGATTTAACCAACAAGGCAGGTGAAGGACAGACAGAGGTGAGCCAATGGTCCTTGCAGAGGATATGGGAGAAGCGATGAGTAACCGTATTGATCGTGTTGAATGATGTTTGAGCAGTGACCCTTTTTTGCGTTATGGCTCAAAAAGGGGTGCATTGGACTGCGGATGAAAAGAACGACTGTTATTGCTGCCTCATTTGGATTTGTATCTACAGCTCACGCCGGATCAGCTAAGCGTTTACTGCACAGCCTACCTACGTCTTTACAGGAAAAGCCAAAACCATATTAACTGAAAATACAGTTGGGAAACTTTCGCATCCAAGAGGAACAACCATCGATGAAGCGTCCAAAGGCAATTAGGCAGTGCTTACAACTCAAAACACCATGCTTCATCCATAGGCCATCAACCTAAATATTAGCTTTGGCTATCTTCTCGTTGGAGATCACACTGTAAACACAATCTATCATGAAGATCAATCTAAGAGATTAGTCATTCCACGCAAAGATAGCGATACTCTTACAAAAACCATACTAGTAAATTTTCTTCAATGTCAAAACTTTCAAATCAATTAAAACATAGACAATAAATACGGCTCTACATCAGCTGAATAAAATGGTTGATCGACGCTGTTGATACAAGCGAGAACCCAGAAGCGTTACTAAGATGGGAATAGTAATCTGGCTTTGCATGCAGGTATTGACGTTTCTAGCTCTTGTGCTCGTCAACATTGCCCTGCTCATCCACCTCACGGAGAAACTGCTTGGCTACAGAAAAAGGTGGAGAGACAACAAATTATTAGTGAACAACCATCCCGAAATGAAGTCAGTTGATCCAGAGCAGGGGCTGATAGCTTTTGAAAGCGATGACATAACTCGTGCTTTTGTGCTCGACAACGATGAGCCAGGTGCTAGTGAGCCGTTCTTGGTTAGCGGCGATGAAGATTCAGAGGAGTGACCTAAGGGAGTGAGCCACAAAAGTTTTAATTCGATCGCATTGACATCGCATATACACATAAAGCACAATTGAGTTAATATCATCAACATCTGAACAATGAATAAGAACATAAAAAACTGGATCATCAAACCAATCCGTGCCACGGTATTCGCTGACAGAGATGCCTATTATTGGATTCAAAGTAAGCTTGGGCTCGGCAATTATCAAATGGCAGCTCTCGTGTGGGCTAAGGGGCTGATCATTGGCTTATTGATTGGCGCGTTCTTACTCTGAGCGCAAACATCAACCAATCAATACATCCACTGATTCTGCCTTATACTAGACAACATGAAGGAAGAGTTGAAGCTTTTTTCATAATCTAGATAGATACATTTAAGCTAATCACTTCAGACGATCATTGAGGTAGCACTTGCTAAGATATGAATCACTCATGACCCATTTGGACAGGTCGTAGTGCTGGCCATGTCTAATGATTAGCAAACGCATCTCTTGCCCTTGGTGATGGTGCTGATCACAAAGCTGGATCAACATCTTCCGCAGATAAGGCCTGAGCTGAAATCCCGACTGCTCGAGATAGGTGACGTTGTTGATGCGCCACGTCCCTGGCTGTCTAGGTTCATCTCGTAAAGCAACCGGCTAGGAGTCCCACTGGATCTACTACTCAAGCCGAAACTCAACATCCACCCCAGCCAAAATTCCATTGGTCTCTGTAGCACTTCAGCCGGTTACCTTTGCGCCAAATGTTTCAGGCTGGGTATTGTATTGCTGAACAAATCAAAATCAATAAGGCGATGATCAACGCTTTGATCTGATCAAAAAAGAGGACACGTTTACCTTGAATATGTTGTTGGGGATTCATATAAATATCTTCAATGGGGAGTTCAAAAGCTATTCCCACCGTATGTGTCATTCACTTCGTTGGACGCCCTACATATCGGCTTGTGGCACGAAACAGTGCTCAACGTAGTGATTGATCACAAATTGTCCACCAAGATTCATAAAGGTGAATCTGGGGTGTATGGAAATCAAGAATCCCGGGAAAGGCTGTCTCGCAATAGGACGGGGCAATCGCCTGGGATTTTTGTTGTGCTGAAGAAAGCTATCAAGCCAGGCACCGCACGAATTAAAGACACTTCTGTATACATAAGCTACACAACTCAGGATTACCCTCAGCTTTGTAACGTGCTGAACAACTGAAAGGCAGCGATTATTGCTATATAAATGAGGCAGCATAAGCTGCGAACAACGTTCACCTCATTGATATGAGGCGCAGACTCGCCAGGCCACGGAACGGGGACCTGGATTTCTGAGGAACCTCAAATGACTCTCACCTATCGCGGCAAAAAGTACGTGCAGCTCCAAGGTGCTGGTTTCGATTCATCGAAGAAAGCACTTCTGACCTACCGCGGCATTCCCTATGCAAAGTGATTGATCACCATTGATCACGACGAAAGCCTCCTACCTCACAGTACGAGGCTTTTTTTTGGAGAAGGCCTTATGGCCAAAGCTCAGTAGATCCGTGGATTTGCCGAAGTGGGAACCCAGTACATACGCATGGAGAAATCTCCATAGAGAGCACATAGCATAAATCGCAAGCACTCTTAGCCCCTTCCATCAAGTCAACGAGCAGCAACACAACACAAAACTGTAAGCAATCTTCAACCCATTCGTCTGAAGTTTCAGCATCAGTCCCAATTAATGATTTGATCATGCTTTATCACTACTTAACGCGGTTATTCATCTTCATAGGTATAGCAATACTAGTACATCCAGTCTCAGCAATGACCAACGAGATGCTTCTTGAGCAACGATTAATCAGCCCTGCTATCTACGAACTACTAAACAAGCATGGTGCTACCACTCCTGAGAAGAGGCAACAAATCATCGGTGAAGCTTGCGCTGCTCGTCAGCTCGCTCCCATTGACTGCCAACCATTAATAAAACACAGAACACGCTAAATAAAGACACAAACCTATGCTCCCCAACCAAGTCTTAGCAAACACAACCAACTCAGAAACAAAAGCCCATTAAGGAACTGACGCGCAATAAGAAAGCAGCTACATGAGCAAGAAAAACACATATGCTTCTACATGTACAGGAAAAATAAAACCAGATGATTCAAAAAGTGCAGACAAAACTTGCAATCACTAGCGAAACCCTAATGTATCCCTATAGTCACTATAAAGATGTGTATTGCACCCTAGGAATCAAATGGAGTACTCCCAAAAAATAACCCTACTTGCCACCATCACGGTGAATTTGAATGTGCCCGCGCTTCAGAGCCGGGAGCAACTCAATCAATGGATCAAGACGGACGCAGGGCGCATTCACTTCATCGACCATTTGAAACCTTCTTCGTTTGACGACCTAGAAGTGGTGAAAGCAGCATTAGAAGCAGACCTCGTAGGCTAAAAGATCGCGTTGAGATAGTCCACAGCAAGCTTAAGGAAGACTGAGTGCGCTTCTGTAAGAGCAGAAGCTTGAGCGCTCACGTTTGTATATCAGCACGACAAAAGCCATGGAACACAATGGCAACAAGACTGGGTTTCAGTGTTTCAAATGCAGGTTATGGCTGAGTACACGCACACCATTGGGTTCACCTTCACGGCCTTTCATGCATTCAGTGTGACCAATCAAAATCCATTGATGAGTGTCGAGGAAGCTCGACAATTGCTTTCAAAAGCTGAGATGAGAAAGGCGATCGCAGATGAGGCAATTGATGAGATCACCAACGATCAAAATCCCTCTGAAAAGTTGGACAACCTCAAGTTTTATGCAGATCACTTTGTTGAAGAAATGGTTGAAGCTTTAGGAGATGGAGTCGTGGTTATTCAAGAAGTCGAAACTGAAAAAAGTTAGCGTGGCATTACCTTATACGCATGTCACAAACTTCTTCGCCAAAGAACGAAGGGTACAATCGTTACCAACATCAAAACACTATAAACAGCCGAAGGTAGACTAAAACGACTCAATCCACCTTGAACGAGTTCTTCACTGATCAATGAACCAACGACAATACCAATCGTTCCATTTTGAAAACCAGCTTCTACAGATAGTGAAGTGATCTGCGATTTCTTTAAGCTCAGCAAATAGCCAACGGCTAAACCTATGATTAGCATTATCAGATTGAGCAGCAATAGTACTGGTCCGAGGACTGGAAGGTAAGCAATAAAAACATCCCACTGACCAATCAAAACTCCGATCAAGACTGTAATAAACAAACCATTGGCCAATTGACTACTTGGTAACTGCCAACGAACGGCAAATTTTGGGGTCCACTGGCGAATCGCTACACCCAACAGAACAGGAAGTGTCGCCAAAGAAAAGACTTTTAAACTCAAGGGAACTATTGATAACCCGACGTCTTGCTGGGGGATAAGAATTGGAGCTGTAAGGCTCAGAACGACAGGAAGAGTCGCAGCTGTTACAAGACTGGCCAATGCGGTATAAGAGATTGAAAGTGCTACATCTCCTCGAGAAAGCTTAGTGACAAGACTTGATGTAATACCTCCAGGACAGCAGCTCAAAATCATGATTCCAAGAGCAAAGTCACCTTGAACTCCAAAAATCTTTAGCAATACAAAAGCAATGAGTGGAAGCATTAAAATCTGAGCGATTACCCCCGCAATCAAAGCTTTTGGCTGCTGAAATGCAACTCCAAAGTCTTTTGGTCTTAAGGATAGTCCCAAAGAAAACATGATGAAAGCGAGACTCCCAGTTAAAAGAAGTTCGATCAAAACTTGAGTGGCGATATCAAAACTAATAATAATGCATTGCCAGACTGGTTCACTTAAATCACAGCGAAAATGATTTCACATTTATGAAAACCCAAAAGATAAAGCAATAGCATTCACAAGACATAAAAAGCGATTATTTTTAATCAGATGGTCAACATGTTAAGCAAAACCTGGTAAGTCTTAGCAGGCAGGCACCCTTGTATTGATCAAACAGAGGCAATGACTGAATACAGCATTAATACCATGCCCAAGGAAAGTACCTTGATCCATGATCATGAACTCATTGCTCTTCAGCTCTACAACTACAGCATACTGTAAGTAGCCATCAGCCTCTCAATGAAAGCTATGAAATGGCAATTGAAAGCATGCATTCCAGGTCATTACAACAATGTGTTTGAAATGAACAGAGAATCAACGTACTGTTTGGGAAACTCATCCAATTTGATTGCTCAGCATGGCCCCTTTTGATCAATCCACACCCTTCATGCTTCTCGCTCGCATCCATGTGAAGCCAGGCTGCGTCGATCAATATCTGGAACTCGCCAGCAAGACTGATAGAGCCGTTCAGACGTCCGAGCCTGGAATGCTGCATCACACCTTTGATCAAGATCCTGAGGACCCACAGGCGTTTGTATGGTCTGAGGTCTATGCCAATGACGAAGCATTTGCGGCACACGTCTCGAACCCTCCTGTTCAAGAGTATTTGCAAGAGCATGCTCATCTCGGAGATGGTTTCAGTATCGAGGTGTATGGAACTGTCGGCGATGCTTGCAGAAAGTTGATGGAATCCTTTGGACTTCCCCTCAAAATTTACCCATCAAAACTGGGATACAGCAGGGTGATTTAATCACCAATTACCTGGTGTTACCAAAACGACAAGAAACCTGAGTGCCACACATCGAAAGAGTAAAAGATCTGTTCTCTTCTAGGAAGGGAGACCTTGATCAGTCCATCTAACATCATCAGCTCCGGGGGCAACTCAATTGATGTTGTCTTCGAAACTGATTCAATCAGGAGCAGTAGCAGATCTCTTTTCGGTTCTCGATAAACCACTACCAAGCTTGATGACCTCAGACTAATTGCAAACCCTGGACTAGCTTGAGCAATAACAAACAAGCAGGAATCTTACCGTGCAAATGCTCTAGCTGATTGTGATCAAGCAAAATCAACGGAAATAAATTAGCGAACTGAATTCACCACAGAAGCAAATATTAACGTCATATCATCTAAAGCTTTTACAGCATTCGATTCGTGAATCAATAGATTCGATCCAATATCAGTTTTAGGATTCCAGTAAGAAATTCGAGTTTTCTCATTTGCTTGCCAAACAGAAACCGTTAACGGTACGAACAAACCTCCAAGGGGATTGGCCTTGATAACAGGAGCCTCAAAGGATGGTAAACCCACAAGCAATGCTTTATTAGGTGGAATCTCTATTGCCTGTGACTTTGCAATGTCCTGATGATTAATGATGCCTTTAACAATAAATCCCCTCTTCAGAAACTCTTTCTGCAACAAATCAATGACATGATCAACACTTTTAAATGAATCGACTGTCACAACATAGTTTTTCAAAGGCCCTTCCAAGCTTTTCTTTGCCAGAGAGAGAGGTCCTGACTGAATTGGAAGAGGACTTAACAGGCTACCCACAACAAGTGATGCACTCAACGCTGAAGCAGTAGCAAAGGGAACAAGAAATTTCATTTTAAACAACTGTTCAAAGCAATTCCTTAATTATCATAGAACAACAAGCTGTAAAATCTTGATATCGTGAACAAGATGTTTACGTATGGCACAGATATTCATCTTCTAATTAATAATACCTAAAGAGACGGGGATTTTTATTACCAGGCATTAGGCCCGAAATCGGATATGGCGCAAAACAATAAGAAACATATAGAGAAAACTAATTGATCTAGATCAATAACAACGGCGCAAAAAATAAGAGAAACAAAAAACAAGCTGATTATTAGCCACTTATTAGAATACCTCTATATCCTTTGACGCAAAAGGCCTGCAATTAAAGTAGAAAAAGGAAGATCACAATGAAAGAAGTGCCGATAAAGAACAATTTATCTGTACCTTTGTCAATGTCGAAAAGGTCGTATGGTTGTTGATTCATTGCTAGAGTACATCTTATCGGAATATACTAGTTCATTTACGTTCCAACCGTGGCCTCACGCCTCTTCATGACTGCTTTAAAAAGATGAGAATTTCTAAGGCAGTAAAAATTCAGTTGAAGCTTATGGACATATTTTCCTCTTCAGTACTGGAAAAGATCAAAGTCAATCCTCTATTGGAATTAATCGGAACTAGCTTGCAATACAATTGTCACATGGAGAATACAAATAGCTTCCAAAAAGCACATCCAGGCAAACCAAGAAGACGATCTATCAGCTAGACATTGTAGTCATGATGTATCTTGACCTTCATACCTCTTTCAGCCTTGATTGCTATTCAAATTTTCACCTAAACAAACGTAGATATTTTACTTGATTCAATGCTTCAATATTTCAATATTGAAAGTTATTCAAGAATTCACGCGAAGCAAAAACAATGACCACAAATTGCTTATGTTTTTATTAAATAGGTACCACAAGCGTTTTCCATGAGGTCAAAGAATTGACCAAGTCGGCAAGGTCGCCGGGGAAAAACCTGTCGAGTGATTTAGGCTGATATTGCCAAACAAACAATGGTTTGTATCAAATGGCACTCGTGAATCATTTGATACCAGTAATCTTAAGCTGGATATAATCAAACTCTTCCCGCCAGAAGTGAAAACTCCCTCCTCACAGGGAGTTTTTTTATGGTTGATCAAACCCAGACCTACCAGCTTTACATATGAGAAAAAGGATAGAAAGAGGAAAAACAATTAAATTAAAGAAATAGAATATACATACACTCGTGAACAATAATTATTTCAACTTCCTCCAAATTTTCAGGGAATTTGTAGTGGATTCTGTGGCTCATCAACAGAACAGTATCTCCCTCTACATAAGGATCAAATTAAAAAGTTTCTTACAAGTACCTGTACCTTCCTCATACCTCAATTCCCAATGGTGACAAGGGCTTCTTTGTTTTTCCACCAAACCCAATCACGAATCGGAGGTGTATTTCGGAGCTGCTCTCGCGTTAAACCAAGGCGCAATTTACTCGATGCTCCCAGCAGTACATCGAGAATCTCTTCTCCATCAGCACAAGCAGCCAGAGCCTCATTGGTTTTTTGAGCGCCATCGAGTGCGCTCACTAACAGGTTCACGCGACGAGCCACTGGCAATGATCGTGGGTCCATACCATCTTCACAACGGCCATCAGGGTAAGCATTTCAACGCATCGCAATCGTTCAAGTTAAAGGAATTAATGTGAGCTAGAGATCTGCTGTTTGGCATGCCACCGCAAGGCAAGCACTGGGTGATCGGTGACGTCCATGGCTGTTATCAACCTCTGCAGCGCCTTCTCGGCGTTTTGCCAAAGAACGATCACGTCGTGTTTTGCGGAGATGTCATCAACCGTGGACCCGATACCGCCTCCACGATGCAATTGGTGTGGTCGTTGGTCACGGCTGGAAGGGCGACCTGGCTGAGGGGAAATCATGAGCAGGCTCTTTTACAGAGCCTCAGCGATCCTTCCCTCAACAGTGCCAACCCATGGCTGCCGCGTTTGCAGCGACTCCCAACTGTTTTTTGGGGACATGGCTGGGTGGCAACCCACGCAGGATTTGATTCAAACGGTCATCCCAACCTGACCATTCGTGAACCCTTCTGGGAGCATTACGACGGAAGCCATGGACTTGTGGTGATTAGTCATACCCCCAGGTCTGATGTGGAGCGTCACGATCGAATCGTGATGGTCGATACGGGTGCCGCGTATGGAGGACAACTCTCGGCGTATTGCCCAGAAACAGAAGCTGTTGTCCAAGTAGAAGGAATTCAACAAGCAACAGCTAATACGCGAAACAGAATTGCCCCATCGCTGCAGGGAGTGCCTTGCTAACGGTCTACCGCAGCAATCGCACAGAATTTCTGGCAACGCTTCTGGCACAGAAGCTGACGCTTGACCCCCCAGGTCCGTTTGAGGAGCTGGAGATTGTGGTCAACACCTGGCCCACAAGCCGATGGCTCGGCGAGCAGCTTGCCAAAGCCAACGGCATCAGCGCTCATGTGCGTTTTCCCTTTCCTGGATCGCGCCTACGTCAGCTAGTGCGCTGCATCTTGGATCTCGATCCAACCATTGAAGATCCTTGGCGGGCAGAACGTCTGGTTTGGTCTGTTTTACAGGTGCTCCCCGCTCTTCTCGACCACCCCACTGCTGAAAGCCTGAGCCTCTGGTGGGAACAACACGCAAGCGATTCGGGACGACTCAATCGTGATCATTGGCAGCTTGCCCGCTGTCTCGCTGATGCTGTGGATGACTATGCCCTCTACCGACCACAGGAACTGAGCCAATGGATGGAAGGCCATGGAGACGCTGACCTGCCAGAACATTTGCTCTGGCAACCACAGCTGGTGCGTGCCCTTGCAGCTCTCCTGCCCTGTGATCCCTTTGGTCTTCAGGTGCAAAAGGCTGTTCAACAACTGAAAGATGGTGATGTTTCGGCGACAGCATTACCGCCTCGCTTACGCCTGTTTGGCATCAGCAATCTCGCTCCAGTACAGGTGGAACTTCTCCAGGGCCTCTCGGGCCTGATGGCGATCGAGCTTTACCTGCTCACACCTTGTCCAGATCTTTGGCAACGCTCCGAACAAAGGCGACAAACCCTCGGACAGGCGTGGAACACACCACCTGATGGGCCCTGGCTCCTGGAATCGCCAAGACTGGAGGCGATTTTGGGACGCATGGGGGCAGAGTTTCAGTTGCTATTGGAAGGCAACGGCGACTGCTTGCTCGGCCAATGGGATCAGGGCGATCTCTTCGCGGCGCCCGTTCAGATCGCTGCATCCGAACAGCGGGCAGCCACGCTCTTAGAACAAGTACAACAACAGCTTGTGGATGGAAGCGCACCGTCGCTTACCCCTGTTGATCAGGACAACTCACTGCGCTTTTTGGCCTGCGCGGGGCCGTGGCGAGAGGTGCAGCTGGTTCGCGATCAGATCCTGCAATGGCTGGCCTCTGATTCAAGCCTTGAGCCACGCGATGTTTTGGTGATGACGCCAGATGTGGAGCGCTATGCCCCGCTCCTCAGCTCCGTCTTCGGTGATCATGACGCCACTGGAGTCAGTATTCCCTGGCGACTCACCGATCGAAGCCAACAGAGCACTCCAGGCCTGAGCCAAGGGTTTATGGCTTTTTTGAGGCTGGCCAGTGAGCGCTTTACGGCATCCGGCTTGGAAGGACTTCTGGCCAACCCTGCCCTGCAAGTGCTTCAAGGCGTCACGGCCGCGGATGCCGTGCGAATCACCGAGTGCCTCCAGCAGACCGGCTTCCGATGGGGGGTGGATGGCAAGGAGCGAGGAGGTGATGACACCCACAGCCTCCGTTGGTGCCTTGATCGCTGGCTGCTTGGCCTCGTCTTGCCCGCCGAGCCAGGTCTTGCTCCTGGAGGCTGTGCCCCATTCGAGGGAGGGCTCACCATTCAGCAACTTGAACAATGGTGGCCACTCCTAGATGGACTAGCGCAGTGGATCATCCGTTTGCGTGAACCCCACAGTGCCAGCACTTGGACCACACAGTTAAATCAGCTTCTCCAGCATCTCTATGGCGATGGAGGGGACTGGGCCTGGGAGCAACAAGCGATCGTCGAAGCACTCGACACGATGCAGCAACAGGCATCTGAGTGCACTCTTGAGCTTGATCTCACCGTCGTGGTCTCCATTCTTGATGAAGCCCTCTCCGCCGATAGCGGTCGCTTTGGACACCGCAGTGGCGCCCTTACGATCAGCGCCCTAGAGCCGATGCGGGCCATTCCCCATCGACTCATCGTGCTGATGGGACTTGATGCGCAGAGTTTTCCACGTCAGCAGGAACGCCCTGGCTTTCACCTCTT
>QCUZ01000030.1:0-15680 GCA_003210555.1 Synechococcus sp. AG-683-A03 | reverse complement strand
GGGGGCCGCTTCGGCGGGACTTCCAGTGCGTGGTCTACGTCTTGCCATGTCTGCGGTAACGGCTGCTGTGATCGTCAGTGCAATGGCAGCAGTGGGAGTGATTTTGGTGATTGGCTTGCTATGCGCACCGGTTCTTCCAGGGCTGCGCCGGGTCAGAAGCCTCCGTGCCGCAATGGTTCAGGCCGCTTTTGTTGGTTTGGCCCTTAGTGGTGGTGGTTTCCTTTTGGCCTTGCCTCTCAATCTCCCACCAGGTCCTTTGATCGGGGTGGCATGTGTTGTGTTGCTTTGCCCATTGGCAGGAAGAAGTACCTAGCCAAACTTTTGAGAATGATTATCATTTTGATCAGTTCTCCTCTCTCAAGTGCCCCTGCCAGCTTCTTTACCGTTTGCAAGTGTCTTGCTTGCGGCAGCTAATACGGCAACTCCCACCGTGGTTGCTGCCGATGGGATCCTTTGTGATCTCACGCGCACTTTGGTGGCAAATCAAGCAAAAGTGATTTGCTTGATCAAGCCGGGCACAGATCCGCACTCCATGGCATTGCGCCCAGCTGATCGTCAAAATCTTGCAAAAGCAAAAATTGTGCTCTTGAACGGGTACAACCTCACTCCGGCGTTGAACAAGATCAGAACTCCAGGCACCGTCGTAAAAGTTGGAAATATTGCTGTCCCTAACAACCCTTCAAAAGATCCCCATATCTGGCATGACCCAGCCAATGTGATTGCGATGGCTAACACCGTTGCATCGAGCTTGAAGCCTCTGTTTGATGCCAATGGAGATGCTGCAATGGATCAACGACGGGCAAAAGCTGATCGCGTTCTTGTCTCCCTTGGAGGTTGGATTGGGCAACAAATAGCAACTGTTCCGGAAAAGCAGCGCGTGGTTGTGACTGGTCACCGCACTTACGATTTCATGGCTAAGCGTTACGGGTTTCGTGAACTTCCCGTTTTGGATGACTACACCACGGGTGGAACATTGCGTCCTTCGAGCTTGTCTGCGATTAGCAAGTCGATAAAAACATCTGGCAGTAAGGCTATCTTCCCCGAGTCACTTCCTCCTTCTAAAACGATGCGAAGGATTAGTCGCAGTAGCGGGGTTCCGATTGCGAAGCAAGTACCTTTTGGTGATGGTCAAGCACCAGGGAAAAGCTTGATACAAACAGCGACAAGCAATGTTTGCATTTTTGTGAATGCTCAAGGCGGGAAATGTGATCAGAAGGGAGCTTCTCAACTTCAGCAGCGATGGGCAGCTATTTAACTATTCTTTCTATCTTTTTTTCTAACTATTTCTTATCGTCATGAATTTAATTTTCCGTCGAGTTCTCCAAGGTGGTGCTGTTGCAAGTCTCTTATTTGGAGGCGATCTTGCCTTTCAGCATGTTCGAGCTCATGGATCACACGGAGGTGGTGGAGAAGAACTTCAGCCAGGTGAATTTAATGCTCGGCCTGTCGTAACAATTGAAGGTCATGGTGGCTTTGAGACCAATCTTGAAGGGCGTCCAGAGCACTACGCCATTGATGGTCAATTCGGTGCTGTTTTGGAATGGGGCCTACCCAATAAGGGAAGTTTCGCGATCGAAGCACAAATTGGCCCCTCCCTGGTGTGGGGAGAGGCGGAGCATTTTTACGGTCGTGTGCACGTTGAGGAGGGAGGTCATGGCGGCCATGGAGACCACCATGGCGATGAACATGGAGATGATCACGACGATCACGCGGAAGAGCATGGCGATGATCACGGTGACGACCATGGAGATGACCATGGTGATGATCACGGCGATCACGCGGAAGATCACGGTGACGACCATGGTGATGATCATGGGGATCATGGCGATTCCCATGCTGGACATGAAGGTCATGCCCATGGATCAGGAGCACCGTTCCGTCGCACCGATATCAAGGGCTTTTTGCAGGCTCGTTATCAACCCAATGATCGCCTCGCCTTGTCATTATCTTGGTGGCCTTATTACGTCACAGGCAATCAAGGTGAAGACAGTGTTGGCCTGAAAAACGAGGTTGGAGCCAAGCTTGTTTATGCCTTTGGTGATGGTGATGTCAACTTTGCCCTTGGAGATGGTCTTGAATCTGTTATCGACGGCGTGTTCGTGTCTGTCGAAAACCGGACTGGTTGGGAAACCGACGGTCTGTATATCGGAAATTACACGGATGCCTGGCTTGGATTTGGCTTTTTTGTCGACCAGCTAAACGTCACTCTGACTGCGGGTCCTCGCTTCTACTCACCTGGTAATTATTCAGGCCTCTCCCAGAGGACAGACTGGGGTGGCGAGATTGGGATGGAATATCCACTTGCAGAAAGTGTGGTGTTATTTGCTCATTGGAAGCCCATCTACAGCACCGAAGGTGGAGAAGGCTGGGGTAAGGGCTGGAGTCATCACGTGGGAACTGGTGTGAGTTTCAGTTTTTAATGAGATTTCTGGCTATAGAGAGCAACAAGCATCTCTATAGCCAGATGACGTTCGACGATCAATCAAGACGGCATGCCATCAGCCGTCTCAGCCGTAAGAAGGCTTATCGCCACCAAGTGATCAATTACCTCTGGGTGAATGCTCTCTTGATTGTGGTGTGGGCTCTAACTGGCTTTGGTTCTTTCTGGCCGATCTACCCCATCTTCGGATGGGGTGTCGCTCTTCTGATACAAGGATGGAAAATCACTCATCCTCATCGTCACTCATTCAGTGAAGAAGAGATCAATCGAGAAATTGAGAGTTTGAAATAAAGTTGTTTTGTGTTTGTCTTTTAGATCCGCACTTTTCCCACTTCTGCTTTAATCGGCTCTCTTCCAGTTCCTACAAGAATAGGTAGACGGGTGAAGATTTCAACTCGGATCCCAATTCTTGCAACCAGGATGAGGGCACGACTCACAAAAAAAGTGGAAAGGACGATTGCTAAAGGCCATCTCCAGCTTTCTAGAAAGTGAAAAAAATTGCTCATCCGCTGATGTAACTGCATCTTCTTTGAATTAATAGCAAATTTTTGCTGGGATGAGATGTTCAGTCGGATATTTCAGTGATGATTATGCACTTTACTTTATATTTTCAAGCTTTATAACGCTAAGCAGATTCTGGATGCGACCCTGAAAACTCGAAATTGGTTGGCATCAAAGTGTTTCGGGTTTGAGTCTGCTTGGTCTGTAAGCAATTAGAAATTTCTGTGCGTCTCCACTTGTTCGTTTAACGGCTGTGATCAGGTCTTCACCTGTGTTCCAAACCCAGAGCTGATCCTCATAATTATTTTCTTTGATTGATGTGCTGATTGGCTTGCCGTGCCTAGCGCTTAAACCAGCAAGAACCTCTGTCATGTCATCCATGCTGAATTCATAGGCCAGGGATTGAAGACCTCCTTGCTCGTTCATATCTAATGTGAGCTGAGGAACCGGTAATTGATCGAGGTGAATGTTACGAGCGATCAATCTTTGATGGTTAATGCCTTCTTGTCTAATAGCACCATTCAAGTGGTTGTTAATCTCTGCCTGGGGCATTCCCCATGCCAATCCTTCAACACAGGCAATGGCTATTGAAGGATAAATGACAAAGCAGGCCACCAGTACGCAGGCGAAAAGTGCGGAGCGCACAGTTCGAATCATGGCTCAGTCGGTCAAGGTCTTTGTTAAGTCTGGTCGATTTTGAGCCTGACTTTACAAAACAAAAATGAAGCTCTATCTCGGCGAGCTCTGAATGGTGTCATTTCATCTCATCATGCGTTACCTCTTTTCACTCGCTTTGGCCGCCCTCATTGGCCTCATGATGCCTTCCTTTGCTGTTGCAGCGGATGTTGCACATGGAGAGCAGCTCTTTTTTGCTAATTGTGCTGCTTGCCATATGGGTGGTGGCAATGTTGTTAATGGCCAGCGGACCTTGAAGCAGGATGATCTGAAGGCTTACCTTTCTGATTACAACGATGGGCTTGAATCAAGCAATAGTTTGACTCAAAATCTAAGTTCTTTTTCCTCTGCTCCTCATGGAGCAGAGGCTTTTTCTTGGCAAAAAGAAGTTTAGACTTGCAGAGTTTAGATGTCTCCGGAAAATTTTTTATCATGGTTGTTGTACCTTGTGAATCTCAACTGCTGGAATTTCTTTGCATTTAACTGCTATCACTGATTGGGTTCCATTCCAAAGCCAGAGTGGGCTTTGCAAGTTGCTTTGTTGATAAATGATTGAGCTTAACTGAGTTTATGAATCAATCTAAGAGTTAAACATATTTTATTTGCATCTATCTTTTTGGTGGTAATTGTTTGGTTTTTTGCAATCCTTTGTTAGTTCGGATGCCTATGGGGTTGATTTCCTTTGTTTCAGCTGTAGTTGCATACGAACTTGCTTTCTACTTGTATGCGGGATCGAGGCACTGCCCTATGCCATTGCATCTTGCTTGTGGCTTCTTTAGAGTTTGCGCTTTCAAGCTTTGTAAAATACCAGTATCTCACTAAGATTTTATTCTTATCACATTTTACAAGGATTATGTTATTATCTTTGTTTTGGTAAGAAAATTCTTGGTCTCCTATCTTTCTGATGCTTTTGATGGAAATCTCTTCGAGCTCTTCTGATACCCCAACCTGAATCCACTCTTTGTTTTTCTCGTTGTCTGCAGATGCAGGATTTAATATCATTAATCCTGTCGTCAGCATAATAACGAAAGCATCCTTTTTACCGATCAGAGTCTGCATTCCATTCTCTTTACTTTGAAGATTCTACACAATATTGATTCCTAACTTTGGTCTTGCCGATTTGGCTTTTAATGAGGCGTTTCTTTGTCTTTAGCGCTGGTTATGAGCTTGATACTGCATTACCCCTTGTTTGGATGCTTAGTTTGCGTTCAATTTGATTCATTGATGGCTCCCTCCTGCATGGAGCCGATTTTTTTGCTGATCCCTCCCCAATGCACGCAGGCTCTTCCCCAGGTGTTCATCGGATACGGCTTGGTTCCTAATCCTTGAGATCCATTGGCTTCAACGGGTTTTGGCTCGAACAGCAATCATTCAGAGATCTCTTTCACGAAGGAATAATAAGAACTCGTCACAATTTTTTTTTCGTTGTATGCTCATGTGAGCTCTAAGGATAAAAGTTATGGCTGAAATTCAAAGGCGTATTCGTTTTAATACCATCAGCATGAGTGTACTGATGATCACTATTGCTGTAGGCGTGATGACTGCGATGTGGATGTATGCGGATGCTCTTGTTTAATTTTAAAAACACTTAAGCGGTTACTGTTTGTTCATGAACTGCTTCTTTATAATCTGATCTTGTAATTAGCTTGTATTAGCAATTTTTGTCGAGCAATGATTATGCTTTCCTTTTGTGGTTAAGCACAATTTCTTTTTTGGGATTGACACTATTAATGCTAGCTTTTCGATATGCACTCACGATTGGACCGGATTGATTGGCATCAACCCCACCCCCCCCCTCTTTTTTTATCGTTGTTCTGAAATTTTAAGTAAGTCATAGATTCCAACTGCCGTTATGATTTTATCGGCATCTGTAAAGACCTTAATTGCTACTTGCTTTATTTCCGCATAGATTGGTTCGTGTGATCATGTTTCCGTTGAGCAATTCTGGCTCGTTCTATGAGTGCGCTTTTACTATTGCTAAATTGATTGAGCCGTAACAGTTCAGGTTTTCAACTGTTATTTTGTACCAATGACTATTTCAGAAGACCGCGTTAAACGTTTAGTTGAGGAGTTGTCTGATCCTCTGGCAGTGATAGCTGCTGATCTGAAAAAGCGCCTGGTCTGGGACTTCAACCTTCCAGTGGCTGTGATTGACGCTCGTCAGCAGCCACCTGTGTTGATTCAATCTTCTGTTGGAAGCTTGGGAAATGTTTTGCGTGTCTCCACCAAAATTGATCACCCTTTGATTCGACAATTATTTGATCTATACCCTGATCGTGGCTCTGAGGCTGCTATTAATGAAATGATGAATGGCCAGAATGGGAAAGAGTTCTCAGATGTGTTTGATGAATATCAAGAAGAAAAGAAAGCGGGAACCTTGATGTGGGGTGCTGATGATTTAGCCAGTTTTGTTGTCAAATCTCGGACATGCTTTGAGGATGACGAATTAGCCATCGCAGCGGTCTTTCCTGTTGATACGGGCGATAACGGTCATGCATTGGCGACCTTTGGTATCCCATGGAGATACTTCAAGGCTTTTTGATTTTTTAGGCTATTAATGCTCACTTAAATCTAGAAGGTTGTCAAGAGTTTGAGCTAATCTTATGAGTTTAGAGTGGTTTTTGGCCTTCTCACATAAAAATATTTTTAGACCGTTT
Source organism: Synechococcus sp. AG-683-A03 (assembly GCA_003210555.1). GTDB lineage: Bacteria > Cyanobacteriota > Cyanobacteriia > PCC-6307 > Cyanobiaceae > Synechococcus_C. The sequence continues at coordinate 9,407 of QCUZ01000030.1, read as the reverse complement.
TATTTATTAATAATATCAACCTGATTGAGCAATGATTATAATTAACAACGTTCCAAGCCCAACAGCCCACCAAATCCATTGTCGGTTGGCTGTTCGGAATGACTGTTGATTGGCTCTGTAGGTTTGTCCTTGACCCACTGAAGCACCACAATTAGTGCAAACGATGCGTCCACCAAGGGAGCGGTCAGCCCTAAGAGAGGTTGATCCACAGCGCGGGCAGCATCGGTTGGACATTGACTATTCTCTCCTGGGGGTATTAGCCCTGCAGGGTGCGTCTTGTGTGGTTATTTTATACTATTTCAAATGCTGGTTTCCCGATTATTTGAACGGTATTTGATTCTCGATTTTGTTTTTTCAATCCTGTTTGGTGCGAATTATCAAGTCTGTCGATTTTAGTTTTTGAGATTGAGGCTTTTCGTCCTTTGTTGAATGGCTTTGCTTCTGGTAGAGCGTCTTCCCCTGCTTCGGTTACAAATGCTTCTCAGGATCCCAGCGGTGTCATAGCCTCTTTTTGTGAGACACACTCAGCCATGAATTTCACAGCAAAGATTGATGCCTTGCAGCTGATGCTGACGGATCTACGAACGCGTAATGAACCGATTCGTCATAAAGCTGCATTTCGTGGTTGCCAGCCTGAGTTTCAAGCGCTTGTCACGAAGTTGATTCATCAATTAGAAACTGAGTTGCTTCATGAGAAGCAGCAGTTTAGAGAGAAGTAATGATCGACCTTGGTAGACAGACTTTTACCAGGGCCTTCGACGTTGCTCAGGCTCTTATCTCTTGACTATTGTCATTTGTAGTCGACTGAAAAATTAGTATTGATAATCACTTCGTTCATTTGAGTGTGAGTAATTCGCCTGAACGTTGCAATTTTTCAAGATTATCGAATCCCCCAACTGTTTCTCCATCAACAAAGACTTGTGGAAAGGTATTCATCCCACTGCGTTCCTGACATTGTTTAAAGGTGAGGTCGTTATCGACAGTGATGACCCGGTGTGGAATGTTGTAAGCCTCTAAGAGTCGAAGCGCACTGTCGCACCATGGACATCCAGGTAGTACTGCGATTTCCAGCCGTGGTTTGGATTGGCTCCGTGCTTCTTGACCTTGTTTGAGAATCCCAAGGAGAAGATCTGCTCCTTTCAATATCAGTGAGCCTTGTTCTAGATGCCCCCCCCAAACCTGACATGCTCCATCAGATAGGCTGAGGTGGAGATGAACACCATCTGCATCAAAGGTTCCATTCAAGGTGATGATCTCTAGTTCACCTTCCAGAACTGTTGGTTTTTCTCGTCCGGGACATTGAAATGATGCTTTTGATAAATTTCCAACGACTCCTAATAAAAATCCGCTGATCCTCTTCTCTTTTGCTATCTCAGAAAGGGACAGCAATAGGTCTTGGCCTGGCTCAAGATGAAGCGTCAGCGTATCCATTCGTCGAGTTGGACATCCCTTATGTACTAAGAAGACTAACCCGAGCCAGAGACCTTGATATGATACGTAAGTGTCCCGCGAACGTAACGTAACCGTGTCATTTCTTGAAAGCCTTTTGCATGAGTTGCAGGACCAGCTTGTTCCTGCGGATTCTTCAATCAGCGCAGGTCAAGTGGCTGATTCGGCCACGTCTGAGCGACTCAACGTCACTCTTCCTGCTGGCATTATGAGCCGGCTCAAACAACAAGCTCTCAAGGAAGGGAGGAGCTGTAGCAGTTTGGCAACATTTCTGATTGAAGATGGTTTGCGTCGGCATACAGTTATTCGATAAAATAGTTCTCAATCTAATAAGTCATTTTCGATTCTTTCCGTTTCTCCATTTCGTTCCATTCCTAGTAGTTCAATATTTAGTGGGTTTCTTAATGGACTACCCATGGGTAGTACGAAGCCATAGGTTTGAATAGCCAGAGGAAAGTTTGCTAGTTTTAATTTGCTCCGTTTATTTTCTTTGAGGTAGTGGCGTAGAGGTGCCGCGTCAAAAATAATTCCCTCAACCTCTCCTTGCTTTAGCTTTTTGATCCCTTCATTTAAGTCTTTTGTTAAGACTGGTTTGATTTCATACAACTTCCCCCATCTCAGGCTTGTCGTACCCTCTACAACAGCAATTTTTTTTCCTCTTAAATCTGCTTTGTTTCGAATTGCTGAAGGAGCCAGCTCCGCGAGAGACAAGGTAAATGCCGATGCTAGTCCTGCGGTGATTGATGAGACCGCTACAAGTGACATCACCATCCAAATCCCTGCAATGGTGCGACCGCTTCTTGAAAGTGGTGCTCGATCGCCATATCCGACTGTGGTGAGTGTGACAAGCCCAAACCACATTCCATTTCCAACACCATGTAAATACTGGCGTGGAAATTGTTCGGTGTTTTTTCTTCGTTCAGCTAACCAAATTAGATTGCCAAAAATGAATAGAAGCGAAACAAGGATGCCCACCGATGACAATGCGGCCCAGCCAATAAATGGTCGTAGACGTGTGATGAGTCCTGGTGGCTTCTGAGGGATCAGTAAGCCTTCATAGCCATGAAAATAGGGTTGAGTAAAATCAATCTTGGGATTTGCTAATCGGTTTGGAGTAATGCTGATTGGACCGATTGCTAGATCAACCGTGCCATCAGCAACAGCTTTTATGCTCGCATTGGTGTTTGGCTGAACAACAAATTTATAGGGTTGATCGAGACGATTTGCGACGTCCCTCCAAATTTCAATACTGATACCGCTCAGTTGGCCATCTTTATCCATGACAAACGGAGGAGATCCACTCACTCCCACTCGCAACTCCCTAGCCACTGTCTGAATGGGCAGTGAAATCAGGACGATTCCAGTCAGCAAAAGCGTTCGTAACACGGCAACCTCGGCTTGATCAGCCCCTTTCGAGCCGGCGAATAATAAAACCCATGGCCATTAGAGATCCAAGGAGTGCAAGTAGCAATGCCAGGGTCATTGTTCCAATGCGTTTGTCTTCACAGACTCTCATCACGGCTGTCTTGAGGGAACTGTTCAAGGAACACTTGTGTGATAAATGCAATCAATTCGTTTCCTGACTCCTCGTCTTAGCTTTGTTCGGCATCCTGAGGACGCCAGGTTTGAGTTGGGGACGCATCTTTTGAACTCAGATTCGATCCGATCAAGAAACGCTGAACCTCGGAAAGAAGGGTTTGGGCTGTCTTGGAGCTGGGAGCAAGAGCGTTTTGAATTTCTGGCTGAAAAGGCTCTCTGGCGTCCAGAAGGCCGTGAGCTTTTGATTGCTGACTTGCATTTGGGCAAAGCCGAAGTGTTTCAAGCTCATGGCATTCCCTTACCGAGTGATGGAGATCGCGGCACGTTGAACCCACTGCTGGACCTCTGCGCGCGAGTTCAACCCAAAACGCTCATCATCCTTGGGGATCTCGTGCATGGGCCCCTTGGGTTGACCGCCTCTCTTCTGGAGACTCTGGCGGCACTTCCTGAGCTCACTGGTTGTCCCATCACCCTGGTGGGTGGCAACCATGATCGTCCCTGCCGCACGTTGGGTTTGGTTCAGCAACCGAGTTATCGCCTCGGCCAACTTTGGCTCAGCCATGAACCGGAACATTCACCCGACCAATCCGGCCAAAATGCTCGTTTGCTTAACATTTGCGGTCATATTCATCCTGTTGCGAACCTCAGCTCTGGGAGTGATCGACTTCGTCTTCCTTGCTTTGCCTACAACTCGTCTGAGGAAAGATTGTTGATTCCAGCCTTTGGTGAGTTGACGGGAGGGCATGAATGCGGTCAGCTTTACCGCAAATGGTTGGTGGCTGAGGGCACCATCGTTCCTTGGCAGAACCCCGAATCCCGAGCTCTAAAAAAAAGGCTGGTCCGGTGATTCGCAATCGGACTCCAGCTTCTGCTGCAGATGCCTCTTCTAAGAAGAAGAGACGTAAGCCCAAGCCCAAGACTCAGCGTTCGATCCTGTGGCGCAAGCGTTGGCTGATCGTGGTGGTTCCTGTGACGGTCTTCACGGGGTTGATTGCTCTTGCGCCTGGCACTCCGGAAAAAAAGGAGATTGCGTCTGAGCTTGACCCCACTGAAACCTCCAACTCTGTTGCGGGGCCTTTTGCTTATCAGCCCGACGATGAGGTCTATGCCCTCGATTTCGACCCTCGTGATGTGCGGCTAGGCCTGCTTGAAGGTTGGGATCGTGAACAGGATGCTTTTGAAGACACTGCTGCTCTCGCTTACGTCTCAGGACCGATGTATGAGCGGCACATTGATGAGTTTGGACAGGAAATCACCGTGCCTCTGGGTGATCTAAAACTTGGCAATAGGGTGTGGCGTGGCCGCAATCGAACTGCCTCAAGACAACGAGCCTTCATCGGCATCCTTAAGGATGGAACCGTCGATTTTGGATATGGAGAGCTAACCCCCGATCGTGCCAAGACCTACGACATGTTTGTGGGGGGTCTGCACAGCATCTACAACGACCTGGAGGAGCCACCTGAGAGCTACAAGGGGGCTTACAGCATCAGCATGGGGCAACGGATTCGTTATTACCTCCCACGCATTCGCATGGTCTACGGCTTGAAAGCCGATGGTCGAATTGAAATGCTGATGAGCAAAGACGGTCTCACGCTTGAGCAAACGAAGGATCTGGCACGCAGGCGGGGTCTTGTGGCGGCCTACATGCCTGACCACGCCTCGAAGAGTCGTTTGATCATTCCCGGAGTGAAAGGTTTCACCGAGGAGGATGCCAACTGGATAAGCGGTGGCGCCACCAGTTTTGTGCACGTCCCCTACCTACTCCGGCTGAGTGAGCGACGGGTCCCGCTGGAAGGAGGCATGATCGCTGATTTGACACGACGCATCGAGTCCAGCCAGCGCTGTGATGGTGTGTCGGACTGCGCGTTCTTCTATGGAGGGCAGCTCATGGATCGTGCTTTGGCTGGCTTGAATCGTGTGATGGAACAGGGCGTTGAGCCAATTGCGCGCATGATTTGGGCGCCAAAGCCCACACCACGTCTCGAACAGAATCTGACCACCCCCCTTATCGAAATGATGCCGACGAGGCAACCGCTGCGTGAACCTCCGATTACCGCCGACCCACTTGTGCTCCGAGAGAGCGCGGACGTAGAGACCGAACAGGATCAGCCTCTCAACTCAGATGCTGAGGCTCCCTCATGGGATTTCGATCTGCCTCCCGACCTGCCTCCACCCGTCTTGCTTCAAGAGGATCAGATCCTTCCGGAGGATCCTGAATCTTGGCCTGAGCCCATTCCACCAACCTCTGGTGTTGAGGAACAGGAATCGGTGTCGAAAACTGAGGACGAGCAGAGCATTATTTACGGAGCACCACCTCCACCGGTCCTCCCTCCTCCTCCTTTGCCCTGATCGTTCTGTTGATGCGCTTCAACGGGTGAGCAAGACGTTGTTTTCAGAGATAAAGCTTCTCTTTGCAAGGGATTATCAGATCTATGGCCAGGCTTGACCCGGCTGATCCGCATGCCTTGGCACCCGCTTTTCTTGCCCATCACCTTGCTGTAATCGAAGGCAAGTTTGATGCTGTGCTTCAAATGCTTTTCGACAGAGAAGATACCGAGTGGTTTACGACCAAAGAAGTCCTGCCTCTGATGAGTGTTATGTCCAAGCAACTCAGTCACCTCATGGCCTCAGGCGTTATGTAAGGAGACGCAATACGGAATCTCGGATCAGCCAAAAATGCTAGGTATCGCTATCACCGCGGTCGTTTGCTGAACCAGTATTTAAAACAAGTGATAACTCCCCAATGACTTTTGACTGGGCGGTGTGGATGACGGCTTCATCGTCTGGGTCAACGTTGATGCGTCACGCATGTTGTCCAATGCCTGGATGGATTGGCACTAACTGCTTGAGCTCATTGATGCACAGACAAAAGAAAACCCCGCCAAAGGCAGGGTCTCTCGGCTTCTCGTTGGACGTGTTGCCTAGTTTCCACTCCGAGAAGAAGCCCTCCTCACAGATGAATAATGCCTCAGAAATCCTGCTGAGCAAGTCCCTTCGTATCAGTTGATTGACTGTTCTGCGGAATTTCCTCAACATGTGCTCGGCCAACTCCTCACAAGGTTTGGCTCCTCACACCCCCGAAGAAGGCTTGATCGCCTTCTTTTTTTATGCCTTGGCTCGTTTGCCTACAGGGCAATGGTGTTCAGCCATAAAAAAAGAGCAGTCCTCCCGACCACTCTTTCCAGCGAGCATCCAGCACCGCTTTCGTATTCACCCTGGCTACGGCACAAGTGATTGTCCGTGGGCGTGCTTCTTTCAGGACAGATCATGTGGGCAACGGTGGTGACTCAGATCTTGAGTTCCGAGCTGAGGCATCTTTTGGTTGAAGTGCAGAGAGACAGGCTTATGGCTTGGTAGCTAGGTGTGAGCTTTAAGTTTCGATCAGGTACAGCAGCGGTCGTTGCTCTATCTGTAAGTCATAGACATCGATCAACTCTTGAGGTAGCAGAGGTACCTTTGCTTCCAGTAACTGTCTTATATCGGAAAGCTCATTGATTACTTGCGGCTCAAGGTGTGCTGGCCTGCACTCAATTTCACTATTAGTGCCGATATGTAATGCAAGGATATCTGATGATAGGTTTACTTTCTTCTTTGGAGATCTACGTTTCTTTAAATACATTGCGCTGAAGGCAATGTGCGTGCATGTGTAGCTTTACGATTTATACATAATGTATGCAAATTTGGTACACATAGTTATCAATACGCTAGTGGTAATCCCGAATTCGTGGTCGTGGGGCTATGGACGGGCGTAAAAGCAGCGGGGGGAGTAGCGGCAGCCTCGAGGACGTAAGAGGCCGCAACGGTTTTCGAGAAATTGACATCTGATGTTGGCACTTATATACATCAAAAAAGTCGCTCTATTGCCTCGTTATAAGGTCGCGATCGGTCGTTAATCTATCAATTAATCGCAATAGTCTAAAGGGGATCAGTCAAAATCTAAGGGGCACCCCAAACTGCCTCACAGAAATCTTTTACTAGCGTGCCATCATCCATCTTTCCACTTGGATCTGGCTCTAGCCCCAACCTTTTCATTGCAGTTGGGTAGTCAATCTGTTTAGTAGCCACAAGAGTGCATGTCTTTTTCTTAGGGGTACACGATACCAACAGAAATAGAACAGGAAGCAGCAGTAATGCCTTTTTCATCCAATGACTCTACTTGTAGAACTCGATGAGATGAAACTTTTGGTTTTGGGCGCCATTAACTCCTCCGCCCCGCCACTAGAGCGGGGTTTTTGATTGCAGCGGGGAATGCTTCAAGCAGTTGCCCCAATCCAATGACCCTCTACATCCAAATGACGCTGATGGCTACAAGTCTTGGCTAGCACTCGGCATTGAACAGCTTGGAAGGGATGTGGCAGGTGAGGTCGAGTCCGATTGTATGGAGCCCCTAGTAATGGAAGGAGAGAGGGACAGGCTGTTGGCTTGTCAGCTGGGCGTGAGCCTCTAGCCCGTTTGGGGGTGATCCGAGTGATGCATTTCCCCCGTTTGAGGGATGGCGATCTGGATTTCAAAGACGAGAGTTGAGAGGTCGAGATTCATCAGTACATGCCAACTCCTTCTGAATCGAGCAGACCTCTGCCTCCTGTTCCATCGAGTATTAACCAGGGCACAATGCCGACTTCTGCTTATGGCGAGGGTCAACAGCAACCTGCGGTATCGAGCATCGAAGCAAGAGTCACCGAAGAGATGAAGGGAATGTCGAAACCAGCACTGCTTGGATACACCACAGGTCTATTGATCTTTCTGTTTGGATGCCTTGGAACAATGTTCAGTGACAATCCAGACTTCGGTGGAATTAAGAAAGCGGTTGCAAGTAGTTATCTGGTTGCTGCTGTAGCTCTTATACAGATCTCCTCTATTGCAGATAACACGTGGCGGTCAAGCAAGCGTAAATAACACTCTGTCGGTCACACGCACCTCAGGCAGCAAACCCTCAAGAGAAAAGCAGGGGGCGTTATGTGTCGCTATCGATCTCCCGACTAAACCATCGCTCATAGAATTTTCTGAACTTCTTTGTTATGTTTCGCCGCTTAAGTAAGCCTTTAATTCTTTGTCTTCTTGGAGTCGCAGTGTCTTCGTGCACTTCACCCAAGTCAATAGTATCTACTTACCTAAAATCGCCTGTCAGCTCTAAGCAAAGGTATGACACAATCTGTGAAAAGGATGTAGTCTCACTTTCCGAATTTAGAGAATACTATTCGCCTGAAAACAATGCTGGCAATGCAAGTTGGACAACCGCAAATATAAAATTTGACAGCAAGGCTGGAAGATATACATATATTTCGGCTGACCATGAAATAGGCTCAAACACTCAAACATCAACGTATAAAACTTTTAAGAAACAAAATGGTGACTATTGTGTTCTATGGACAGCTGGGAGCGGACGAGTAATTGGCGACCCTAGTGTGTTGATTCGTTACCCAGAAAATAAGATAACTGCATTTTTGCCAGTTGAATTGAGCGACTATTACAACTATGACTTTAGCAATAAAGAGAGAAGTTACATGGCTTTAACTGTTTTAGACTCTTCATTCAAGAATAACCCTACGATCTACATACCATACAATGGAAACGAAAAGCTTTATCAATACGTAAAGACTGCAGAGAGTCCTGTCATCAAGGGAATTGTCAGCAGAGAGTACACTCTCAATCTTGACACTAAAAAGATTGATAAATTAAACAAATCACTCCTCAACTTAAAGACCTTGTTATCAAAATATGATACAGGCGAGGATGTTGAATACATGGGGTATGAACGCTCTTATGTCACTGATGACAGCAGTATTCTTTATATGCCAACGGCAATTCCAGTTACTGCTTCTGCAAGCTAAAAGCAGGGAGCGTTGGTGTCGCTATCGATCTCCCGACTGAAACATCTTGCTAGAGACAACCAGAACTATTAATCGTGAAAAACACCAATCCTCTTTCTGAATTTATCCAGTTCATCGTTGGCGGCTCCTTCTTTGCAGGAGGAACTTTTCTTCTATCAAATCAGGTCATGGTAAGGGCTCCAATGGTGATGGGTGGAAGATATGGCTCAAGTTATTCATCAGGATGGGGCTCAGGCTTTGCATTTCCATGGGGAAGCCCTGGGATGGGACTTTTATTATTACCGCTTGGCATCGGGTTGTGCCTTGGTTTTTCTGGCACATATAAGAAGTGGTCAAATTTATTGATATGGGCTTCGTTAGCAGCCCTTCTTGTTGGAGTCTTAAACAGCATCAGAATGACTTTTGTGCCAACAACGCTTTGGCAGCTTGGCATTTATATCGCGATGATTGGAATTGGAGGCGGACTGATGTTCAAAAGTGTTAAAGACTTTGATACAGGATCACCATCTAGTGATGAACAGAAGAAGTCAACCTCGCAATACAATAAAGAACTAAAAGATGAGCTAGAAGCTTTGAAGAGAGAAATAC
>QCUZ01000029.1:0-15730 GCA_003210555.1 Synechococcus sp. AG-683-A03 | reverse complement strand
GAGCCCCCGAGTAGGTGGCCTGTCATCGACTTCGTTGAGCTCACAGGAATGTCGTTGGCACGACTGCCAAGGGCGCTCTTGATGGCTGCGGTTTCGTTGCTGTCGTTGGCTGGAGTGCTAGTGCCGTGGGCGTTGACGTAGTCCACGCTCTCAGCTGCGATTCCGCCATCTTCGAGGGCGAGGCGCATCGCAGCAGCGCCACCAACACCACCTGGCGTGGGCGATGTGATGTGGTGGGCATCGCAGGTGGTGCCGTAACCCACGATTTCGGCCAAAATCGTGGCACCACGGGCTTCAGCGTGGGCAAGGGTTTCAAGGACCAAAATCCCTGAGCCTTCTCCAATCACGAATCCATCCCTGGTTTTGTCGAACGGCCTGCTCGCACTGGCGGGATCATCGTTGCGGAATGAGAGCGCTTTGGCACTGGCAAATCCGGCAACCCCCAGGGGCGTGATCGCTGATTCGGCGCCGCCGCAAATCATGGCGTCGGCTTTGCCCAGCTGCAGAAGCTGGAAGGCATCACCGATGGCATTGGAGCCGGCGGCACAGGCGGTGGCTACAGCGGAGCTAGGCCCCTTGGCGCCCAGGGCGATCGCGGCCAGCCCGGTGGCCATATTCGGGATCATCATCGGCACCGTGAAGGGGCTGACGCGACCCGGGGCCTTGTCTTTCAAGACATGGGCCTGGGTTTCCATGGTGAGCAACCCGCCCACACCAGATCCGATGCTCACGCCAACGCGATGGGCATTGTCTGGGGTGATCGTGAGGCCGGAGTCGGCGAGAGCTTGCTTGGCAGCCACCACACCGAATTTGCAGAAGCGATCCCAGCGTTTGGCGTCTTTGGGCTCAATGAAGCCACTGGGATCAAAATTCTTGACTTCAGCAGCGAAGCGACAGGCGTGCTGCGCTGCATCAAACAAGGTGATCGCTTCGACGCCGTTCTTTGCGGAGGTCAAGCCCTCCCAATAGTCAGCGACGGTATTGCCGATCGGTGTAACAGCACCGAGGCCCGTGACCACGACGCGCTGGAGACCCTCCACCATGCAGATCCTCAGGCTTGCTTGTCTTCGATGTATTTGACGGCATCGCCAACGGTGGCAATTCCTTCGGCTGCTTCATCGGGAATTTCGATGTCGAAGGCTTCTTCAAGAGCCATCACCAACTCGACGGTGTCGAGTGAATCCGCTCCCAGATCGTTCTGAAAGTTGGACTCAGGTTTGACTTCGCCGGCATCGACGCTGAGCTGCTCCGTAACGATCGAACGGACTTTTTCGAGGATCGATTCCTGGGACATGGCCGTGCAGACGTGACGCCGCATCTTACGGGCTTGGCCCATGCACCACCCCGTGGCGTTAACAACGGTGACGGCAGGCCGCCGTGAATGGCTCAGTGGCGCCGGCGACGGGTACCTTGATTTCAAGTCATCCGCATCGGAATCGGGCACATGTCCCACGCCGTCAAGATCTACGACACCTGCATCGGTTGCACGCAATGCGTGCGCGCTTGTCCCCTAGACGTCCTCGAAATGGTGCCCTGGGACGGCTGCAAGGCGGGCCAAATCGCCTCATCTCCGCGCACAGAGGATTGTGTGGGCTGCAAGCGCTGCGAAACCGCCTGCCCCACAGACTTCCTCAGCATCCGGGTTTATCTCGGGGACGAAACCAGTCGAAGCATGGGCTTGGCCTACTGAATTTGGTTCAATATCCATAAGATCAGCCCGGCTTAGCCGGGTTTTTTTATATGTGCGGCATCGTTGCGGTGATTGGTTCGCGAGACGCGGCACCGCTGCTGCTTGAAGGCCTTCGTCAATTGGAGTATCGCGGCTACGACTCCGCGGGCATCGCCACCTTGCAAGGCAAGGATTTGCACTGTCTGCGCGCCAAAGGAAAGCTCAACAACCTCAGCGTGCGTGTGGACAGCGAGGGTGCACCGGGGCTTTGCGGGATCGGCCACACCCGCTGGGCGACCCATGGCAAGCCGGAAGAGCACAACGCCCACCCCCACCGGGATGGCAGTGGCAGGGTGGCGGTGGTTCAGAACGGGATCATTGAAAACCACAGGGCCCTGCGCGAAGAGCTCATGGCTGCGGGTGTGAGCTTTCAGTCGGAAACCGACACCGAGGTGATTCCCCATCTGATCGCCGCGCAGTTGCAGTTGATGGGGGTTGGTGAGGGAGCTGGAAACGGCCAAATGCTTCTAGAAGCTGTGCAGGCGGTGTTGCCCCGGCTGCAAGGGGCATATGCCTTGGCGGTGTTGTGGGCCGATGCACCCGGTGCCTTGGTGGTGGCACGCAAGGCGGCACCGCTCCTGATTGGCCTCGGCGAAGGGGAGTTCCTGTGTGCAAGTGATACGCCTGCTTTGGCGGGATTCACGCGCACGATTCTTCCGATGGAAGACGGCGAGGTGGCGCTGCTCAGTCCACTGGGGATCGAGCTGTATGACGCGGAAGGAGCGCGGCAACAGCGCACCCCAACCACGCTCAGTGGGTCGGATCACATTGCCGACAAGCGCCATTTCCGCCACTTCATGTTGAAGGAAATCCACGAGCAGCCCGAAACGGCGCGGCTTTGGGTGGACCGCCATCTGCCGGTGGGACTGCCCGCCAGCAATCCGGTGGCGCTTCCTTTTGATGAATCGTTCTATGAAGGCGTGGAGCGCATTCAAATCCTGGCCTGTGGCACTAGCCGCCACGCCGCCCTGGTGGGGGCGTACCTGCTTGAGCAATTCGCCGGACTCTCCACCTCGGTGTTTTACGCCAGTGAGTTTCGCTATGCGCCACCACCGCTGGCACCTCATACCCTCACGATTGGGGTGACGCAGTCTGGAGAGACGGCCGACACGCTGGCGGCGCTCAGCATGGATGCCAAGCGTCGCCAGGCCTATGGCCAGGCCGATTACGCACCAAAGCAGCTCGGGGTGACCAATCGCACCGAGAGCTCCTTGGCCCGGCAGGTGCCCTACATCCTGGATATCGGTGCGGGGATTGAGGTGGGTGTTGCTGCCACCAAAACCTTCCTTGGACAGCTGTTGGCCTTCTACGGGTTGGCGGTTGCTTTTGCTGCCAGGCGCGGGCATCGCTCAGACGCTGAAATCAAAGCTTTGCTCGAGGAACTCCGCGCCTTGCCGGAGCAGTTAGAGCGTCTGGTGGAGCATCACGACAAGGGCTCAGAAGCTCTGGCTCCCCGCTTTGCTGAAACCCAAGATGTGATTTTTTTAGGCCGTGGGATCAACTATCCGATCGCCTTGGAGGGTGCCCTCAAGCTCAAGGAAATCAGTTACATCCATGCCGAAGGCTATCCAGCTGGAGAAATGAAGCATGGGCCGATCGCCCTGCTCGACTCGCACGTGCCGGTGGTGTCGATTGCGATGCCAGGTCCGGTGTTTGAGAAGGTGTTGAGCAACGCCCAGGAGGCCAAAGCCCGTGATGCGCAAATGATCGGTGTGGCGCCGGAAGGCCCAGATACCGAGTTGTTTGATGCGCTCTTGCCTGTGCCGGAAGTGAGCGAGTGGGTGAGCCCGCTGCTTACCGTGGTACCAATGCAACTTCTTAGTTATCACATTGCGGCCTATCGCGGCCTCGATGTGGACCAGCCACGTAATTTGGCCAAGAGCGTCACGGTGGAGTGATTGCTTCATGGTTTCTTTCTCCATTGGATGCCCCCCTTCCCCTTGAATCACACTTCCATGCTGCGCGAGACTGAAATTCATTGACAACAGCGCTCCGGTGATCACCCCTCTGATTCCTGTGATCCTTTGCGGCGGTACTGGAACACGCCTCTGGCCTCTTTCGCGGGCGAGCTACCCGAAGCAATATTGGCCCCTCGGAGGCAGCGAAGACGACACCTTGCTGCAACAAACCCAGAAGCGATTAAACGGAATTGCAGGGCTCGGGAAACCCCTGCTGATTTGTAACGAGGATCACCGCTTCATCGTGGCTGAGCAGATGCGTCAGATCGATGTTGAGCCTGGTGCAATCCTGCTGGAGCCGATGGGTCGCAATACAGCCCCAGCTGTTGCGGTCGCGGCGCTTCAAGCAACAGCCCAGGGCGACGACCCCCTCCTGCTCGTTTTGGCAGCTGATCACGTGATACGTGATGGGGAACATTTTCAAGCTGCCATTGCTGCTGGGCGCCAAGAAGCTGAAGCCGGACGCCTGGTGACCTTCGGGATAGTGCCGACCGCGCCTGAAACCGGCTATGGCTATATCGAAGCCGCTGAATCTCTTCAGCCTGGAGCACTAACGCCAGTGCCGATTGCGCGCTTCGTGGAGAAGCCCGATCAAGCAACCGCCGAACAATTCCTCGCTAGTGGCCGCTTCACCTGGAACAGCGGCATGTTCCTGTTTAAGGCCAGCGCCATGCTCGCTGAGCTGGAGCGGCTCGCTCCTGAAGTGGTGAGCTGCTGCCGCGCTGCCTTGGAACAAGACACGGCTGACCTCGACTTTTTACGCCTGGATCGAGACGCCTTTGCTAAATGCCCCAACGTGGCCATTGATGTGGCCGTCATGGAGAAAACCGAGCTTGGCAGCGTGCTGCCACTCGATGCTGGTTGGAGTGATGTGGGCAGCTGGAGCGCCCTATGGGACACCGCTGATCGTGATACAGACGGCAATGTATTGCGGGGAAGGGTGATCAGCGAAGGCAGTAAAAACTGTTATCTACGCAGTGAACACAGGCTGGTGGTTGGCCTTGGCGTAAAAAACCTCGTGGTCGTCGAAACCGATGATGCCGTTTTGATCGCTGATCGCAGCCAAGCCCAAAACGTGAAAACGGTGGTGAAGCAGCTGGAAGCAGAAGGCAGTCCCGAGGGCAAGGCCCATCGCAAGATTTACCGCCCCTGGGGTGCTTACACCGGAGTGGTGGAGGGCACCCGCTGGCAAGTGAAACGGATCTCTGTCAAACCTGGCGCCAGCCTGTCGCTGCAGATGCACCATCACAGAGCCGAGCATTGGGTGGTGGTGCACGGAACTGCCCTCGTGGAGCGTGATGGCGAAGAGCAACTGATCGGCGAAAACCAGAGCACTTATATCCCCATCGGCTGTAAGCATCGGCTCAGCAACCCCGGCCGAATCCCAGTCGTCATGATTGAAGTCCAAAGCGGCGAATACCTCGGAGAAGACGACATCGTGCGCTTTGAAGACCGCTATGGCCGCAGCGATCTGTAGAGCAAAGCCTTGCGATCACGACCTAGCCCAAAACGATCTACAAACCTCTCTCCTACCTGCATTAGTAGATTTTTCAAAATGTCATTCATTCCAGTGCATAGCTTGAACAAGATCAAATTCGATCCATCTCCTTGCTCTCCTTTTTTCGGTTTCTAACTAGCTGATGCCTGCCTCTCTTGTTCGTAATTTGGTGACTGGTGGTGCTGGTTTTCTGGGCTCCCATCTCTGCGATCGCTTGATGGAAGCTGGAGAAGAGGTGATCTGCTTGGACAATTACTTCACGGGCCGTAAGGCAAATATTGCGCAGTGGATGGGGCATCCCCGCTTTGAATTGATCCGCCATGACGTAACCGAGCCGATCATGCTTGAGGTGGACCGGATCTGGCATTTGGCTTGCCCGGCCTCACCAGTGCACTACCAGTTCAACCCGGTGAAAACGGCGAAAACTAGCTTTATCGGGACTTACAACATGCTGGGTCTTGCTCGGCGTGTGGGCGCACGGTTGCTGTTGGCCAGCACCAGTGAGGTTTATGGCGATCCAGAGGTGCATCCCCAACCTGAGAGCTACCGGGGTTGCGTGAACCCCATCGGCATTCGCAGCTGCTACGACGAAGGCAAACGGATCGCTGAAACGCTCTGTTTCGATTACCAGCGGATGCATGATCTGGAGATCCGGGTGATGCGGATTTTCAACACCTATGGCCCGCGCATGCTTCCAGATGACGGCCGGGTGGTGAGCAATTTCATCGTGCAGGCGCTGAAAGGAGAGTCGCTCACTCTTTATGGCGATGGCAGTCAGTCCCGCAGCTTCTGTTTTGTGGATGATCTAATCGAGGGGATGATTCGCTTGATGAATGGATCTCATGCTGGGCCGATTAACATCGGGAATCCAACGGAATTTACGATCCGGCAGCTGGCGGAACTAGTGCGAGACAAGATCAATCCAATGTTGGAGTTGATCTGCAAGCCGTTGCCTCAAGATGATCCTCTGCAACGGCAGCCCATCATCGATCTTGCCCAAAAGGAGTTAGGCTGGGCACCCTCTGTGCAGCTTGAAAAAGGTCTGGAGCCCACGATTGCTTTTTTCAAGGAGTTGCTTCTTTGTACATAACGCTCAGCATGATTTATGACTCGAATTAATTGACTTCTTCTCGCTTCACATTTGCCCAAGTTCTCTGGGGATTTCGTCCTTCAATCCTTTGGTAGAAACTTTGTATAATTGTAATCTTTTCAATGGCTAGAGGGCAGGTTTGATTGTTGCGTTGAGTGCTACCTAAATCCAGGCCGAGCAGTATTGCTTTGAGGCGAATTTCAAGCCGTCGCTTCCAATCGTCTTGACAGATCCTTCCTTTGCTCTGCACGTGGCTTGCTGTTTGCCTGCTTTGCGATTTTTCTGTTTCAGTCGTGCAAATGCAATTGTGATCAGAATCATCTCAGTTAAATGATTGTGATTGGCTTTTAGGTCAGATGCTCAATATGCCGTTGATGCATAAAACCTGATTTCATGCTTTGAAGGCCTTGGGCAAGCTGAGTGGTCTGTAGTTTCAGAATTTTTTAGTCTAAAACTCACCCTTCTTAAGGCTTGAGGCATGGCATTCTGAGTTGATGAGGGATTTGATCTTCACCTCCAGGGTTGGTACAGCTGCATTCCGTGCGCTTTCTCCAGACTGCAATCCACCCCCAGGTAAGCCATACCCCTTCCTGTAGCTGGTTTGCACCATCAGCATTTGATTGTTGTGCCAGATGGCAACGAGAGCACCTTGGGTGTGGGGCCTTCGGATCAGCCGGTAGAGCTCATAGCCCCAAGCGGCGAGCTGCACAGATGCAAACGGCGGGCTGAGCGTTTCAGCCGGTTGTTGATGGACATCAGCGTCTGCCAAGCAAGCCAATGCATTGCATCCAAACTAAGCAGTCACCATCGGGTTGCATCGGCTTGATTGATTTTCAAGATTGCTGCAGTTGGCCTGTGAAGGTGTTCGCTGATGTTGGTTCGCCTGAGGGTGGTGTCTCTGTTCAGGCTGGTCTCGCGGAGTCGGGGCGTGACGAGGATGAAGCCGCATTCGCCTTGCTTGAAGAGCATTGGATGGCTTCGTCTTGCTGCTTCGCTTAAAATGATGTGAGATGCGTGATGTTTGATGCGCACCACTCTCCAGCTTGATGACGACGTGCTTGCCGCAGCGCGTGTATTGGCTCGCCAGCGTCGCCGTTCTGTGGGTGATGTCATTAGCGACCTAGCCCGACAGGCCTTATCCAGGTCAGTAGACGGAGGGTTGCAGGACGTTTTGGAGCAACGCTCTGGATTGCCGCAATTGCCCGTGAAAGCTTCTGGTGGCGTCGTTGATCTGGAGCTTGTGAATCAGTTGCGCGATGAAGAGGCTTGATGGCCGAACGGATTGCTTTGCTGGATGTGAATGTGCTGATCGCTTTGATCGATCCCAGGCACGTGCATCACGAACCATCCCACCGCTGGTTTCAGGCCCATGGAGGTCATGGCTGGGCTACTTGCCCCCTCACTCAGAACGCGCTGTTGCGGATTCTCGGGAACCCGCGCTATCCCAACAGCCCTGGCGGGCCTCTGGTTGTGATGCCATTACTCCAAGAACTGCTTGCCCATCCGACTCATGTTTTTTGGCCTGATGTGTTGTCCTGGGAGGCCGTTGGAGTCTTTGAGGCAGAAGCACTGCTTCACCACGGGCAAATCACGGATACATATCTTCTTGGGTTGGCAGTTCATCACCAAGGAAGGCTTGTCAGCTTTGACAAGCGTCTGAGCTCTCGTGCTGTACGCGGAGGAGAAGAAGCGCTGCATTTGATTGAGCCAGGCTAATGACCTTTGGAAGGGCATTGATTCCGTTATCAAGCCTCCCTGCGCTGCTCGCCTCAGTCAGCAGCGCTATGTCCGATGCTGAACATGTCTTTGTCTTGCCGATTCCAGTGAGGCCTTTTTGAGCGCCCTGATTACCTTGCTGCTGTTGGGGTTGGCGATCGCCTGTTTCATCGGTGGTTGGCTCGCGCCTGAACTGGTGGCCTTATTGGCTGCAGGCCTGCTGATGGCCACAGGGGTGCTTACACCCAATGAAGCGCTGGCTGGCTTTGGCAGTCCTGCCCTGATCACCCTGGTGGGCCTGTTTGTGCTCTCCAATGGCTTGCTGCACAGCGGCGCCTGGGATCGCTTGCGTGAATTGTTGGCCTCGCCGCGAATTCGCAATCCCAGCCAGTTGATGGTGGTGTTTGGCTTTGTGGTGGCGCCGATTTCCGGCTTCATCCCCAACACCCCGATCGTGGCGATCTTGTTGCCGGTGGTGCAGGGCTGGTGTCAGCGCCGAGGGATCAGCCCGTCGCGGGTGTTGATGCCGCTGTCGTTTGCAACTCTGATCGGCGGCACGATCACCCTGATTGGCACCTCCACCAGCTTGCTCGCCAGTGATGTGGTGTCCCGGTTGGGCTATGGCTCCTTTGAGCTGTTTTCCTTCACGGCCATCGGCATTCCCGTATGGCTCATTGGTGCCTGCTATCTGGTTCTTGCTGGCCGTTGTTTGCCCGATCGCGGTGACCAAACCGACGACAACCTCCAGGCCTTGAGCCGTGATGGCTACCTCACGGAGGTGGTGATTCCGCAGCGCTCTCCGCTCTGTGAGGTCACCTTGCATGAGAGCCGCTTGCAACGCCGTTTTGATGTGGATGTGCTCGATGTCCACCGCGACGGTCAACGCTTGCAGCCGCCCCTGGCCCAATTGCGCTTGCAGGCGTCTGATCGCTTGCTGTTGCGCTGCAGCCGTCAGGAGCTGTTGCGCTTGCAGCAAGACCGGATGGTGGATTTAGCCGGCACCCTGCTCGCCGAAGAGTTGCCCCACATCCGCCATGCCGAAGTGTTGGTGCCGGCCGGCTCTTTGCTGGCCGGTGCCACGCTGCGCGAGCTGCGCTTTCGCCAGCGTTTTAATGCCACGGTGCTCGCTGTGAACAGGGCTAACAGCACCCTGCGCGATCGCCTGGGACGGGTGGTGCTTCGAGAGGGAGACATGCTGCTGTTGCAAGCTCCGCTTGATGCTCTGCGCGGTCTTCAGCAATCCAGCGATCTGGTGGTGCTCGATCAGCTCGACGACGATCTTCCCTCCACCCATCGAAAGGGATTGGCGGTCAGCGTGATGCTGGCCGTGCTGCTGCTCGCTGGCTTCAAGGTGATGCCCCTCGTCGCCGCTGTGCTCGTGGGTGTGGGGGTGTTGGTGCTCGGCAATTGCCTCGATGCGGGAACGGCCTTGCGCTCGATTCGCTGGGATTTGTATCTGCTGCTAGGTGGCCTGTACAGCTTCAGTGTGGCCCTGCAGAAAACGGGGCTGGCTGATCAGGTGGCCTCCAGCCTGCTCACGTTGCTGCAACACAGCTCCGCCTATGGGGCCTTGCTGGTGATGTATGCAATCACCCTGGTGGCCACCGAACTGCTCAGCAATGCGGCTGCCGTGGCCCTGGTCTTACCGATTGCCGCTGCCGTGGCCACAGGCTTGGGGCAGCCGCCGATGTTGTTTGCCACCGCCGTGGTGTTTGCGGCCAGCCAGAGTTTTCTCTCGCCGATTGGCTACCAAACCAACTTGATGGTGTATGCCCCTGGCCGCTATCGCTTCTTGGATTTTTTCCGATTTGGTTGGCCGCTCTCGCTGGCCTACACCCTGATGGTGCCGCTGCTGTTGCTTTGGTTGGCTTAAAGCTCCAGCAACCCCGGTGGTGGGGTGAGCAGCAACCAGCCCTCCTCCAGCTGCACCTCGGGAACGATCGCCTCAACAAATGGCACTAACACCGTTTTGCCGCTGTGGAGCTGGATCTCCAGCAGATCATTGCCGCCGCTGATCAGGTTGCTCACCGTGCCAATCGCATCGTCACTGCCGGCCAAACGCGCTTCTAATCCCACCAGATCAAGCAGGTGAAACTCACCCTCGGCGAGTTCAGGGCGGTCTGCGGCAGGAACCAGCACCGTGTTGCCGACGAGCGCTTCTGCACTTGCGCGGTTGGTCACGCCTTTGAAACGCACCACATAGAGACTTTTGCCCGGCAGTTGCCGGCCCTCCAGCAGCTCCACCTCTTTCAGAGGTGATCCCTTGGCTTGCAGCCAGCGAGGTCCAGGGTCGGTAAAGCGTTCAGGAAAATCACTGGCCGGGTTGAGGCGTAGTTCGCCCCGTAACCCCTGCAAGCCAACGAGCGTTCCCACCGGTAGCCAATCGTCGGTGTTGGTCGGATCAGCTGGACTGGGTGACGGAGTGGAAGTCATCATTCGATAATGGCCTTACGACTGCCCGTTCTTTGATGGCTTCCGCTGCCCCGATCCTGCCCGGTGCCACGGTCACCGTGGTGGATACCCGTTCGATCTATGCCGGCTACACGGGATTTGTGCAGCGCATCAGTGGTGATCGCGCGGCGGTGCTGTTTGAAGGCGGGAATTGGGACAAGCTCGTAACGATGCGCCTGAGCGATCTCAGCGCCGCTTGATGCGATGACCCTGCGTCTGCGCTTGCGGCGGATTGTTCTGGAGGCAGACACCAGGGCAGGGCGTGTCTACAACCTGATCATTTTCGGCACCATTCTGGTCAGTGTGGCTGGCCTGTTGGTGCAGCCCCATCCCTTGAGGTTGGCTGCGCCGGGTGAGGTGCCCAGTTGGGTGGGGCAACTCGAGCATGGTTGTTTGTTGGTGTTCATCGCCGACTTCCTGCTGCACTTGTGGGTGTCGCCCAGGCCGCGCAAGTACTTGTTCAGCTTTTACGGCCTGATAGATGTCTCAGCCGTTTTGTTTTTTTTCGTTCCCCAGATCAGCAGCGGCCTGATTCTTTGGATCTTCAAGTTTGGGCGGGTGCTGCGCGTGTTTAAGCTCCTGCGCTTTCTTGATGAAGCCCAGCTGCTAGGCAATGCTTTGAAGGCCAGTGCCCGCCGGATTGGCGTGTTTTTGTTTTTTGTGGTGATGGCCCAGGTGGTGCTGGGCTACTTGATGGTGCTGGTGGAAAGCAGCCATCCCGAAACCCAGTTCCAGACCGTGGGTCAAGGTGTGTACTGGGCGATCGTCACGATGACCACCGTTGGCTATGGAGACATCGTTCCCCAAACCGTGCTTGGCCAGTTGCTGGCGGCTGTGGTGATGCTGCTGGGCTTTGGGATCATCGCCATCCCCACGGGGATCATCACCGTGGAAACGATGCAACAGGTCCGCCGCGGTGGCCGCACCTGCCTCAGTTGTGGAGCCTCAACCCACCGCAACGAAGCGCTGCATTGCGATCAGTGCGGAGCAATCTTGCCGCCTGCCTCTGCTTCTGTTTGATGTAAGGCCGCTTTGGCCGCCTGCTGCTCTGCTTGGCGCCGCGATCCACCCCAGGCTTCTGCCTTCGGGCGGCTTTGGTCCTGAATGAACACCTGGCAGTGAAAGCGCCGCGGATCGCCATGGCGTTGGCTGATTTCCTGGCAGGCGTAGGTCGGGAGTCCTAGCCCATGCGCTTGGGTCCATTCCTGCAGCGCCGACTTGCTGTTTCCGCGGTGGGGATCAGCGAGTACGTCGCGGCTCGTTTGCAGCCAGTAGGGCGCTAGCCAGGTTTGTACTGGAGTTACCTTGCCGCTGATTCGATAGATCGCGCCGATCAGGGCCTCGCAATGCTCGGCGCGAAGGGTGGCCCGTGCGGCGACGTCACCGCTGGCCTTGGCTCCAAGCTTTAGGAGTACTTCGATGTCGATTTTGCTTCCCAGCTCCGCCAGCCAGCGGTCGCTCACTAGCTGGGCGCGCAGGGCAGAGCGTTCCCCCACAGGCATTTGGGGGTGTTCGGATTCGATGAAATCCGAAGCCACCAGGCGTAGCACTGCATCACCGAGAAACTCCAGCTGTTCGTGATGGCGGGCGAGCCCCGTGGAGGTGTGGGTGAGAGCCTCCTCTAGGTGCTCCAACTGAACCCGGCTCAGCTCGCCCTTGTTGGGACTACTTGAATCGGGAACCAGTTGGCTCCAGAGCTCTTGCAGTTGCTGTTCACGCTGGGGAGTGATCACAGCAACTCCTTCGGATGCGAATGCCTTGGTTTTAGCTGCACGTTCCTGTTGACGCAGCCTGAGAGACCATCAAAAAAGGGGTGAAAGCAGGACATAAGCCGGGTTCTGTTCACCCTTCCAAGGAAGGGGGGTGATCATCTATCTGGGATCGCCGTTACCGACGACCTCGAGCGGCGCACTTTGGCGGAACGGGGAAGATGGCCACCCGTCGTTCCTAGGCCTTGCTCCTAGCCGGGGTTTACCGAGCCAGCACCTCTCGATGCTGCTGGTGCGCTCTTACCGCACCTTTGCACCCTTGCCTGTGCCGGCGGAACCGGCCATCGGCGGTGTGTTTCTGTGGCACTCTCCTCACGGTCACCCGCACTGGGCATTACCCAGCAAGCCTGGCCATCGGGGAGCCCGGACTTTCCTCAACCGATGACTGCAGCCCGAAGGCAACACCCATCCATTGCGATCACCTCGCCTACTTTCAGCCCCCATAATGGCCTCCGAGGGGCTGTAGCTCAGCCGGATAGAGCGACGGTTTCCTAAACCGTAGGTCGTGGGTTCGAGTCCCGCCAGCCCCGTTGTTTAAGACTCCATTCGCAGCAAAGCTTTTAAAGGAAGCCAAGGACCAGAAACTGGCTAAACGAGGTTGCTTTTTAGCTCACCAAGGGTTTCAACCTGGCCAGCCCGATTAAGGCTGCCCAGTCCACTAGCTGCAGCCCCTCGATCCGTCTGAACTCGCCGACGTTGTGGCTGACTAAGGTGGCGCCGATGGTAAGGGCATGGCAGGCGATCCAGAGATCGTTGGCATCAATCGGTGTGGCGCGGCGCTTCAAGGCGGTGGCCTGAATGGCGTAGTGCTCACAGATTCCCTGCCCCTGCGGATAGAGCACCTGCACCAGTCGGGTCAGGGCTTCCAGATGCTGCAAGGTGGCCTCTCGGCGCTGGCTGCCTTCCGCCCCGCGCAACAGCTCGGCCCAGGTGACAAATGACATGGCCAGGCTGTCTTCGTCGCTGATGGCATCGATCCGATCGGCCACCTGGGGAGGACGGTTCTTGATCAGATAAATGAGGATGTTCGTGTCGAGCAGATAGATCACAGCTCCTCTCGTTCCTGCACAGGGAGCTTGTCGGCCTGTTGCTGCTCCAGTGCGTTTACAAAATCGGCATCAAAACCGCTGAGCGCCTGCATTAGGGCCTGACCGCGCTGGCTAGGGCAGGGGTGAACCAGTAGGTCACCCTCTGGGGTGCGGCTGATCTGCACCCGGTCGCTGCTGAGGCGAAACTCGGCGGGGATGCGCACGGCCTGGCTGTTGCCATTCATGAACACGCGGCTGGGGAGAACCTCCAAAGAACACCTCTTTGCGTGTGTACGCATAAGTATATACGGCATGCACTAATGGCTCCTGCGCTGCTCTTTGCCTTCATTTGGCAGTTGCTGGATGCCGAACCGGAGGGTTCTACGGGCGGCATGACCCTGCGCAAGGCCATCAGCCTCACCCAGGTGAACCGCGCTACGGCCTGGCGCGATATGAGCGAACTCGTGGAACAGCAGGCCATCGAGCCGATCGGGGAGGGCCGCAGCCGCGCCTATCGGATCCATTGGCCAAGCGCTTCAGAAACCCTTGCGCTCTAATGCATCGGTGAGGCGAGTGATCGCAGAAGCCAGTTGCGCTTGGGGATCGGGTTTGGTTTTGGCAATGACCTCCTGCTTGCGTTTGGAGGCCTCAATGGTTTTCACAATCAGGAAGCACACAAAGGCGATCACCAGAAAGTTGATGATCGCCACAATCACGCTGCCTGCAGGCCAGGAATTGATGGAGTCCACGTTGGCGGCCTTCAGTGCCGGCTCGAGAGCATTGGTCATGATCAAGGTCACAACCGAGCCCACCACCTTGCCGAAAGCTCCTGCAATCACAACGGCAATGGCGAGATCAACCACGTTGCCTTTGTTGATAAAAGCTTTGAAGTCTGCAAATAAACCAGGCTTGCGCGTCATTGAAGGCTTGAACTGATGCCTCTTGGATAGTCATTCAGGCTGAACTTTTCCTGCTCACAGAAACAAATTGATGGATTGTCTTGAATGGCTGGGGTAGCCAGATGCCAGACCCCCGCTATTTTTGAAGGTGTGAACCGGTTCCATGACCCAGCTTCACGAGCTTCGGCTGCGGCTTTTGGTTCAGCAGGAAAGCGAGCGCATCGCTGCCAGCCAACCAACAGACCTTGATTTATCTGTGGTGCAAGCGCGCTGCCTCTGCTGGCTCGCCCTCTTGGCGGAAGCCCATGAAGATCAGGCGAGTGATGCTGAGAGTCGTGGAGATACCGAACAAGCGATGGGATGGTTTGCCGATTCCATGCGTTTGCGCGATGCCCTCAATGTGGTGAGCTCGATCGAGATTCCTCTACCAGCTGTCGTGGACAGGGATACAGATCCGTTCGGTGATCAGCTTGGTGATCGATCCGAGTTCGATCAGGATCCTCCATTGGCTGCCTGATCAGGTGTCATGATGGTAACTAACTGAGGGTCTGCTTTGCCTGAAGAGCCCTGTCAATGTCCGGACTGTCAACGCTTCTATCGCGAGCATGACCGTTTGATCAGAGAGTCACCAACGTTGCGTCAGCAGCAAGAGCTGAGTTGGGCGGCCCTTCAAGCGTTCAGAACCCTCTCTGGCCGAGTGCTGGAGGATCTACAAAAGCAGCATGGCACTCCAGCAACTGATGCCCAAACCCATGCCACCCCAATCGGTGGTGGAGAAGAGCCAGCTGATGCCATCCATCAAGCGATGGCTGATTTAGAAAATATCAATGCCCACCTGTTTTCCATCGAAGCTTTGATGGAGCGCATTTTTGATGTGCGCGTACCCGACGATATTGAACAAAAATTCAGGGAGCTCGCCGGTGAGCTCGCCCCAGACCCTCTTAATGCAGATCGCTTGCGATTAAATCGTTTGTTGCACCAAACGCCTGATCTTCCTGATCGCAGCTGAAAAACAAAAAAGCCCTCGAGATCAACTCGAGGGCTTTTTAATGTCAGCGCAGAATCTCAGCGCACGTCGCAGGTGATCTCTACCGGCATGGGTTCAACCTTCCAGATGTCGCGGCAGTAGTCGCGGATCGAACGATCCGATGAGAAGAATCCGCTTCTGGCGCTGTTCAACACCGACATCCGGTTCCAGTGATGGCGATCGGTCCAGGCCAGGCTCACCGCATCTTGAGCGCGCAAGTAATCGGCGAAATCAGCCATCACGAAGAAGGGATCATTCCCCGTGAGGTTGTCGATCAGAGGACGGAACAGTTCGCCATCGCCATTGCTGAAGTGACCCATCTCCACCAAGCGGATCGCTTCAGCAAGTTCGGGAACAGACTCGACCACTTCCCAAGGCCTGTAGCCGCCTTGCTTGAGGGCCGCAATCTCTTCCACGGTTTTACCGAAGAGGAAGAAGTTTTCTGCACCCACATGCTCACGGATTTCCACGTTGGCGCCGTCGAGGGTGCCAATCGTGAGAGCACCATTCATGGCGAACTTCATGTTGCCGGTGCCGGAGGCTTCCTTACCAGCAGTGGAGATCT
>QCUZ01000028.1:0-16157 GCA_003210555.1 Synechococcus sp. AG-683-A03 | reverse complement strand
GTGCAGATCATGCGCTTGCCGGGGATCTATGGGCCCGGCCGCTCCCCTTTGGCGGCCGTCCGCTCAGGCGAACTCACTCCTGTGGATCAACCAGGGCAAATGTTTTGCCGAATCCACGTGGATGACCTAGCTGGGGCCTGCTGGCATCTCATGCATCGAGCTGCAGCAGGACAGCGACCCACAGTGGTAAACATCAGCGATAACAAGCCCGCCTCCCGCCTCGAGCTTCAACGTTTTGCCGCCGAACTCTTGGGGTGCACGCTCCCAAAACCGATTCCTTTCAGTGAAGCCCAAGCCAGCATGAGCCCAATGGCTCTCTCCTTTTGGGCAGACAACCGCAAAGTGAGCAACGCACTGCTGCGAGACGAGCTGGGGTACACCTTTCTGCATCCCGATTATGCAAGCGGGCTGAAGGATTGTTTCGAGGCCGAAGGCTTCAACGGGATGAATCCTGAACCGGAGGCGGAGCCTTAAGCATCGGCAATTCATGCAACGGAAGCGGCTTGTCCGAACCGGTATCCGTGAGTCCTGCATCCTCGAGCAACCGCTGCCATTGCACTTCAATCCAGCCCTTCCGCAACGCCGTCCCCAACCCGTAAAGCAATAACCCCAGGAGCAACCAGCGCAGCATGTCTTTCTCTCATCCCTCCCCTGACGCTACCGACCGCCTGGTGATTGCTCTCGGTGATCCTGCTGGAATCGGGATGGAAGTCACGTTGAAAGCTCTCGCCGACCCTCGACTGCCCGATGGACTGAACCCACTGGTCGTTGGCTGCCGAAAAACGTTGGAGCAGACGTACACCAGGCTGAAAAGCCAACAGTGCCCCCTGCTTAAGGATCCCAGCGATCTAGATATGGACGATCTACCGATCCATGAAGAGATCACCCCTGGGACGCCAAGCCCTGAGAGCGGCGCATCCAGTTTTCGTTGGCTGAGTCATGCCGTTTCGCGCGTCAGAGAGGCGAACACACTGGCCTTGGTCACAGCACCCATTGCGAAACATGCCTGGCATGCCGCAGGACACGACTATCCAGGCCAAACAGAACGCTTGGCAGAGCTCGACGGTGTGCGTCAAGCCTCGATGCTGTTCACCGCCGTCTCACCCAACCATGGCTGGAGGCTGAACACCCTTCTCGCCACAACGCATATCCCACTGAAAGAGGTTCCCAGCGCACTCACCCCCGAGCTCCTAGTCCGCAAGCTGGACGTGCTCAGCGCGTTCTGTCTGAGGTTCAATCCCACCCCACGCTTGCTCGTAGCTGGCCTTAATCCCCATGCTGGAGAACAGGGCCGCCTTGGCAGGGAAGAAATCAACTGGCTCATCCCCGCACTCCACCAGTGGCAGCACAACAATCCCCACATCGATCTGAGCGGGCCTCTGCCCCCTGACACCTGCTGGCTCAGTGCTGCCAAAGCCTGGCAGGAAGGAGGTCAACCGGAATCACCGGATGGGATCCTTGCGCTGTATCACGACCAAGGCTTGATCCCCATGAAGCTGATGGCCTTTGATGAGGCCGTGAACACCACGCTCGGGCTCTCGTTCCTGCGCACCTCTCCAGACCATGGAACCGGCTTCGATATCGCAGGACAAGGGGTGGCGAGATCGACAAGCATGGTGGCAGCGATTCGAGCCGCCTGGGACCTCAGCCGGGCTTAACCCGCATCAACACCTGACCAAATTCAACAGGGGTGCCGTTGTCAACCAGGATCTCAACCACCTCACCAGCCAGCTCAGATTCGAGCTCATTCATCAGCTTCATCGCTTCAAGAATGCAGATCGTTTGGCCTACACCAATGCGAGTCCCGATCTCTACAAACGAAGGCTCTCCTGGGGCTGGAGCCCGATAGAAGGTGCCCACCATGGGGGCTGTTACTTCCAGCAAATCTGAGCGAGATCCAGCTGCAGGAGGCGGGGTTCCAGCAGAAAACTCAACAGCAAGATTCTCCGGCGGGGGAGCGACCGGTGCAGGAGCCACTGGCGCCAATGGAGCAGCCACTGTGGTGACAGGGAGGTTGCGTCGCACTTCCAGGCGGAAGTCGTCTCCCTCCAGCCGGAATTCCTGAATATCACTCTCGACGAGAGCGGCGAGCAGGGCGTTGAGCTGATCGTGGTCGAGCTGCATGATTAACCGTTCTCCCGTCCCAGATAGGTGTCGTTGCGAGTATCAACCTTAATTTTCTCGCCGATCGATAAAAACAGGGGAACCATCACCTGAGCACCGGTTTCCAAGATGGCTGGTTTCGTACCGCCGGTTGCTGTATCTCCCTTCACACCGGGGTCGGTCTGAGCGATCTCCAACACAACAGAATTCGGCAATTCAACTTCTATTGGCTTCTCATTCCAGGTGACAACATTCACCTCCATGCCCTCCTTGAGATATTTGCGACTATCTCCGATCTGTTTGGCGGTGAGACGTGTCTCTTCATAGGACGACATGTCCATAAACACGAAATCTTCGCCCTCCATATAGGTGTGTTGAAGTTTCGACTTTTCGAGCACAGCCTGGTTAAGACTTTCTCCAGCTCGGAACGTTTTCTCGACCACACTGCCGCTTTGAACGGCCTTGAGCTTGGTGCGGACAAACGCAGATCCCTTGCCTGGCTTGACATGCAGAAATTCGACCACGCGCCAGACAGCACCGTCCAGCTCAATAGTGGTGCCGGTACGAAAGTCGTTGCTGGAGATCATTCCCGCGGAACGGTTCAGTGGATCATACGGCTGTGCCAAAGTCCTGACAGCACCTGGGGTTCTCCTTGGCTCACCGCCGTCTGACCGCTCTGCTTCTTGCCTGGCTAGCCGCCTTTGGCCTCTGGCTTGCCAAACCGGTATGGGCAGACCTGCCTCAAGGCAATGCCGTACAGGATCCTGCGGCGATCCTGCGCGATTCATTGCCGATGAATCAAGAGGATCTCCGCGAGCTTCAGCATCGACTGGAATCCACCAGTAACGATTTACGTGCCAAGCGCTGGAGTGCTCTGGGACGCACTGTGAGCCGGACCCAAAAACTAGTGGCCACCCGCGGTAACAGCATTGTTGAAGCTGTACCTGCGGATCAACGCAGCGAGGCTGAGCTGCTGCTGAACGAGGTGCGCTCTGGACTGGACACGCTTAAAGAGGAAGCAGATGCCAATGACCGAGATGGATTCATCCAAATCCGTCGCGACACTCTGAGCCGGATCGGTGATCTCGAAGCCCTGCTGATCGACGATCGTCTGCCTGACATCCCCTCCGAGTTCGATGCCTTACCGCGGCTTGCAGGACGGGCAACCGTAGTCATCGAAACAACGCAAGGAAACCTCACAGCCGTTGTGGACGGATACAACGCGCCTCTAACAGCAGGCGCCTTTATCGATCTCAGCCTGAAGGGCTTTTATGACGGCCTGCCTTTCAATCGCGCCGAAGATTTCTACATCCTTCAAACCGGAGACCCCGAAGGTCCTGACATCGGCTATGTGGACCCAAAAACCAAAAAAGAGCGGCACGTTCCCCTAGAAATTCGCATTCCAGGCGAAACCGACACCCTCTACAACGAAACCTTCGAAGATGTTGGCCTGTTCAAAGCAGCAGCAGTCCTTCCTTTCTCCACCCTTGGGACTCTGGGCTGGGCCCATTCCGACCAAGCTCTTGGCGATGGGTCGTCGCAATTCTTCCTGTTCCTCTATGAAGCAGAGCTCACCCCTGCTGGTCTCAACCTCGTGGACGGGCGCAATGCCGCCTTCGGCTACGTGGTGGATGGCTTTGATGTCCTCGAAGAATTGGGCGTCGATGACGGCATCAAGCGCATCCAGGTGATCGAGGGCGCCGATCGACTCCAAGATCACGCCTGAGGCTGCCGTGAGCATCACGCTGGCCGAACTCGGAGAAACGGAGCTGCTGGACCGTCTAGCCCGCTTTGCACCTCCCGGTCAGTTCAACGACGACACCGCCTTGCTGCCTGCTGATTCCAGGGCCTTGCTGGTGAACACCGACGTCTTGGTCGAAGGTGTTCATTTCAGCGACGCCACCACTTCCCCTGCCGATGTGGGTTGGCGGGCTGCAGTTTCCAACCTTTCTGATCTAGCGGCCAGTGGCTCCGAGCAGGTCGAGGGAATCACCGTGGGCCTGGTGGCTCCTGGCAGCACATCTTGGTGGTGGGTTGAACAGGTTTATCAAGGCATCTCAGAAGCCCTTGAGCGCTTTGGTGGAACTCTGCTGGGAGGTGACTGCAGCACTGGCAACCAACGCCTGCTCTCGATCAGTGCGTTTGCACGACTCGGACCGTTGCGACTGCATCGGGCACAGGCCCAACATGGTGATTTGCTGATGAGCAGCGGCCCCCATGGACTGAGCCGCCTTGGACTGGCACTGCTGCAAGACACACAACTCCCCAGCGCACTGTCACTTCCAGCCACGTTGAAAGAGCAGGCGATTCGATGCCACCAGAGGCCGTGGCCCAGGTTTGATGCCCTTCACACCCTGATGGCCTGCAAACCCAATCACCTTCCCTGGCGAGCTGGTGGGACCGACAGCAGCGATGGCCTGCTTGCTGCAGTGAATGGTCTCTGTCGAAGCAGTGGCTGCGGGGCTGTCCTGCGCAGAGAAGCCCTTCCTCGCGCCGCCGCTTGGCCCTGCGAGGGCGCATGGGATCGCTGGTGCCTCAGTGGCGGAGAAGATTTCGAACTGGTGCTGAGCCTGCCTCCTGAGTGGGCTGAGTCCTGGAAAAAGCATCAGCCTGGAAGTTGCTGTTTCGGGGCCATCACAGCCGACACAGGCAGGATCATTTGGAACGACACTGGCGTGGTCCTGCCACCATCAGGGTTCTCCCATTACCGCTAACCGGACGCACAAAAAAGCCCTCCCCTAAGGGAGGGCTTAAAGATCAAGTCTCGAACCTGAGGATTACTTCCAGCCTTTGGCAACAACCTCAGCCAAGTCAACGACGCGCTGGCTGTAGCCCCACTCGTTGTCGTACCAAGCAAGAATTTTCACAGCCTTGTCTCCCATGGCATAGGTGAGATCGGCGTCAAAAATGGTGGATTCGTTCGTACCGGCGTAGTCGGTGGATACGAGGGGTAAGTCGGTGTACTTGATGATACCCTTCATGCCATTTTCAGAGGCGCTCTTCATGGCAGCTTTGACCTCCTCAACACTGGGGCCCTTGGAGGTTCCAAAGGTGAGGTCAACAGCAGACACATTCGGCGTAGGAACGCGCATGGCGAAGCCAGTAAGCTTGCCCTTCACTTCGGGATAGACCAAGGCCACCGCCTTGGCTGCACCCGTTGTGGTGGGAACCATGTTCAGTGCTGCTGCACGGGCACGACGCAAGTCGCGATGGTTGTTGTCCAGGATTCGCTGGTCACCGGTATAGCTGTGAATGGTGGTCATCAAGCCCCATTCCATGCCGAAGTTCTGATCCAGAACTTTGACAATTGGCGCCAAGCAGTTGGTGGTGCAACTGGCGTTGCTCAGGATGTTCCAATCTTCGTGGCGGTACTGATCGTCATTGACTCCAACCACGAACGTGCCAACACCAGCACCCTTGCCAGGAGCAGTAAGAATCACTTTCTTGGCACCAGCCTGGATGTGCATACTGGCCTTCTCATCGGTGTTGAACACACCGGTTGATTCGATCACCAGATCCACACCCCACTCCTTCCAAGGGCAATTCAGAGGATTGCGATCGGCGAAGAACTTGATCTCCTTGCCATTGATGAACATCGAGTCATCAGTGGTTTTGATATCTACTGACGGATCTAGGCGACCCAAAATCGAGTCATAGGTGAGAAGGTGAGCGCTGGTCTTGGGATCTGATGTGGAGTTCATACCCACGATTTCCAGATCTGTGTCAGCACCGCGGCTGATCCAACCCCTCAGCACATTGCGACCAATTCGGCCGAATCCATTGATGGCAACGCGCAGGGTCATGGCAGAAATAAAGCGGTCTTACCGCGTAATGGTTTTGGGGGGAAATTATACAGAATTTATTTGGAAATACCCCTCATTGATCTGACGAAAATTTCGATGGAATGAGCTTCACGCAGTTGGCCACAAGGAAAAGCTGGATTATCGTTTGCCCTCACGTTGACTCCCCTTGGCAGATTCGATCCATCCCCAGAAGCACATTCACTTCATTGGGATGGGCGGAATCGGCATGTCGGCTCTGGCTCTGATCCTCGCTGAAAGAGGCCATTCCGTTAGCGGATCCGATCGCAAACTCACACCTGCGATGCAGGCGCTGGAGACCAAAGCGCTCGTCTTATTCCAAAGCCAGATTTCTAATAATTTCGCCGATCTCACGGCACGCGGCATTGAGGCACCCTTGGTTGTGGTGAGTACGGCCATTCCGAGCACCAATCCAGAGCTGATCGAAGCGCAGCGCTTGGATTTAACGATTTGGCATCGCTCCGACCTTTTGGCCTGGTTGATCGAGCAACAACCCTCTATCGCTGTGGCTGGTAGCCATGGGAAAACCACCACAAGCACTGTGGTCACGACCCTCCTCGCCACGGTTGGCGAAGACCCCACAGCTGTCATTGGTGGTGTCGTCCCGTGCTTTGGCAGCAACGGTCACACCGGCAACGGTCGTCTCCTTGTTGCTGAGGCAGACGAATCCGATGGATCACTGGTGAAGTTCAAGGCCAGTTTGGGGGTCATCACCAATCTCGAACTGGACCATACGGACCATTACCGCAATCTCGACGACTTGATCGAGACGATGAAAACCTTTGGTCGCGGCTGCAAACGCCTGCTGATTAATCACGACGATCCCATTCTCAAAGAACACTTTCAAGCCGATGCCTGTTGGTCTGTTCAAGACTTCGAAACCGCGGACTACGCCGCTTTGCCTGTGCAACTCGATGGAGATCGCACCATCGCCAACTATTACGAGCGAGGTCAACAGGTTGGTCAAATCACCCTTCCCCTTCCAGGCCTGCACAACCTGAGCAACGTGGTGGCCGCCCTGGCGGCCTGCCGGATGGAAGGGGTGCCCTTGGAGGCCCTGTTGTCAGCCGTAACCGAACTTCGTTCACCAGGTCGACGCTTTGATTTCCGAGGGCAGTGGCAAGGCCGACAAGTGGTTGATGACTATGCCCACCACCCCAGCGAAGTCCAAGCAACGTTGACCATGGCCCAGCTGATGGTGGAAAGCGGCCGCAGCCCGTTACCCCGCACACCCCAGCGCCTTCTTGCTGTGTTCCAACCGCACCGCTATAGCCGCACACAAGAATTTCTCAACGCCTTTGCCCGGGCCCTCGTGTCCGCTGACGCCCTCGTTCTTGCTCCGATTTATGGCGCTGGTGAACAACCGATTGAGGGCATCAATAGTGAGCTTCTAGCTCGTTCCATAAGGCTGATCGATCCCAATCAGCCCGTCTTTGTGGCTAGCACTATGGAAGAGCTCGCAGGTCTGGTAAAACAACACAGTCAGCCTGATGACTTGATTTTGGCGATGGGTGCTGGTGACGTGAACAGCCTCTGGGAACGCCTGTCAAAGGAAGAGATTGGAGGAGAGGCGTCATGTTCACAGGCGATCGCGGCCTGAATGCCCTGCTCGAGTCGGGGGTTCTCCAACAGCAGGTGCCCCTCGCGAACTTCACCACGTGGCGTGTAGGAGGTCCCGCTCAATGGTTGGCCGAACCCAACGATGCTGAGCAATGTCTTGCGCTTCTCCAATGGGCCCAAGCTGAAGATCTGAAGACCCGAGTGATTGGAGCAGGATCGAACCTGCTGATCGCTGATGCTGGTCTTCCAGGTCTCACTATTTGCTTGCGCCGTTTGCAGGGCAGCCAATTGGATGCCGAATCAGGTCAGGTGAAGGCCTTGGCGGGTGAACCGCTTCCAACGCTCGCCAGGCGCGCAGCCAGGCTTGGATTGCGTGGGCTGGAATGGGCCGTTGGCATCCCTGGAACCGTGGGTGGGGCAGCCGCCATGAACGCTGGCGCTCAAGGCGGCTCCACGGCTGACTGCCTGACCGCCGTGGAGGTGATCGATCAATCGCTGAAAGATTCGGTCAAGACCACCACGACTCTCAGCAACGCCGATCTCGCCTACGACTACCGACAGAGCCTCCTTCAAGGCAGCGACCATTTAGTGGTTTCAGCGCAGTTCCAGTTGGAACCTGGCCACGACGCCAAGGAGTTGATGCGAAAGACCAGTGGCAACCTCAGTCATCGCACCACCACCCAGCCCTACCAATGGCCCAGCTGCGGGAGTGTGTTCCGCAATCCAGAGCCTGAAAAAGCGGGTCAGCTCATCGAGGGCTTAGGGCTCAAGGGGAGACGTATCGGGGGCGCTGAAGTCTCTCCGGTGCATGCCAATTTCATTGTCAACGTCGGCGATGCCACAGCCGATGACATCCGCGCCCTAATCGATTTAGTGCAGAACGAAGTGGAACGGATGCACGGAATCACTTTGCATCCTGAAGTGAAACGCTTGGGCTTTCAAACGACCGATTAGCCTTCGCATCACTTCACTGGTGTCATGGCAGGGTTTGGACTTCCCAATTTCGGACAGCTCACTGAGGCATTCCGAAAAGCTCAACAAATCCAGCAAGACGCGCAAAAGTTGCAAGAGGAACTCGATGCCATGGAGATCGAGGGCAACAGTGAAGACGGTCGAGCCAGCATTTGGTTGTCTGGCAATCAACAACCGTTAAGGGTGCGACTGGATCCGTCCCTCCTTAGCGAAGGACAGGAGGCCACAGAGGCCGCCACACTCGCCGCCTTGCAATCGGCCTATGAACGCTCCACCGGCACCATGAAAGAACGCATGGAAGAACTCACTGGCGGACTCAATCTCAACCTCCCCGGGATGGGCGGCTAAGACCGAGAAGATCCTCAACAGCTCGCCTGTAGATCGGGTAGCGCTCCCAATCGCGCGTGACTCCGCATCCGGGTTCATCACGGTGCAAACAATCTCGAAAACGGCAGGGGTGCTGCTCGAGCTGAGCGCGTAATTCCGGAAACAACACCTCAAGATTTCTGGGGTCGTCTGGCAAGTCGGGTCGGTTAAAACCGGGCGTATCGGCAACGCGTGCCTTAGC
This sequence comes from Synechococcus sp. AG-683-A03, assembly GCA_003210555.1. Classification (GTDB taxonomy): domain Bacteria; phylum Cyanobacteriota; class Cyanobacteriia; order PCC-6307; family Cyanobiaceae; genus Synechococcus_C. The sequence continues at coordinate 7,133 of QCUZ01000028.1, read as the reverse complement.
TCCTAAGTGATGCAACTCCACATGTCGCGTGGTGTGACGTCCACGTTGCAGCCGTCCTGAAACGGCACCGATCCGCAAATCGAGTTCTGGAATCAAGGCATTCAGCAATGAGCTCTTCCCAACTCCTGAGGGACCGCACAACACAGACAGAGACGATCCGGCAAGGCTTTGCTTCAGCTCAGAGAGCCCAAGCCCACTGCACGTCGACACCAGCAAAGGGGGATAGCCCCAGGCCTGAAGGCGCAAGCGCAACCGCTCCAAAGCTTCCGGCTCCAGGAGATCGGTTTTGGTCAGAACCAACTGCACCGCCAGTGACGTTCGCTCTGCCGTCAACAGAAAACGACTGGCTTGGTCCGGATCAAACGCGGGTTGATCCACTGCCAATGCCACAACCACCGTGCTGGCATTGGCGACGGGAGGCCGTGTCAGAAAACTGACGCGAGGTTCCACATCAGCGACCACCGCACGGGCATGACTGACATCAATCGCTTCCACCCGCACGCGGTCACCGACGTAGACCGCCTCACCGCGATGGCTCAAGCGCGTGCGCCGAGTGCACAAAAGTCGTGAAGGAATGAACTCTGAGGCCTGATCCAACTCCACCTCCAGGTAGTTGGCCTGGAGTGCAACAACCATGCCGGACTGAGCCGGCGGATCAAGCACCTCCACACACCACCTGAAGGCGCACCCAATCCTTGGCTTGATCCATCACCTGCACTTGATGGCCATCGCGAGTCAGCCCCGGTATCACCATCTCCTCAGGCTCACCCCGATCGAGATCAACCTGAAAATGCTCCCCGGGACGCATGGCCTCCAAAGCCAAACGGCAACGAATGAAATTGGTTGGACAGGGGGTGCCCCTTAGATCCAAATAATGTTCGGGTTGGGCATCATGCATCCGTCAGCGTTGCCCAAAGAGGCGGGCAAAAAGACCACTCTTGTGGTGATGGTGCTGCTCACCACGGGCTGAATGGTGTCCAGCCAAATCTTCGAGGAGACCGCGTTCCTCATCGTTGAGACGGGTGGGCAATGTCACCGTGACGGAGATGCGCTGATGACCACGGGCTACTGGATTGCCCAGCTTTGGGATGCCCTTGTTTTCAAGCGTTAAAACGGAATTGGGCTGGGTACCTGCCGGAATCTCAAGGGATTCGGGTCCATCCACGGTTTCCACCTCAATGGTGTCGCCAAGGATTGCCTGCAGATAACTCACCTTCACCTCCGAAAGGACGGTGAGGCCATCGCGCCTCAGGCTCGGATGGGATTTGACCGTGAGGAAGACGTATAAATCTCCAGACGGACCGCCACGAAGCCCAGCATTGCCCTCACCGGAAACCCGCAATCGGGTGCCCGTGTCAACACCGGCGGGAATGTTAATTCGCAATTTTTTGCGGACTTGCGTAACTCCTTGACCACCGCAGGAACTGCAAGGGTCAGCAATCACCTGGCCAGTGCCATTGCAGGTAGGGCATTCAGCCACCTGCTCAAAATTCCCAAACGGAGTGCGGGTGGCGCGACGCACCTGCCCAACTCCACCACAGGTTGTACAGGTCGTGGGACCGCTGCCTGGTTTGGCACCACTGCCACCACAGGTGGTGCAGGTCTCAAGGTGGGGGATGCGAATCTCCCGCTCTTGACCGAAGACAGCTTGGTCAAAATCAATCGTGAGGTCGTAGCGGAGGTCATCCCCCTGTTGAGGTCCTCGCCTGCGCTGACGCCCTGCACCACCAGCAGCACCACCGAACCCACTGAAAAAAGTTTCGAAGATATCTGCAAAACCACCCATATCGCCCATATCGGGCATGCCACCACCGCCACCGAGCCCGGCCTCACCGAACTGGTCATACCTGCCGCGGGTTTGGGGATCGCTGAGCACCTCATAGGCGCGACCGATCTCCTTAAAGCGATCTTCCGCTCCAGCGTCCTTATTAATATCAGGGTGATATTGGCGAGCCATCCGCCTGTAAGCGCGCTTCAGGGTGTCGGCATCCGCATCCCTGCTCACACCAAGTAGGTCGTAGTAATCGGCCATCAGCTCGTCATTCCGCTGCGCACACTAGGCATAAGTTTTGAATCATTCGTTTGCCGCTGGCGTTGGGGGGCCATCATCACCTTGGATTGGTGATGCAGTCTCACCTCCCTCAGTCCCCTGAGCCACTGCATCTGCCTGCTGCGGTCCAGGTCCCATCGACACCTTGACTAAAGCGTGACGCAACACTTTGCCGCTGAGGTGATAGCCGCGCTGTAGTTCTTCAATCACCACATCTTCTGGATGCTCGTCGCTGGGTTCGCGCAGCACGGCTTCATGAAGGCTGGGGTCGAACTCCTGCCCAACAACCCGCATTGGCGCGACACCGAGCTGCTTCAGCACATCAACAAGTTGTTTGTAGAGACCCTGATAACTGCGATGCAGCGCTTGGGCTTCTTCTCCCTGAGGATCGAGCTGTTGCCGAGCGCGTTCGAAGTTATCCACCACGGGAAGGATTTCACCGAGGGTGCTGCAGGTGATCTGCAACTTCAGGTCGTCCTGGTCTCGGCTCTGACGCTTACGGAAGTTGTCAAAGTCGGCCGCAATGCGCACGTACTGAGCACTCAAGGTTTCGTGTTCTTGACGGAGAGTGCTGTGCTCGCGCTCCAGTTGCTCAAGCCGCGCTTCATTGTTCTGAGCAGGGGTCCCCGCCCCTAAAGGAGAGTCGGGTGAAGCGGCGGCAGGTGTTTCCTCAACAGAGGGTGTGGGGTCCTGCTGGGTTTCGGGAACATCCGCTGCCGAATCGTTAGCCGGGATGGAAGCGTCGCCGCTCATGCTGACCAGATGCAAAATCACGTCTAGACATGTTGAAGGGTCACATGAACCCACCACAAGCGCGGAAAGCCGAATCAGCATGAGCGCCGACTCCACCCGAATGCCGCTACCGCCTGCACTGCCGGCAAAGCTGATTTCAGAAGCGGAGCTTGCCGCTGGAGAAACACTCCTGCAATCCGGGAAGGTGTTGGATCTTGAAACCTGGAAGCAACTTCAAGCGCTTCCCATCCATCTCACCGACGACGGCCTCATGGTGGCCATCGCAAGCAGCAGCGACCGAGACACGCGAGAACAACTTAAGCAGGTTTTAAGAAGCCATGGCTATATCTCCAAGCTTGTATTAGCCAACTCAGCGGACCTAAAACGGATCCTTGATCCACAAGCAGTAGACTCAGATTCGAAGATTAATCAAACATTAATTAGCAATACAGCAAAATCACTTCTCGATGGCTTTGATGTTGACGGAATTTTAAATATCGATCCTGATGAAGCCGAAATTCAGAGCACTTCAGCCTCCTCACTGGATATCAAATCATTAAGCAATGATGCCTCTCCCATTGTCACATTAGTAGATCGTATTTTAATCAAAGCATTAGACATGAGTGCCAGTGACATACACGTAGAACCGCAACAATCAGGATTACAAATTAGGCTTAGGAAGGATGGTGTACTTACCAATTTAACCCAACCACTTCCCACTAAATTAATCCCAGCGATTACCTCTCGCTTCAAGATCATGGCTGATCTTGATATCGCAGAACGCAGGCAAGCACAGGATGGTCGGATCCGTAGACAGTACAAAGGACGAACTGTTGACTTCCGCGTCAACAGCCTTCCTAGCCGCTATGGAGAAAAAATATGCCTTCGCTTACTTGATAGTGAATCGACCCAATTAGGACTCGACAAACTCATCTCCAATCCCGCCACACTTGATCTTGTACGAACCCTTGGTTCAAAACCATTCGGCATGATTCTTGTGACCGGTCCAACGGGATCAGGTAAATCGACAACTCTTTATTCCTTGTTAGCGGAGCGCAACGAACCCGGAATCAATATCTCCACCGTAGAAGATCCAATTGAATACACATTGCCTGGTATTACTCAATGTCAGGTTAATCGAGAGAAAGGATTTGACTTCAGCACTGCCCTTCGGGCCTTCATGCGTCAAGACCCTGATGTGCTGTTGGTGGGTGAGACCCGTGATCAGGAAACAGCAAAAACTGCCATCGAAGCCGCGTTAACCGGGCATCTGGTCTTAACCACCCTGCACTGCAACGACGCCCCCAGCGCCATCGCCCGACTCGACGAAATGGGCGTTGAACCCTTCATGGTGAGTGCATCCTTACTCGGCATCGTCTCTCAACGCTTGCTCAGGCGTGTGTGCAGCGATTGCCGCATCCCATACCACCCAGATTCCCGAGAATTAGGTCGCTTTGGGCTGATGACGAGCAATGAAAGCGATGTGACCTTTTTCAAAGCAAACCACCACGAAGGGCCAGAAACGCCATGCCCCACCTGTCAGGGCACCGGTTACAAGGGCCGTATCGGTGTGTACGAGGTGCTGCGCATGAATGAAGCCCTAGCGGCATCTGTCGCCAAAGGTGCAACCACTGATCTTGTCCGGCAGTTGGCCCTGGAATCAGGCATGAAAACCTTGCTTGGCTACAGCCTCGATCTCGTGCGAGAAGGTCACACCACGCTCGAAGAGGTGGACAGGATGGTATTGACAGATGCAGGGCTGGAATCGGAACAACGCGCCAGGGCCCTTAGCACTGTTACTTGCCGTGGATGTGGTGGCGGACTGCAAGAAGGTTGGCTGGAATGCCCGTATTGCCTGACACCCCGTCAGTGAGAGCTCCGAGCATGGACCTAATGATCGAAGACCTGATGGAACAGCTGGTGAACGGAGGCGGAAGCGACCTCCACATCGCCAGCGGACAACCGCCTTACGGCCGGTTTAGTGGCGAACTTCGGCCGATGCAGGAGGAAGCGCTCAGTGAAGAAGGCTGCAACCGCCTGATCTTTTCAATGCTCAACAACAGCCAACGCAAAACACTCGAACAAACGTGGGAGCTGGATTGTGCCTATGGCTTGAAAGGGGTCGCCCGTTTTCGCGTGAATGTGTACCGGCAGAAAGGCAGCTACGCCGCCTGCCTGCGTGCTCTTGGAAGCAAAATCCCCAGCGTTGCGTTGCTGAATCTGCCTCCCGTCGTGGTGGAAACCAGCAAACGTCCCCGTGGTCTTGTCCTGGTCACAGGCCCCACGGGCTCAGGCAAAACCACCACGCTCGCAGCACTTCTCGATCACATCAACCACACGCGGGCTGAGCACATCCTCACCATCGAAGACCCGATCGAATTTGTGTACACCAGTGATAAGAGCTTGGTGCATCAACGCCAACTCAACGAGGACACGCGCAGTTTTGCCAATGCTCTACGCGCTGCCCTACGCGAAGACCCAGACGTGATTTTGGTGGGTGAAATGCGTGATCTGGAAACGATTCAACTGGCAATTAGCGCTGCGGAGACTGGGCATTTGGTGTTTGGAACCCTGCACACCAGTTCTGCCGCTCAGACCGTTGATCGGATGGTGGATGTGTTTCCCCCTAGCCAGCAAACCCAGATCCGCGTGCAACTCTCAGGAAGCCTGACGGCGGTGTTCTCTCAAACGCTCTGCAGACGCCAAAATCCTGCACCTGGGCAGTTCGGCCGCGTGATGGCTCAGGAAATCATGATAAACACCCCAGCCATCGCCAATTTGATCCGTGAAGGCAAAACAGCTCAGCTGTATTCCCAAATTCAAACCGGAGGCGAACGCGGCATGCAAACCCTGGAAAGAGCCCTTGCCGATCTGATTGATCAGAGCGAGATCAGCCTTGATGAAGGACTCAGCAAAGCGAGCAAACCCGCTGAACTGGATCGCCTGATGAACCACTAAATCGGGCGAGCAGGGCATGGTTTCTTTTACCGCTACTTACACCTCAGCCACCGGCCAACCGCGCACGGTCACGGTCAAAGCAAACGATGCAGTTTCGGCCCGCCGTCTTCTGCGTAGGCGCGGAATTAAAGCGGAAGACCTGCGCCAAGACAAAGGAAAAGGAAACAACAAAGCCAAGGCCGAATCCAAAAGCGCAGGTGGAAGCTCATCGGCTGGATGGCTGTCGATGGATCTCGGAGAAGCGTTCCAGAAACCTCCTGGAGTTAAGGAGAAAGCCATTTGGGCCAGCAAGCTGGCCGCGCTTGTGGATGCAGGGGTGCCAATTGTGCGCAGCCTCGATCTCATAGCCACGCAACAAAAATTGCCGATGTTTAAAAAAGCTCTCACCAACGTGGGACTCGAGGTGAATCAGGGGACAGCGATGGCAGCAGCAATGCGCCAATGGCCCAAGGTGTTTGACCAGCTCACCATCGCCATGGTGGAGGCAGGCGAAGCGGGCGGTGTTTTGGATGAATCCCTCAAACGCCTCGCCAAGTTGCTGGAAGACAACGCCCGACTCCAAAACCAAATCAAAGGTGCCCTGGGTTACCCCGTAGCCGTGCTAGTGATCGCAATTTTGGTGTTTTTAGGAATGACGATCTTTTTGATTCCCACATTCGCCGGAATTTTTGAAGATCTGGGAGCCGAATTACCGTTATTTACGCAATTAATGGTGGATTTAAGCGCCTTACTTCGCTCCTCCGCCTCACTCATATTCGCTGGCATTCTCATGGTTGGCGCCTGGATGATTGGCCGTTATTACAACACCCTCAAAGGCCGCAGGGTCCTCGACAAGTTAATCCTCAAGCTGCCGTTATTTGGTGATCTCATCATGAAAACGGCTACAGCTCAATTTTGCAGGATCTTCAGTTCACTCACGCGAGCTGGCGTTCCAATCCTGATGTCAATGGAGATTTCCAGTGAAACAGCTGGCAACTCGATCATCTCTGACGCCATCCTCGATTCGCGCACTCTGGTGCAAGAAGGCGTCTTGCTGAGCACAGCATTGACTCGCCAGAAGGTCTTACCAGACATGGCACTGAGCATGCTCTCCATTGGCGAGGAAACCGGCGAAATGGATCGGATGCTGAGCAAAGTGGCCGACTTTTATGAGGACGAGGTCTCCGCATCTGTGAAGGCACTCACCTCAATGTTGGAGCCCGCCATGATTGTTGTTGTTGGAGGAATCGTGGGTTCGATCCTGCTTGCGATGTATCTGCCGATGTTTACGGTGTTTGATCAAATTCAGTAAGAAAAGAAGTCGCAATCGCCTCACCCGCAAGCCATCCGCCACTCCAACAGGCCTGGAAATTAAAGCCTCCCGTGACCCCATCCACATCCAATAATTCACCCG
>QCUZ01000027.1:0-16436 GCA_003210555.1 Synechococcus sp. AG-683-A03 | reverse complement strand
TGATCCCGCTGCATATAAAGGTCTATGATCTTCTCTTGTTCAGCAGCGGAGAGGATTATCCAATCACCTTCTAAGTCACGTTTTCGCTTGAGAACGTGGTTGGCTCTATATGCTTTTGTACTTGGTAAGGACGCATATCTTTTATGACTGAATAGTGTGCTCTCGGGGTACTTGGCTCTAGAAGATGCACACGTTTGATTGTGCTTTTGTCGCGCCTTATCATTTACCCAGAGTCGTGCTGTAGATTTATCAACACCAAATCTGTCACCAATATCTTGATAAGTTAAGCCTTGAGCCCTCAGCTCTCTTGCTTTGATTTTGGCAGACTCAGGGTAACGAGGTTTCTTCTTACCAAAGCTTCCTTTAAGTGTTTCTCTTCTACAAACAGGACACCCACAGGATGTCTTAGTAAGTAGACTATTAGCCCATTTGTCCCATTTGTGTCCACACTTGTTACACTGAACTGCTATGAAGGTTTCTGATCCTTGATAAATTGACCCTTCTTGTAAGACAATTGTGTCACCAACGGACTTGTAAAGATCGAGGACAAATTGCTCATGTGTTTTCTTAAAAGCCATCAGACCATCTCCTTGATCACGGCAGCGGTTACCTCTGCTGGATAATCAGTTAGCCCTGTTGCTGCGAGCGTCGCTCCTGTGCAGAGAGCAAGTACTCCATATAGGCAGAGTGTCGCCAAAGTTCTTGCGTAACCTTGCCGCCCTTCACGCCTGTTGTGATCTTGGCTTTGTGAAATTGTGGGTAATATTGCATTGGTTGTGGTTGCGATTGGTGTAACACGAATAGTGTTGTTCATTAGTTTGTAAGTAAACGAATCGTTTTGTTATTGGCATAACAGCCCGATCAGGTAATGCTCCTGATGCCACCTCACTTGAGCGGACTAAGAAAGCCCCGAAGGGCTGATGATTGTTTTAGTTAGTAGGCACAAGTGAGCGCAAGATCAATTCACTACGCAAGGCAGCGGATGTGATAGCTAGCTCAAGCTTGGCCTGAGAACTGTATCCATTCATATCTGTAAGACTTGGCATCTCATCGGATAGAAGGAATAGGTCAGCATCAGATACTGATTTGAATTGCTGCTGCTGTTGTGTAACTGGGGATGTGTAGTTAAACATGAGATCAGAAGTCAAAGGTGTCAGGGAGCTGGGTCCAATCAAACTGGTTATCATCTACAAGTTCATTGACTTGCACTAATAGAAGACGGCCTGTGCTTGACACATCGCCTTCTCTGATATCTGCCTTAATGCGTAACGCCACTTCGGTACCCACTGCAATGCCACCTTGAAGACTCTTAGGAAGTCGAGGAGCATTGAGGGTATAAGCTGTAATGCTATAGCTACTATGATCAACACCAATAACATCAAGGTCTTGATGCAGTGGTTCGTTCTGTTTAAACAGTAGATCAAGTTCATCCAACACACCCAGATCAGATACCATGATCTGCACTGAGTGGTAGGTGGTTTGAGACTCATAATCGGTCTCGGGTTCAGTGAGGTGAGAGGACAAGATGTGTCCCTCCACACTGAATGGTTGGTTGAGTTGTAACATAAACCTTGGTTGGTAGTTCTTTTTTGCCCCAACGGACTAGCCGAAGGGAAGAACACCAACGCATGACACAGGTCACTTACGTTTATGTTGTTGGGATCCTAGAATGGCTGTACCAGGATCCCGAGCTTTTATAACTGAGAATTACCATGGCAATCAAAAGATAACCACAAGTAATATTCAAAAACTATACACCTAAAAAGATAGGGGCAAGAAAAGAAACCGAACAGAAGAGCACCACCACTTCTGTCCTACTCATCAAGGAACCACCCAAGATGAGGCTGGTATTGGAAGCCCTCGCAGCTGGGCTATTGATTACACTGAAGCTTCTTTGAGCATCTTAACCTTGAGCATATAGTTACCACTGATATCAGAGGCAACCTTTGCTTGAACGAGATCACCACGCTCTCTGCCTTCGCGACTAGCTTTGGCAAAGCGGATGGCACTATCGATGTACACATTCATAAGCTGAGCAGATGAATCGAGAGTCTTGACTGATGGCATGTTGATAAAGAAGAAAGTTGTGAATGAGTTAATCGCCTTACCTCTGCTAAGTAAATTAGATAGCAGCGGTATGACGCTGATAAGAGATAGGTAGAGACGCCTTCGGCGTATAACCTATACCTTCAATCTGTGTTTGTGTTTGTTGTGTGTGGTTGGTTGGTTGTGTTATCTGTGTCCCCTATACTATTACGTGACTCCAATTGAGCCACCCCCCCTAGACATACTGCTATGACTAGAAGGTTGTGTTTTAGGGTGTACTTTCGTCAAGGCTTTTGATGTGTTCCTGTGCCTATACTATTACGTGAGTTCCAATGACTCACCCCCCCTAGAAGTACTGCTACTACTAGAAGTTTGTGTGTTGGGTCTCTTTGCTTTAACCCTCATCTTCTTAAGACGAGTAGAGGGTTTCCCACCCATGATGGTGTTTGCATATCGGACATTGGCAATCCAGTCAGAGTGAGTCACACCCCAAACTGTGTTCCTAGAACCGTTACCATTCTCCTCTTCTGCAATGATGCAAAGGAGTCCATCATCTAATAGCTTATCAATAGCTCGGCCTACAGTCTTACGCTGCATACCAAGCTCACTAGCTATCCCTTTGATAGTCCAGTTGTTTGTGTTGTAGATCTTTCTACAGTTGTCCATAGCCGCTGCCTCCCAAAGGAAGACATAGACCTTGGCTGCTGATGTACCTAGAGCAATAGCATCATGGTATAGAGGCCCACTAGGTGGAGCCATACCTTGAGGCTTATCCTCTGGTGCTATTAGATCTAGTTCTTCTTCGAGCCTTTGATAGTAAGCAGCCCAGCTCATTGGCGGTCCTCCTTACTTGTGTTCTTCTCGATGTCATCAAGCCTGTGGGCTATCTTTCTCAAAGTTGCATTGATTTTGAGCAATGCGTCTACAATTTCAGACATTAAAAAAGCCCCTCCGATTGGAGAGGCGTGAGTGTTTGTGTGTTGTGCTCAGTCGTAAGACTTGAGCTCTGTGATCTCGTCGTCTAACCTGTCTGTTAGTTCTTGCACTGTGAACCCAACCGTTAAGGCGAAGTCCTCTGCAAATCCTTCAGGATCGTCCTTGTAACAGGCAGCATAATCCTTCAGAACATCGATTAGTTCTTTCATGTTGATGTGATTGATTGTGAGTGAATGATTGAATGAGTTTAATGACATCCCAGGTCAAGAACTTAAGGAGTTAGATACCCCTGCCTGATCAATGATTGACGCATCAAGGTAGCGACGTTCGTGCCGTTAGCTCTTGCTGCAACCTTGAGCTGCATGATGTCAGAGCTAGTTGCTCGCATCACTACACGCTCATCCATCATTGATCCACGTTGGATTGTCTTTGCCATACTTGTGATAGAATTGATTGAATACCTCAGCCCCTCCAGAATCGTCTCTGAGGGGCCTGTCTGTGTGCTTGCTAGGCAATACACCAACAACACCCTTCAAGCCCGCTGTGGGGCCTCTGAGAGGGCTTAGAAGGCGTATTACGTTGCAACACACATGAGCTACGGAGTATTAGCTCCTGTCTAGGAGTGTTTCTCTCTGCTTAGGTGTTGGAATTGGATGCTTCCCTGCTTAGATGACGGACCAAAACCAGTAGTCCCCCAGCGTAGGGGTGCACCTTTGACGTCATTTCCTCTGCATTAATTGCAGTGGCTATGGTCTCGATGATCTATATCCCCAGCGTAATGATGCACCTTTGAGCCTTATTCCTTGGGATTGATTGCAGCTACAAGTAGTAGGGCGATCTGTATCTCCCAGCGTAGTGATGCACCTTCGGGCTTAATTCCTTTGAACCTTTGACCATGCCTACGGTCTCGGTTGATTGATTGATTGTTTGATTGGGTATCCCTAGTGTAGGTGTACACCTTTGGGTTCCCTAGTGTTAGTGCCCCCCTTCTCCTAGTGTTGTTGCACCTCTTCCGAGATCAATAGTGTTTGCAGTGGTTGTCCTCTGCCTGTTGATTGTTCCCTCTTTAGACATACGACACCAAAAGGTTTCCCTCTGTTAACGGACGACACCAAAAGGTGTTCTCCTTGTAGACATGGCACACCAAAAGATGTTCTCTCTATAAACATGACTGACCAAACGGCTATGCCCCTTGCTTAAAACGCGCCACTTTTGTGATGTCCCCTTGCTTACGACGCTGCACTTCCCTTGCTTACGACGCTGCAATAGCGAGATCGATTGGTGTTACTGATGTTGTGCTTCAGAGCTGTCTAGCCCCTTGCTTACAACCCCGCAATGCCCTTGCTTACGACCCCCCACTATTCATATCTCCTTGCTTACGACCCTCCACTTTTAGTGTCGCCTTGCTTAAGGCTGTCCACTTTCTCCTTGCTTACAACCCCGCACTTTCTCCTTGCTTACAACCCATCACTTTTCCCTCTGCTTAAAACGCTGCACTTTTCCCTGTGCTTAAGACCCTCCACTTTTGGTATCGCCTTACTTAAAACCCCGCACTCTCGTGGTGTCCCCTTGCTTACGACGGCCCACTCTGCCTCACACGCGAGGCTAACCCAGTGATACCAAGGGATCTGCTTGATGAGAGAGACACTTAACTTAGGTACTTCTACTCACCACCTATCGATAACATTCCACGCCTTAGCGATGGCATCACCAATAACTGAATCAGTCATGGCTCCATAGGCTCCAGCTACAGGCCCTAGAGCATGGCCCAGCAAGCGTTCAGTGATCTCCGTTGGTAGTAGTGCTTCCATGCAAGCTGTCTTAAATCCTGATCGCAGTGAATGGTTAGTGCAGAGGGGAGCCACCTTCTTAATCCTTTCATTAAGTGCTTGCCTGCTAAGTGGTTTGCCTATCTTTGATACTGGGCTAGGCATTTTCCTAACAGAACTATCTGTCTTGGGTCTGTATCCCTCCTGCTCATCAAGTAAAAGCCACCCATCTATCAGCTTTAGGTGGGCCAACTCGTCCACCCTGAACCCACACTTGATCATTACTGTGAACTCCCACCTATCAAGAGCAAGTAGATCTCTGCATTCCTTAGCGGTTGCTACGTGGTGATGGTTTCTACTCTTGGCACTGAAGTCAATCCGCTGCCAAGGATTAGTAAAGGTATCTGATACATAGCCGCTCTTGATAAGTGACCCTGTTACCCCTTGAAGGCATACAGCGAGCTTACGGATAGTGATGGGCTGTAACCCCTGAGCCTTGAGGCCATCGAGGTATTCCCTGACATCAGCAGTGGTGAAGGTGATAGGTGTCTTGGGTACACCCCTCACAGCACGATCAATGATCTTGAGGGTTGAGTCGGCTAGGGGTCTCCCTGTCCGCTCATGTTTCCTCTGAGCATGTATCGCTGCTGCTTGTTGCCAGGTGTAGTCGAAAGCCTCTGCATCCAATACATCACCAGCTAATACGGGCACCCACTCATTGGTCTCTGTGTCGAGCTCTAAGCCCTTGTCTGTTGGCTTGGGTGGCATAGCTATAGCCTCTCCCCTTGCCTTGCTACGGAGCCTCCTGAGGGCATCTGGTAAGCGTTGTATGGCAAGCAGTTGGTCCTGTGTCCTGAGACATTCCTTTAGCTGGTGCTGCCTGCCCTCGCCATCTCTCCAAGCATGTACTGCGTAGTACCGCTGCCTTCCTTTGATGTACCTCAGTCCCTTGATGTGAGCCATAGTTGTGAGCCCAGTTGTGAGCCCTGCTTACTGAATACATCAGTCATAGCAGGCTTATCGGTGTGGGCAACCTGGATCTTTCAGTTCCCGTCTGATCCAGCGGAGTGCTTGCTCGGTGAGCTCTTCAACATCGTGGCGCTCTCCCCCCTGGATGAGTTGGGATAAAGCAGCAGCCATCAGTTCAGCGCCACGACGGTCGGCATCAGTCTTTAACCGATGCCAGTCACGGTCACCAAGACTCAAACAACGATGCAGCTCTTTGGCGAGTTCAGGTGCGGCTTCTGGCCAGCGTGATACAGCCGTTGGCATGGTCTTCTGGCGGACGATTGCCTTTATCCTGATGCTTCACGTCAGACGCTGTGACGTGTGTAATGAACGTTTCCATGGCATCCGGTTCTCGTCGCAAACAGTCGCGTCCTTTGCATGCCTTGGCCGCTCTGATTCATTTTCAGCCGAGGCGTTGGGAAGGAAACGAGGTTCGCTCCAGACGACGCATGCAACGTCGAACCCTTCTTCAACAAATCGTTGAAGGCCAAACTGAATTTGAGTGGCTTTTTAAACCAAAATCATCCCCAATGTTTTGGCGTTCACTTCGTTGGGGAGGTCCTGGTCTTTTGATTGGGTTTGTATTGGCGAAACTATCAGCGTGAAGCAATAAAAATGTTGGTGTTAACCAACAAGGGCCTTGTGATGCACAATCACCAGTGATTCAGGTGCTGAATCAGGCGTTTCAGCCAAAGAGTGCAGTTCATTGGGATGTGTTGGCACTGCCTGTCCTTTCAACCAAGCTTGATGCAAAGCATGACGCCGCATGTCTTCCTCGAGAACGAGGCGATCGGCCGCATCCTGTGGAGTTTCACCATGCAGGAGTGCAGTACGAAGACAGATTCCGAAACCATGCGCCTCCACCTGAACTTTTCCTTCCATCAGGACCAACTGAAATGTCCAGCCTTGAAGCCAGCGGACATAAAAAGGATTGATCATCAAGCCCTCGGCAAGGGTTCCTGCACCTTATGGGGCGCTGGTCGTCATCAATACGGGTATGTCAGGGAATCACTTCAAGGCTTGTTGGCAGTCCAAACTCTCACCATGAAATGGGACTCAGCTGAGATCCCTGTGAAGCCAGCATTGCTCAGCCGTGATTCGATGTCATCTGAAATGAAATCTCGGTAGAAAGGCTCATGAAAGATTCGCCGAAAATTATCCATCGCCACGCTGTACTGCGGCGAATCTTTGAGTTGAATGGAATCGGCGAGAACAAGAACTCCACCGGGTTCGAGTAATCGATAAGCATCATCAAGAACAGCTTGCCGTGCTTCACCCGGAAGCTCATGCATCAGGAAAACGCAGGTCACAGCTTGCATGCTTTCATCACCAAAAGGCATGGCTTCCCCGTTGCCTTGGAGAAGCTGAACGAGGCTGTCGTTGCCTTTGTTGAGCCATCGATTGGCCTGACGCAAATAGGACTCAGACAGATCCAAACCAAACAGTGAGGCTTTCGGAAGAGCTGCTCTGATTTGATGAAGTGTGCGACCAGTTCCTGTCGCTACGTCCAGAATGCGAAGACTGGCTTCGGGGCGATCACTGAAGCGTCTCAAGCCCCGTTTCAAAGGTGCGATGAGCCTGCGTCTCATCGAGTCGGCTGCACCATTGAAGAGAATGTCGACTTGTAAGTCGTAAAGCTCAGCAGAGTGATCACTGAGATAACCATCGGTTTGATGATGGAAATTTTGTAAGTAGTAGTCCGGGTATAACTCTTTGTCGTGTGTGTCAGGGATGTCTTGGACGTTGCGAGCCCTTCTCCTGGCCCAATTGGAGGGAAGGTCAAGCCAGACCCGTGGGTAACGCTCAGCCCACTCCAACCAGGGGACGTCGAATAACAGAGACGTTGGATAGAGGCCTTGCTCTGACTCCTGCCAATCGATGTCCTGAAGAGCGCTTAATGAACGTCTGAGTTCGTTGAGTAATTCGTCAGGAACTGGTTCTGTGCTGGGCACAACATCAGGTGCCAATAGCTCCATGGCTTTGGTGCTCAGCTCCTTATGGGCCAGTCCTGCCAGGCTGCGACCTTGCTGGATAGTGCGGTAGGCGATTTCAGTCAGGCTCGACGCCATGGGGCTGTGGTCACATCAACACACCCATTTCAATCGATGAGTCCATGCAACCGGGGATGCAAAGCGGGCCATTTGGGCAAGAAATGTGAAGCTGGCCCAAATTCTGTATCAACAGATACAGAATATTTGCATCGAAACGAGGTCTCACTTTATGAATGCCGTTCTTCGTTCTCTTCCGATTGGCTACGGCGGCAACGTGCTGGAACGTCGCCAAAGGTCAGCTGCTGAGTTTCTTGCCTGGGCCGACCATCACGCTCAAGAACAAAGGCTGAGCCAATCCAGTCATGTTCAGCTCGAGGGGCATCCAGATCTCCTTGATTCCAATAATGCTCTGGCTCAACAGCGGGTTTGGGCGAATCGCCAGGCGCATCAAAAGCACATCCACGACAGTGCAATGGCCCACCTGCGGCATGGCTGCGTTTAGGGAAAGGATTCAACCAACAATCTGAAAAATCACCAGTCTTTTTGGACGTTCGTTGAGATGCTCTTAAGGGACTGGTTAATAGCTACATGCCCTGCAATGTCTTGGTCTTGATAACAGTCGGATTTTATATAATGTCTGAACAAAGAATGAGTTAGCATGACTCACTTCAAGGTTGATTGAGGTCTAGGTGTTTAATAATCATTCCCTGCCTAATTCCGTTAAGGCATTGTATTGGGTGTGGGCATTTTCTTTTCCATACGATTATCGATATTTGCCATTGCCTAAGGATCCAACGGGTTTTTCTTTTATTGGTTTCTGGGTTATTTGGTTGGGTGTCGGTGGCTTACTGGCTATATCGCTTGGAGAATGGATAGCGAATAGAAAGACAAGCTAAATTAACTTAACGGGTCAAATAATTTTTAAGGCCTTGCGCTTAAAATATTTAAGTGCCATTTGCTAAGAACTGAAGCTCGTAGAAAAAGACTAAAGGCATGGTTGTTCAGCTGCTTGATTGTTCTGGCAGTCGAAATCTTGACGGAGGTCTTGTTTGAATCTGAAGGAGTGAAGCGAATGAAATGTCAGCGTGCGGATCGCTCTTCGATCGAAAATTCACTACGCAAAGCCCTGGCATCTTGAATTTTTTGCTGGCTCGCCAGGTGTCTCAGGCGCTCGTCAAGCCACAGGCGTAAGCGGGGGGTGAATAACTGAGACGAGGCCTCATCAGATGGTTGGTAGTCGCCAAATGGAATCGTCATTCGATCCGCCGGGTGATTCACTTTAACGAGATGCAAGCAAGCAAGTGGTGCCGCTTGTGTGCGTCAGAAAGAAACCAAGGATGATCTATCGAGATCATTTTGTGGAGTGTCTTGCATTGCTTGAAGTGTTCAATTGAATGATGACCAACATCCTTTATCGCGTTTATGAATCTTCTCCCCAACGCTGATCTTGTAGATATCAGAACTATCCAGCTGGCATTGCTCATCCTTGTTGTCGATGGGAGCCGTTGCTGCTGTAGTGTCGCCCTCCACTGCACAGTACTTTTGGGCTATTGATTGAGCCCAGTTTTTGAAGGCTGCTTCTTTTGAAGTTGTTGCAAAATTGGTGGAATTTGTGCAAATGTCCTGTGCAGAAGTTTCGTTGCGAATATCAGATTTGATGGATTCGGCCCATTTCTTTTCATTAACACCTTGCCACTGTGCTTCTGCTGCTTGAGGACTCAACCAGAATGCTGCGAGCAGCAGGAGTGAAGCAGCGGAGATTGGGGCCAGGGGTTTCATTGGCTTTTGGTTTGACGTTGATTCTCCTTGGACACTTTTAGTATCGATGAAACTTCACGGTTCTGGCATCCCCTGAATGGGGGGTGAAGCGGTATAGCCAATCGTGATTTCACTTTCGTCTAGGCTTGACTGCTGTTGGTGTACAAAAAAAGATCCCCTTAATGAGGATCTTTGAGCGAAAAGTTTTGGTTGGCAACCCCGAAGCGTCGACCCGCTTCAGTACTACGCAATCCCTCGGGATCAAGCGTCGTAATACATGGTGAATTCATGGGGATGGGGCCGCTGACGCAACTGCTGCACCTCTTCGTATTTGAGATTGATCCAGTTGTCGATGAAGTCTTTCGTGAACACTCCACCTTCCATCAGGTAGTGGTGATCAGCATTCAGAGCTTCTAGGGCTCCGTTTAGAGAAGCCGGCACGGTAGCGATGTCCTTGAGCTGATCCGCTGGAAGTTCAAACAGGTCACCATCGAAGCCATCACCAGGATCAATCTGGTTCTTAATGCCATCGATCCCGGCCATCATCATGGCGGCAAAGGCTAAATAGGGATTCGCTAAAGCGTCACCGGAGCGGAACTCCAAGCGTTTGGCTTTTGGATTGGGGCCGGTGAGGGGGATCCGAACGGCAGCAGATCGGTTGCCTTCCGAGTACACCAAATTCACAGGTGCTTCGAAGCCGGGAACAAGTCGCTTGTAGCTGTTGGTGGTGGGATTGGTGAAGGCTAGGAAGCTTGGCGCGTGCTTCAAAATTCCGCCGATGTACCAGCGGGCAGTCTGAGACAGCTCTGCGTAGGTTCCTTCACCAAAGAACAAGGGGTGACCACCCTTCCAAAGACTTTGGTGCACGTGCATGCCAGTGCCATTGTCATTAAAGACAGGCTTCGGCATGAAAGTTGCTGTTTTGCCGTACTTTTTAGCCACGTTGCGAACAACGTATTTGTAGATCATTACGTTATCGGCAGCCTGAATAAGCTCCTCAAATACCATTCCAAGTTCGTGTTGACCGGCGCCAGCCACTTCGTGGTGGTGTTTCTCAGTTTTAATCCCCAATTGCGCCATCATCAGCAACATCTCAGAGCGAATATCCTGAGCTGTGTCGTTTGGTGCAACAGGAAAGTAACCCTCCTTGGTTTGGATTTTATAAGCGAGGTTTCCACCTTCTTCTACTCTTCCGGAGTTCCAGCCAGCCTCAATGGTGTCAACGCTGTAGAAACAGCTGCCTTCGCTTGAGTTGTAGCGAACATCATCGAAAAGGAAGAACTCAGGCTCGGGACCAAAAAATGCCTTGTCTGCAAGACCTGTATTGGCGAGATAAGCCAATGCTTTCTGGGCTAATGCACGCGGGCAACGGTCAAAAGGTTGATGAGTTCGCGGATCCTGAATTGAGCAGATCATGCTCAGGGTTTTATGCCGATAAAAGGGATCAATCCAGGCTGTTGAAGGGTCTGGAACCATGGACATGTCCGACTCATTGATTGCTTTCCAGCCACGAATCGAAGAGCCGTCAAAGGCCAAACCTTCCCGAAACTCGTCTTCACCGAGCATGTCGGAACAGACGGTGAGGTGTTGCCACTTGCCATGCAGATCGGAAAATTTAAGGTCGATCAGCTCGATTCCTTCGTCTTTGATCTGACGAAGCACGTCCTGAGCAGTTTTAACCATGGTTAGGGCAGCAGCCTAAAAATCTCCCTTGAAGGTAGGCATCGATCTGGCAGGCATTTGTATCCTTTCGCACTTTTTTAATAGTGCGCCCCTTTGGGTGAGTTACCGGTCAACGCTTGGTAACCGTTTCTGTCAAATTCCCTTAATCCCAGGCGATGAGAGCGTTCTGACCGCCTTTGTGGTGTTACCTTCCAGCTAGTGATCCATAGCGTCCCCCATCATGCGTGATGCCATCACCGGGTTGATCGGCCGTTACGACCAGTTGGGTCGCTACTTCGATCGATCGGCCATCGATCGTATTGAGGGGTATTTCGGCCAGGCCGAGTTGCGACTCAAAGCCGTTGAGCTCATCAACCGCGAAGCGTCTGAGCTGGTACGTGAAGCCAGTCAAAGACTGTTTGTGGGCGACCCTGAGTTGCTTTTGCCTGGTGGCAATGCCTACACCACCCGTCGTCTTGCAGCTTGTTTGCGCGACATGGATTATTTCCTTCGTTACGCCAGCTATGCCCTGATTGCTGACGACAGCACGATTCTCAATGAACGGGTGCTGAACGGTTTGGACGACACCTACAAGAGCTTGGGTGTTCCAACTGGACCCACGGTTCGCAGCATGATCCTCTTGGCTGATGTTCTCTGCGAACGGATGGTGGCTGAAGGATCAAGTCCCAGCGACTGTCAGATGCTTCGAAAGCCATTCGACCATCTGGCATCAGGTCTTTCCGCAAACGACATCAGCCAGCGCTGAACGTTGATCGATTGGCCTCATACCAATAGGCGTTGCAAACCAACCGTTTTGCTCCCTTTTTAGGCCTGTCTATGCGTAGGCTGCTGCCCATTAATTGGTGATCCTGGCTTTGGCGACGACGCACTCCCCCCTGTTGGTTGATTCGTCCCATCGAAGGGCCATTGCCCCGATCAGCACACCAGACCGTTTACTGCTCGGTCCAGGACCTTCGAATGCCGATCCAACGGTGCTCAAGGCTTTGTCTCGAACGCCGATTGGTCATCTCGATCCGCTTTATGTAGAGCTGATGGGTGAAGTGCAGGAGCTTCTTCGCTACGCCTGGCAGACCGACAATCGCTTGACCTTGCCGATGAGCGGCACGGGCAGCGCAGCGATGGAAGCAACGCTTGCCAACACGGTGGAACCCGGCGACACCGTTCTCGTGGCAGTGAAGGGCTATTTCGGGAATCGTCTTGTCGATATGGCCGGTCGTTACCGCGCCAACGTGAAGGTGATCGAAAAGCCCTGGGGTGAAGCCTTTACCAAGGATGAGCTCGAAGCCGCACTGATTGAGCACAAGCCCACGATCTTGGCGATGGTGCATGCCGAAACGTCGACCGGCGTCTGTCAACCGATGGATGGAATCGGAGATCTCTGCCGCAAACACGATTGTTTGCTGTTGCTCGACACCGTCACCTCCCTTGGAGGTGTTCCCCTCTATCTCGATGATTGGAAGGTCGATCTGGCCTACAGCTGCAGTCAGAAGGGATTGAGCTGCCCTCCAGGTCTTGGTCCATTCACCATGGGCCCCCGAGCAGAAGCCAAGCTTGCTGCGCGTCAAGACAAAGTGCCCAATTGGTATCTCGACGTGTCCCTGCTCAATCAGTACTGGGGCAGTGACCGCGTGTATCACCACACAGCTCCGGTCAACATGAACTTCGGCATGCGTGAAGCGCTAAGGCTGCTGGCGGAAGAGGGCTTGGATGTGGCTTGGGCGCGTCACCGCAGCAACGCTGAAGCACTTTGGTCCGGTCTGGAATCGATGGGCATTGAAATGCATGTGCCCGAGGAGCTTCGGTTGCCCACCCTCACCACCGTTCGCATTCCTGATGGTGTGGATGGAAAGGCCTTCACTCAGCACCTGCTCAACAACCACGGCATCGAAGTGGGTGGCGGTCTTGGCGTCCTTGCTGGAAAAATCTGGCGAATTGGCTTGATGGGTTACAACTCCAACCCTGAGAACGTCAGCAGGTTGTTGAATCTGTTTGAAACGGAGCTTCCCCAGTTCCGTCAGAGCGTCGCCGTCGCTGCTTAAACCAGCTCGACAACATCTCCTTCGCCGCCTCACCCTGCACACCACCGATCACGGTCATTCGGTGATGTGCACTCATGTGTGTGGCCAAGTTGATCGTGCTTCCCATCGCTCCCCGCTTCGGGTCGGTCGCCGCAAAAATCACCTGCCCGACTCTCGCTTGAACCAAGGCGCCGGCGCACATGGGACAGGGTTCCAGGGTCACCAACAGCGTGCAGTCATTGAGGCGCCAGTCACCGCGCAGGCGGCAAGCCTGACGAACGGCCATCAACTCAGCATGGCCAAGAGGATCGTTGTGCAGCTCTCTCTGATTGACGCCATGGCCAATGCAGCGGCCGTGGTGATCCAAAACAACCGCACTAACAGGAACTTCTCCGCCTTCGCCGAAGCGACGCGCGCGCTCGATCAAAATCCCCATCCAGGCTTGCATCTGCTGCGGAGACAGTTCGATTGGAGACTTCACCGTCAAGCTCTTGGCTGAGCGCATCGTTGGATGTGCCACCACTTTGATGTGCCACCACAGGGGAGAATGTTCATTCCCCATCTTGTCTTCTTGGTCGGACCTTCAAGGAATCCTGAACCGGTCGCTCTGTCGGCGTTTGCTTCACCCGATGCGCTTGACCCTCAACTCCTTCAGTTTTTGGAGGCTGCTTCCGAGCGGCTATGCAGCTGGATCGGTTCGGCCGGTGAGCGGGGTCCTCTCCCAGCGCTCAGGATCCTTCCAGATGCTGCTCCGCAGGTCCATGGTCGCGACATGGGACAACTGCTTGATGACCTTCAGCAGGTGATGGATGGAGCGTTTCAGCCCTCCCATCCCGGTGCGCTGGCCCATCTCGATCCGCCGCCGCTGAGTGCCTCAATTGCCGCGGATTTGATTTGCGCTGGGCTGAATAACAACCTTCTGGCCGAGGAGCTGTCCCCCAGTTTGAGTCATCTCGAACGGCAGCTTTGTGCCTGGTTTGCTGAGCGCATTGGCTTTCCTGCAGGGGCTTCAGGTGTTGCCGCCAGCGGGGGCACGCTGAGCAATTTGATCGCCTTGGTTTCCGCTCGCCATGACGCTGGCTTGGATCACAACCCTGATGCCGTGGTGGTGGTCAGTGCTGATGCGCATGTGTCTTGGAGCAAGGCAGCGCGCGTGATGGGACTTCAAAGCGATGGAGTTCGTTCCATCCCGGTGGATGAGCAAGGGCTCATCAATCTGCAGCAATTGGAGGATGAAGTCGCAGCACTTTCAAAGGAAGGACGTCCCTGCATGGCAGTGGTTGCCACAGCAGGCACCACGGTGCGAGGTGCCATCGACCCCGTTTCTGCGATGGCTGATCTCTGCAGTCGCTTGGGCCTATGGCTGCATGTGGATGGGGCGATCGGCGCGGTGTTTGCTCTCAGCCCCACCACCAGCCCTCTCCTCCATGGAATCGGACGTGCTGATTCGATCACCGTGAATCCTCAGAAAGTTCTTGGCATCACAAAGACGTCATCGCTTCTGTTGGTGCGCAATGCCAGTGTTCTGGCCGAAGTGTTCTCCACTGGTCTTCCTTATATGGAGCCTGCTCATGAGCACGATCACGGCGGAGAACTAGGTCTGCAGGGCAGTCGGCCGGCGGAAGTTCTCAAGCTTTGGCTTGGCTTGCGCCAGCTTGGTGAATCAGGGATTGAACAGGTGTTGTCTGCCGCGATTGCTCGACGTGACTATCTCGAGCAGCAACTGGATCCCAACAGGCTGTTGGTTCTTACTGGTCCTTTGCATGTGCTGGCCTGTAGGCCCCATCGCGGACACGTGCAGCAGCATGAAACGTGGTCGATCGAGACCCGCCGTCTCTTGCTCAGCCAGGGCATCATGGTTTCGAGGCCGCTCCATCAAGGACGGCATTTCCTCAAGGCTGTTCTTGGCAACCCGCACACCGACCACGCTCTTCTGGATCAACTGGCGTCAACGCTGAATCAATCCGTGGAGGCTCTGTCCTGATGGCTGCTCCAAAACAGCAACGCGGCCGTTGGGTGGCCATCGTCACAGGCATTGTGTCTGTGCTGATTGGGGTGGCCTATTTGGCTTTGATCACGGTTCTCGATGCCCGCGGCCCGATGCGTCCTCCTCCGCCCGAGGCCCTGGTTGGGGTGGTAACCGCTTCTTTGCCGACTGCCGCAGTGGTTCTACCACTTGTCTGAGAGCTGTATCGAGAAAGCGTTGAAGGGCGCTATCGCGTCGATTGAGGTCGTAGTGCCTCTGCACCACGTCTTGTACGCCACCATCTCCCCAATCTTGATCCTGTTGGAAATAGGTGATGAAACTGGCGCCTGCAATCCGGGTTAACCACGCAGCAGCCACTCCCTGAACGGCTTTTCCTAGTAACAGGGTGGGCAGATTCACACTGAGTGCGGTGCCAATCAGGGCGACACCGCCTTTGACAACACCCAGGCCCGCCAAAGTTCTACCCACCGATACGGCCAACTCCTGAGCTTTGGCGCGGGTTAACTGCACGTTGTAGACCTTCGCCACCTCCATCACCATCTGGGCATTCACCGCCGCGGTGCCAAGCAAGTCGATGCCCGGGAGTGGTGTCGCTGCCACAACGCCTGCACTAATCCAGCTGTAACGATCCACGATCCGCCTTGCCTCGGTCTGACGCTGTCGATTGAGAAGCGATCGCCCTTTGTCGCCCAGCGTTCTGCATTGCAGAAGAATGTTGTCGGCCAGAAGCTCTTCGCCGTCGGCATGGAGCACCACCGCCATGCGTTGGAGCAGCACCGCTACTTCAGCTGGAGGTTGCCAGGGTTTCTGCCCAGGTCTTGGCAAGGATTGGGGAGAGGCACTGGTCGGGATCACGTCTTCAGCGGAGAGAAGGCCTTTGCAACGTCCGCGAAGCAAGGCCAGTAAACGTTTTTCCTCCTCTTCTCCTCGTAAATCACATTTGTTCAAGACCAACATCAAGCGCTTGCCCAAGCCCGCAAGGCTGCGCACGACATCCCATTCAGCAGAACGAAGATCACCATCCACCACCACGAGCATTAAGTCAGCACGGCTGGCGCGTTCACGGGCTTCTTGTTCCCGATCTCGTCCATCCAGTCCGCTTTCCAGGATTCCAGGTGTATCGACCAATTGCAGTCCGCGCTCCAGCTTGTTGAGGCGAAGCCGATAGGTTTGGCTGCCAGTGGTGGAGCCCATCGGCGCTCCAACCCGTCCAACGATGTCTTGGAGCAGGGCACGAATC
>QCUZ01000026.1:0-16453 GCA_003210555.1 Synechococcus sp. AG-683-A03 | reverse complement strand
CTCCACCAACCAAACGGCGTCACTGATTGGAGCCTTCGGGGCCTTTGCTGCCGGCTTCCTCGTTCGTCCACTCGGTGGAATTGTGTATGGCCGCATCGGCGATTTAGTCGGACGTCGCCGAGCCCTAAGCCTGTCGGTGATAGCCATGGCGATCCCAACCGTGGCGATGGCTTTTTTACCCACCCACGCCCAGATCGGAATTGCAGCGCCGATTGCCGTGGTGCTCTTACGCCTCCTACAGGGAATTTCAGCAGGGGGTGAATACACAACCTCGATTATTTTCCTCGCCGAGGCCGCTCCAGATCGGCAACGAGGCTTCTACAGCATTTGGGGACTGTGGGGATCAGTGCTGGGGATGTTGATGGGTTCGGCCTTTGGTGATCTACTCACGAGAACCCTCACACAACCGCAACTTGACGCCTGGGGTTGGCGGGTGGCCTTTGCCCTGGGCTCCTTAGTGGCCTTAACAGGAGTGATTATTCGCCAGGGCGTCGGGGAAGACGATGCGGCGGCAACAACAAAGACCCCACTTGCATCAACGTTGGGAGTTCACCGACCAGCGTTCCTCAGAGTCTTGGCGCTGAACATTGCTAGCAGCGTTGGATTTTATGCCGTCTATGTCTACTTAGTAACCTATGTAGAGGTGGTGGATGGCATCAGCGACAGCATGGCTCTCAGCCTGAATACAGACGTGATGGCTGTGTTGCTGCTTCTCTATCCAATCACTGCATGGCTCTCAGACCGGATCGGCAGAAGACCGTTGTTAATGGGTGGAGCGGCCCTGCTCTGTGTGGGAGCGATTCCATTCCTCCAACTAATTCACAGCCAAGACCCGCAATTGATCGTTCGGGGAGAACTCGGATTCACACTGGCGATTGCACTCGTGGATGGGGGTAAAGGCCCAGCCAACGTGGAACTGATGCCAGCAGAAGTGCGCTGTACTGGAACAGCCTTGGCTTACAACCTTGCTGAGGGTTGGTTTGGTGGAACAACCCCATTGATTGCAGCGGTTCTGGTTGCTTGGGCAAGCGGAAATCCCACCTACTTGGGAATCTGGGTGGGTCTCAGTGGACTTTGCACGTTTGTAACGGCTGCCTTCTTCACACGAGAGACAGCGTTTAAGCCCTTACTAAAACAAGCTCAGGCTCAACCGTCCTGAAACGGCTGAAACTGGACAGCACAAGCGAATGGTCAGGCTGCCAAGAGTTGTTGCTCGTCAACCTCGTCTTGATCAAGAAAATCCTGACCTGCCTCGATGTCATAAAGCTTGTAGAGGGCCATGGCAGCCTCAGCCCAAGATTCACTCTCAACCGATTCGAGAAGCTGCTGGAAAACCAGAACGTTCACCACTTCGAGATCAGTCGAATCCATAGAGACGGAGCAGATGCCGGAAAGGTAACGCTGACCAAGCAATCAAAATCAAGGCAATCCCAAAGAAAAGCTGTGGATCAGGGGGAGGGGGCAGGCAAAAGCGCAATGGCGCATGCATTAGGCAAGGTTGCTTAGGGAAGAAACACAAAGGTCCAACCCCAGCGTCACGAAGACCCAAGGCACATAAATCAGGCCAAAGGAAGGCAAAAAATAGTCACAAATGAAGCATGATTGACTGAACAATCACGACCCTGAAGAAGCGAATATCATCAAAAATCTGTAACAACTTATTCCACATTGAAATAAATAATGGCACTACCGATTGATCAATGTAAAAGTAAAGAACAATCGAGTTCAATCAGCGTTACGTGCAGCGACTTCGCAAAATCATTGGGGTCAGCGCTGTTGTTGCTCTGGCCATTGTTGTTCTCCATCTCGCCCACACCCATGCACTCGAACCACTTCGCGCCCAGGTTGAGGGGATGGGTGTATGGGCCCCCCTTGGGATTGTGGCACTTAGGGGAGTCAGCATTCTCCTGCCAGCCTTGCCAAGCACGGCTTACTCCCTGCTTGCAGGTGCACTCCTAGGTTTTGAGACGGGGCTGATCACGATCTTCATCACGGATGTCGTTTTCTGCCAGATCGCATTTCTTTTAGCAAAACGCTTTGGGCAAAGGCCGGTGAAGGCTCTTGTCGGAGAGAAAGCAAGCAATCGCATTGAAAGCTTTAATCAATCTCAGATTGAAGGAAATCCTTTTTTCCTGACCGGGCTACTAATGACTGGTCTCTTTGATTTTGTGAGCTACGCCGCAGGTCTTGGTGGAACCAAGTGGAAAACATTTACTCCAGCACTATTAATCAGCGTCGCGTTGAGTGATCCACCCATCGTGGCTCTTGGAGCTGGGGTTTTCAGCGGCGGGAAACTAATGCTTGGGCTCGCGCTTCTAGGCGTCTTTGCTTTAGCAATCATTACTGGAGCCGTAAAAAAATATCAAAGGAAAGGCACTAATCAACCTTAAGGATCAAGACTCTATCGCTATTAAACAATGGATTCAGGAAAACACCAAGCCAGAAGATCTGATCAACTGAGACCACTCATGAATGACGAGCTTCTTCTGGACTGGTACTGATCCAACTGATATCAAAAGGCTGTACTCCTAGAGCAGGCCAACAGAACCAACACCCAAAATGACACCAAAGCCAATCACATGACCAAGGCTAGTGGTTGCAAGTAAGGCCTCTAATCCCAAACCACCGAAGTATTTCGGATTGGGAAGTTGGGTACCTTCTCCAGCCTGGAAGATTTTTGTACCAAGATAGATCGCAAAAATGTTGCACAACACCATCAAAAGACCCACCTTTGGAGACCAACTGAAGGTTTCCGGAGAAGCAACTGCCAAAAGATGAGAAGTCATGGATGAAAGTGAAGCTGGCTCATCATCAGGCCAATTGCATCAGCTGAAACCATTTCGTAAAAAGGCTTCAAGTGGACGATATCCGAAGTGTGCAGCTAGTCGTCACCACTCGACATGCCACGACGTACAAGAAACTGAGTGAGGGCCAACAGACCGAGAAGAAAAGCGGCCGCAATCAGAAGCTTCAAATTCTAAACATTCAGAACATGCTCATCTTTGCAGGCAGCAGAAACAAACCTCGCCATGATGAGGAAACTCATCAAAAACGATCATGCGCTTAGCACAGATGCTGATGGTCACAACATCAGCTCTCATGCTTTCAGGATGCATGCAGCAAAGGCAAACAAAAGTCTCATCACTAGAAGAGGGCTCGATCGAGATCAATCTCAATCAAGTGGTGCCACAGGAGAGCCAAGGGAAAACTGAAAGCGATGGCAAGGAGGTGGTATTCGAGGTGGGCTATGGGAAAAATGGGGTTGGCTGCATAGGCAGCACCTTTGAGGAGGGTGTGACACCACTCGGAACGTTCAAAGTCAATGCAATTATGAGTAAAGATAGATTCGAAATGGATGAGAACTTGATCCAAAAATCAGGGAAGAAGGAGAGTTATCTTGCTAAAAATTTATTCAAAAATATGAATTCAATAGACTTTAAAGGTGACGGAGAAGTAGGTGAGTATGGATCTGGCTATATCAGCCTAACCCCAGTTCCTTCAACACCCCAGCCATTTAGATTTAACGAATACGATGGAACCTACCGATGGTATAGCTTTGCGATTCATGGAACCAATGATGAAACACGCATCGGTCAACGCGTAACAGGTGGATGCATCAATATGAACAACAGAGATCTCAATCAACTCATAAAGACAATCAATCTGGGAGATGAAGTACTCATTACCTCAAATCAGCCATGCAATCGCTAGGAGCTTTCACTTTCAGACTTAACAACGACATTGAGTGATAATACTCATCAGCATGTGAGCATCCTCCAATACGGAGATGCAAAATGATGCGCAGCCCCTATAACTAGTTTTTAGAGCATCCACCCATGACCATTCGTATTGGTATCAATGGGTTTGGCCGCATTGGCCGCCTGGCTTTTCGCCAGGCCGTTTCGATGGACAATGTTGAAGTAGTAGCCGTAAACGATTTAATCGACGTTGATTATCTGGCCTATCTACTTCGATACGATTCAACGCACAGGCAATTTCAAGGTGATGTGAGAGTCGAAAATAAAAATCTAATTGTTAATGGTAAATCAATTCGCATCACTGCTGAGCGAGACCCCAAGGAGCTGAGATGGGGAGACATCGGTGCTGATTACGTGCTGGAGAGCACAGGATTTTTCCTCACAGACGACAAAGCAAGATCACATATCGATGCAGGAGCAAAACGAGTGGTGATGAGCGCACCCTCAAAGGATGAAACCCCCATGTTTGTGATGGGTGTAAACCATAAAAGCTACCAAGGCCAAGACATCGTTTCGAATGCAAGCTGCACAACAAATTGTCTTGCACCGTTAGCAAAAGTAGTCAACGATAATTTTGGAATCGTAAGTGGATTGATGACAACGGTTCATGCAACAACAGCAACTCAAAAACCAGTTGACAGCCCTTCACTTAAGGATTGGAGAGGTGGACGAGGAGCAGGTCAAAGCATTATTCCCAGTTCAACAGGAGCGGCAAAAGCTGTGGGACGGGTCATTCCTGAATTAAATGGAAAACTCACAGGCATGGCATTCAGAGTTCCAACTCCCGACGTATCAGTTGTCGATCTCACAGTTAATCTGGAAAAGTCAACCAGTTACGAAGACGTCAAAGCTGCTATGAGAGCGGCAGCAGAAGGGGAATTAAAAGGAATCCTCGGCTACACCAATGACCAAGTCGTCTCCAATGACCTGCTCGGCGATAGCGCAACGTCAGTCTTTGATGCGGGTGCTGGCATGGCACTGAATGATCGATTCATGAAACTCGTTGCCTGGTACGACAATGAGTGGGCCTATAGCTGTAAATGTATTGATCTCATCAAGCATATGGAAACTTCAACATACGCGAAATAGCTTCTCACACGTCTAAAAGAAATATTCAAATTTGTCTAATTACCGCTTAATACCCAAGCATAGTGTTGCCACAATTAATTATGGTGCAATAACATTATTATCAAGTGATCATACTGAGATCTAGAACATTAATTCAACCACCCCAAAGGGGGAAACTCAGGAATCATTCATAGAAATTTGCTGGAACAATAAGGAGACTGAAGGGCAGAGTGGGGCTCGATCAGCACGCATCAACTAAAACCATGCAAAACTAGCTCTAAAGCACCAATGGGTATGGCGAACACACCATGACAACTACCCCAGATTTCAATTCGTCTACAGAAAAGAGAGCTCGTTTTGGCAAGGTCTTTTCAACAAGAGTAGAAAAGCTCGTAGAAGATCTACAAGCAATGGCGAAGACTGCAAATTTAGAGATTTACGAGTTTGACGACGAATTGGTTAAAAAACTATTCATAGAACTAGCTAAGCGATTTAGAACTACAGCACATCGCTTCGGAATTGAATTCGAAATTAGCATCGACGGAGAACCGATAGAATAGGCAATGATTCAGATAAAACGCAGACCAACTCTCAATTAGGGATTAATTGTATTCACCGGGCGTTTCTTGCTTCGAAACGGTGACTCTTCCAACTTTCTTACCCGATTGGCGTAGCAACTCATCACCAGAAAATTCGTAACCTAAATTGGCAGCAATTTTCGCCACATCATCCGCGGTTGATGCCGCAAGAACGGTGGATTTCAGGGCCTCGTCGTCCTGCATCTTGACGAGAAATGCCCTGAGTTGATCGAGAGCCATAGGGGAAAACCTCAGTAGCGACAGGCGAGCATGCCATGGGAGAAATGATGAATGGGCAAGTCAGCGATAGGCCGAAAGCCCAAAACGCTACCAAAGCTCAATACTAAAGAAAAAATTAAGCCGAATAGATTTTCATGAAGCAAAGGCGTCGAGGTCAAAATACTATCTTAATTTCAACACATTAAACGGCGCGATGGAAATGAATTCTCTCGAAAAGGCACCATCCTGTTTCATGCAATGGTGCGTACAGAAGGTTACATCGAGTCTTTATTCAGTCTCTGCAACGACCAATGGGGTGAATTACGACCACGTCGGTAACTTCCGGTCCGTGAGCGAAGCGCATACTGCAGGGCGCCGCTACGTAGCCACACAATCTCATCATCAACAAAAGTGGGCTTAAAGAACAGTTGTTGAAGCATGCAGTTGTAGAACAATGAGTAAACAGTTCTGAGAAATATAAATACTCAGATTCAGCTCGAAATCATTCGGACCTATTTCCTCATCAATTATCGATAGGAGCAAGCTTGTGTCACCTACGCTTTAATGCTTGGCGTGGCGTAGTCAAGGCAGACAATCAAATCCATCATTGCGAAGCTAACGAAACAGGGAAAAACTCTTTGACGATAAATTTATAGATAAGTCGAACTGAGTCTATTTGACAAACTGCTAACTTCGAGAATCAATCGGTTGCGATCTTTATCAGAAAGCTTCTAAGCGATAAAAACAAAGCAGCACGCTGTGAATCCATCAAGAATTTAGAACTGAAGTCACGCTAACGCTTCAAGCGAGACTTCAGAGAAGAGATAAGCGTCAAATCACATTAGTCAACAAATAAGGCAAGATGACGATGATCAACCTCAATCATCTCCTCCTCATCTTGATGGAACCAGCATCCATACATCAGATTGATGATCCGACCCACTTCAAGATCACGGTCGGCCACCTCCTGCCAGAGTCGTCGGGATAACTCCCGATCATCCAGCTTGAACTGTGCTTGAACCAGACTCCTAGTGATTGAAAAATAGGTCTGACGATCATTTCGAGAACGACATTCAGAGGCAGCACCAACGGGCATCGGTGAAGACTGAGTTTGGGAGCCGGAAATCGCAGCTTTGGTCATGATGATTCTCCAAATTTCGGAAACGCAAGTGATACCAGTGACATCCCTGTTGATAGGGACATCAAGTCAGATTGCTTCTGCTGAAGACTCAGGTGGAGTGTCGTCTGTCAAAGCACCTCCGATCTCACTCTCCATAGTTTGTGTCAATCGATACCCACTGGCATCGGTGTAAAGGCGCATTGCCAAATCAGCAAAAGCATTCAAGGTTTAAGAGTGTGATAACGGAGGTTCCGATGCCAACCGATCAACACCCGTCAGAGACCGCCGCAAAACATCCATGAAAGACAACGAGCAATTGCTAGAGGGATTAAAAAAAGTACTGAAAATCGCCAAAGCCAATGGCAATAAACTTTTCATTAAAAACATCGAACGAGATATTAAAGCGCTTGAAGCAGGTGAAGAATCACCAATCATCAAGGAGTATCTGACACCTGAGGAGAGAAAATCAAACGGTTGTAAAGACTAAATGAGAGATCGACATCCTACAAAATCTTATACAGCAGACATGCAAAGGATTAATGATTAAAATCTAAGCTTCTCACTAGAAATCAAGTGGTCAGCACAATTACTGCCTTGGCTTTTTGCTGATATCGCCAAAATCGTCGTCATTAGGTTGCAAAAACTGCCAGACAACAGGAACAGTAAAAACAATCACAAGGCCAATGGTCGCAAGAATAGCGACTGTGTAATCTCCCAAAATCTGATCATCCGTGGAGGCCCATCATAAAGCTTCTAACGCTGCATCACATTGCTGATCAACAAAAAAACAATGAGCCATGGCAGTCACCAGGAATTAAGGTCGACCTGGCTGCGACGGAAGGGAAGGAGGTTGATGGCGGTTACGCGGATCCTGGTCATTCCTCCAGGGAGTAAACATCACAAAATTTCCGAGTACAAGACCAGCCGTAATGATTAAGGCAGCAACCTGCTCAACCTTCTCAATCCGCATGCAACGCCCCTGATGCTCCAGCTGTCATAGACGACTTGGCGATGGACCTTCACGGAAATCGACCACGAGGTCACCATCTCCATCGCGTTCAATGACAAAGCGAAACCCATTCACGAAGCCAGACCATTCCCCCTCTTCAGGCTCTGCACTCTCTCCCGACTGCTCTGACACCTTGGTTTCAAACAACGTGAAGAACACGTGTGCTGCCACCTCAGCTGCTTGTACAGCATCCATGTCGTCAAGGTCATGGGCGGCGATCGAGCAGCCCTCAAGCAGCTCTTGATCAATCACGATCCCCTCTCCCAAATCAGAGATCAACGCTTTAAGAGCATCGTCCTGCATCGCTGCCGTCACAAAGTGTTCTATCAAACTCGTCACCAGGACGTTGGTCAAGGCCGCAACGCCCCACACAGTGCACTTAAAATTTGCCTTTAACGGTGGAGAGAGAATGCGTTTCGTCTATTTCAGCCTGCTGTTTGCGACCGCGTATTGGTTTCTGGTTTCCCTCGTGCGCTTCATCATTGCCAAGCGCAACGTCAACGTGATCATTGAGACTCCCGAAAGGAATGCAAATGTGAATGCACTGGAGCGAGCGTGGACAGCCGAGACTCCTAAGGTCGAAGAAGAGGATTAATACTAAATCTACTTCCTGAATTCAGTCAACCAGAGCTTAACCATATTCCATCAAGATGATCTAAAACTTACGTGTATATTTTTTAAATAAAAATCAATTCACCAAATCTAAATCTCTTTTAAAAATATTTAAAGATACATGTTTAAGC
This sequence comes from Synechococcus sp. AG-683-A03, assembly GCA_003210555.1. Lineage (GTDB taxonomy): Bacteria > Cyanobacteriota > Cyanobacteriia > PCC-6307 > Cyanobiaceae > Synechococcus_C. Next base: position 7,958 of record QCUZ01000026.1, on the reverse strand, counting down.
CCAAAATGCAATATAAAATCTGTCAGGTATCTACCTCCTGCCTACAGAACTCCTCCCAGATAGCAAGGAATTCTGATTCCTCTGGAGGCTGAGTGAATCGGCTCGCAGATTTAACAACTAAGGCGTAGGCACGATCAAAATCAACACCTTCTTTCAGCATCGCTCCAATCGTGTGATAGAGATGCTTCATCCCATCAACCTGAGGATCTGCATAGACCGCCCGAATACTTTCTCTCGTTGCCATGAAAGCCTTAACCGTGAGCGAGCTATACCCTAAAAGTAGTTTTGCATTTTGAGCATCGACTCCTTGGCTAAGCGACAGAAACCAAGCAAATGAGAAAACACAAAGCTTACAAACACAAAGGATTTGCCATTATCTAAACGTCATGACCAAAAATATCTTTTAAAAGCATTGTCATCGGCCTCAAAGCACAAAAGAGCGCATCAAATAATATCTGTATACTATTGATGAAGCACCACATTGAAATCAGCAAATGCCACTCATTACGATTAATATTATAGAAGGAATGACTGAAGAAGCGATCGATCAGCTTCAGGAGACGATTCATGCTTGCTTCGTGAGAGTTTGGGGAATCCCTAAGAATGGTGGTTTTTACGTCATTAATGAATACAAAAAATCACGAATGCGTATTAGTCGCACCATGTGGGGGATTAATCGATCTGGGCAACCACCCCTACTCCTTCAAATCACGTCTTCACCAAGAAGCAAAGAGTTAAAAGCTGAACTATTCCGCGTTCTCGCTGAAGAACTTGAGAAACAAGGAGTTCGCAAAGAAGACTTATTCATTAGCATCAGTCCCTCACAACGGGAAGACTGGTCGTTTGGGAATGGGGAGGCCCAGTTGCTACAGGAGGGACAGAATTCAGCAAAATAAATTTTGTACTCACTGTCTCTCTGATCAAACCCAATATCGCGCAAACAGTGCTGACACCAAGGCGAATCGAGAACATCGCCGTCTGGGATGACAGCAAAACCGCCTCAGTGGCGCAGCTGATCTGTGAAGCTATTCATTGCTCGAAAAATTTCTCCATGCAGGAATGGACTGATGCGTTCATCACCAATGCTCAGCAGGAACTCGTTGGCATGGTGAAAGACTGGAAATACGACTATGGCGCTGATGACAAGGCCTGCTCAGCAATGCTTTTGTGGATGGTTTTGAAGCTCAATCCGGAGGCAGACATTGATGCAACGCTGCTTCAGCCCTTTGACCAATAAGCATCAAAGAAAGACTCTGCTCAGGCCCATAGAAGCTGCTTGAATTAAGTCCCCTGCCCTGACCCTGCCGTCAACGCATGCAGCGCTGAATAATCAGCTTTATCCAAGGGAGTGCCTTCCGCGTGAGTCAGGAGCTCCACCAAGCCCGCGAGAGCCTCAGCATTCAGGCCTGCCAGGCCTGCCTCACGCACAAACAGCTGCAAATCTTTGCGCATCAGCGCCGTACTGAAGTTGGGATTGGTGAAGTCGTGCGTCAGCATCCGCACGAGCTTCTTGTCGACGGTGGGCGCATAAAGAGCTGAAGGGCGAAGCACCTCCATGAAACGCTCAACCTCTAAACCTGAGGCCTGAACCAATCGCAACGCCAGAGAATAACCATGCGTGAGGCTGGCAATGAGCTGGTTAAGAGCCAGCTTGCTGGCGGCTGCACTTCCGGTAGGCCCCATCCACTTCGGATCAACAGACAGAAGACGCAGCAACGGCAACTGCTGTTCAAACACTTCAGGATCACCTCCTGCCATCACCAACAACGTGCCTTTCAGCGCCTCTGGTTTGCTGCCCAAAACTGGAGCTTCCAGGTAAACACCCCTCTGCGCCTGTACCTGCAGCTCAAGCTGCCGCGATTCGCTGATTCCCATCGTGCCCATCGGTAGGCAGCAGACGGCATCGAGGTCACCCAGCTCAGCAATGACCTCTGCACTCACGGGCCCGTCGCGCAGCACAGTGATCACCGCCTGACAGCCCTTCGCTGCCCCAGCGAGATTTTTAATCTGCACAGCCCCCTGCTGTAAAAGCGACTCACATTTATCTGGGCTGCGATTCCAGACCTTCAAGGTCACCCCCCTTTCCAGCAAGCGGCGACCGATCGCCCCACCGAGCAAACCGGTGCCGAGCAACGCAATAGTGGTCATCGAATTGAAAACCGTTGAATTCGCTGATCATCACCCAGCTAGGGCTAGTGCTTTGAGTGATCGATTGGATCAAGCCATAAGATTTGGCATCAACAAATCCATGACTGGTGATGGATGGTTGCTTTGTATTCAAATACTTGACGGAAAAAGCAATTTACCTTGATTTTTTTTTGCATAAAACATTCATACAAGAACCTCTCGACTCTGAGAACCAACTACCTTTTTATATCAATTCTCATCGCAACAGATATCGCTAACCATCAACACCAATCCCTGAAAATCCACCAACGATCCATTCCTCTTCCAGCTCATAGAAAGACAGGAACCATTCCTTTTTCCACTCGTCTGGAAGGGCGAGGCTCCAGAACTTCGGAACGACAAGACAAGTCACAAGGTGACCTGTATGCCGAGTGACCTGGCCTGTCTCCTCCATGTTTGGTTGGTCTGCTGATTCAGGAAGCAAATGGCGACATTGAGGCAGCACAACGAATTGAAAAAGGCGTTCCCTATCTCCTCCACTCTTAATATCAGCGGTAGCAGCAACCGAGAAATCTTTCCAAAACTGGGTGTTGATGTACTCAAGAACGATTTCTCTACTCCATCGAACTGCGCTATTGAACTGATCAAGGTAATCACCACTGTCTTCTAAGTATCCGCAAACAATGCTGAACAACTCAACCTTTTGTTGATCGGTGAGGGCCTCAACAAATTCTCGCTGCAGGTGGAAGGTCATTCAGGGGTTAAGACATCCAAGTCATTGTCGTCAATCATCCAATCGGGATGGAGTGCTGCTGATCAATTCTTTTGCCAGATCGCAGAACTGGGGTCCCAAACAGGTTTGGCGTATGGCCCCCTTAACTCCTTCTGTGGACGAATGATCCCAAGTTGTTCGTGGCACTGCTTAGCGACCAAAATGGATTGTTGATGGAACACCCTCCAGGGCACCAGCTTGCTACCATCCCAAATGGGTGGAAGACCCGTGTCTCGGAAAATCTGGTCAAACTCCTCAAAATGTCTAGGGAGTGATTCTGGTGTGACCGCCGCAGCCGTCTTGGCTTCGCTCAAAGGTTGCTTAAAAGGAGCAGCTTCCATGCAAGCCTCAAAGTTTTTGGTCAGTGACGTCTGATGGCTCCATGCTCTCTGTCCAAACAATCCACAAACCAAAGCGAGAGTCAACGCTAAAGAGATGGCAGCAATGATTGGTAAGCGACCCAATGACGCGTTGGGATGATCCATGAACTCGTCTTTTATCCCTGCAGTTTGGATTGTGGGTGGCGTACGTCTGATCGGATTGAGGACTCACTGACTCACTCATATGCGTCAACCACTGCCAGTCAGCAACGTCGTTTTCGGCCGCGAGAATAGACAGAGCAGCAACGAAGTGATCAGCGACAACAACGCGCCTCGCTTCTCCCTAAAGACTATTGCATGCCTTTCATCCCTTGCATTGACGATCATCATCACCAATGAAATATATTTCCGCCCTCTTCACTCTGCTGCTTGCGGGATCTCCTTCTTTAGCGGATGACTTTCTTTATATAGAATGTGAAACCTCAACAAGGGCTCTTTTCACTGAAATAAAAAACCAAGAAATTGATCAAGGAGGAGACTAAGACGAGAGCTTAATACTGAAGATTGACCTGGCCAATAATCAGTTTACCACCCACAAAGACAACACATGGGACGACATGGAAATCAAGGAACGCAAACTAAAAGCCACTATCAACAAGGAACAGAATGGTTTATTAGTGAGCGGAATCCTAGAAATAGAAATTGATTCAGTAGATATATTACAGTCAAAAATAAACTTTGTTTCATGGGCAATAGCAACCGAAGTTTAGATGAGTGGTGACTGTCATTCAGTAGACGAGCCAGTCTTTAATACCGCAAAGCAAAAAACCAAATAATTTTTTCTTTGTCCTTCTTGCGGCAAACGACTTAGGGCAGTCGTCAATCTGAGAAGAGTTTCAACCCAGACACTCGACCGACACCAACTTGACCTTGTAACGCCACGTCCACCAACCTCGTCAGCTCTTTGTCGTTCAAGGTTTTGCTTCCTTGCACCTTAAGAGTTGACCAGTCGAACCTCGGAAAATCTGGAGCTGTGTTTTTGGCCTTCTCCAACAGAGCCTTGGCAACCGTCCTCACGTCTTCAGCCTCTTTGTCACTCAGGAACACGACCTGAGCGAGCGTCGGTGCATCCTTTTCGCCATAGGCGAGGGTGACTAAGTAGGCAAAAAATTGTGCTGTTTCAGCACGACTTGTGGATTCGCTCAAAGGTTGATGGCCTGGAGGTTTCAGTTTACGTATCGGTTTGATTATTAGACACAACTACCAGTCAGGAGTTCTCAGCAACTGCCTCTCGCCTGGATTCTGGAGATCATCTTCAACCCAAACAAATCCTGCAACAAATGACCAGAAAGCTGTTAGTGATCATGGTCGTGACTGTGGTCATGACCGCTGTGATCGTCATCAGGCCCTTCGTTGTCCTCTTCACAAGGCATCCACACCCCCTGCCATTCATAGGCGCCCACACAACCAAGTTCTGCGGCTTTCTCTAGAGCCTCTGCTTTGGTCTTTGATCCAAGGTCGTTAGCGACAACAGGGAAGGGAAACATCACTCCCATCAATGTAAGAAAAGTGGCAATTGGAAGGCAGTTATGGGCTTGTCTCACAAGTAATTTCGTTTCAACCAGACGAAAATACTACTCTTCAATTCCTTTCAGCTGATTGCAGCAGACTCGGCCATGAATCAACTCTGTCTGATCGGTAACAGTCATTACCTTGAGGCACTGGTATAAGAATAATTTGATTGAGCTCAATGCAGCACTACCTAATCATCTGGAATTTCCCAACAGTTGAAGGATCTTGGGATGCCTGCACGCCATTTGCTGAATACATCAACTCTGGAGGTCCTGGAGATTGCTTCGATGGATTTGAACTCAAATATCGAGTCTGTGAGCCCATCGGTGGAACAGGGATGGCGATTGCTGTTGCAAGCGACATCGGCAAGGTGTGGGCCCATCTCGCTCCTTGGATCAAGGGCTTTGGCATCGAGTTCGAAGTAACGCCGGTTGTTTCTGACGCTGAGTTCGCGGCCATGTGGCCTGGAGTACAAGCAGCTGCCTCCACAAACTGAGAAGTCTGACAAGGTCTTGATTGCGTTTTGACTCATTCCACCTGCCGTTGCTCAGGAAATCCTCTTCTGGATCAGCAACAGCGGGTGGATGCCCACGGGATGAACCCATGGATTAAATTCCTTGGAGATTGTAAAGCCAAAATTCGTGGACATCGACCCACGATCGACACCAGCTGGAACCCGGCACAGATCCCAGTTGGACAAGGCAGAGGCATCAGTGATTTTGTTGGGTCAATACCTACCAATCAAGCTTGCCAACACCATATGCAGCTCTTGAATGTCACACAGGACACCATATCTAGCGTTTACCGATCAGCTCTTCCCAGGTTATTAACTCTGGTTGCTTTTTGGTTGTCGATGAGACGTTTCGACTCGAAGCTACGGTGCTTCGCTCTGTAGGCAGTGTTTTTCGGTTCATTGAAAAAAAGGTTATCTTTTCTCGCTCAGTGGGCTCTTTATCGGGCACTTTGGCGTGATCCATTGATAGCACAATCGCTAGATCAAACGTCGATCAATTGAGCACAACGTCCCAATGGGACTGTGACATCACTTCGCACCAATCCCATCGCCCCAGCGGATGCATCGAGGTCACAAAGAAGAAATTGCTGGCAGCGTTCACGTGACGCTGTGTTCGTCACAGCTATTGCCACGGGAGCCCGCTAGTACCAGTTCAAAACCAATGAACAGCTGCTCTGCCCCAAAACTCTGTTGCCCAAACCCCATCGCCAGGTGGTTCACGAAGCCTTTGCTGAAAGTGAGTGAGAGCAGTGGCCTGAACTTGGTGTCTTAGCAGGGTTAGGCCGCAACCGACCCAAAAATGCTTTTTGTCATTGCCGAGCTCGCCACCCATGGGCATGCCCTATCCCTTAGTACAGCACCACAATCATCGACGTTTGGGATCTAAAGAGGGCCTTTCCTCAACCTGAGGTGACTTCCCCTCGAACTCCCTCAAGGCTTTTAAAACAGCATTGAAGCAGGGGAAAATCCATAGAACGATTCCAAAGATCGAAACCCAGGCAATCCATGTCCCGATGATGGCGATCAAACCATTTCCGGCGTTGCCCTCATAAAAATGATTGAGGGCCAAGGCCAACCAAATGCCAGCAAGGCAAGCGTTATCTGAGTATCTAGGGTCATGCATGGGAAGGAAGTAACTGCTTAAAGCATTCCCCGCTGCAATAAAAACCCCGCTCGTGGCGGGGGGTCGTACATCCAATCAATCAGTGGAGCACACCAGGACGGGGTGATTCTGTGCCAGGTGGTTGATAAACTCCGGTATCAAGGTCATCAACCTTGTCAGCACTTGATGTGAGATCATCAATCGTGCCTCCTAATACAACATCGGAGATTGTGTCGACCCAGAAGTCGGCAATTTCACCAGCTGAGAGCCAGCAGCCACCGCTTACTTGTTGTAGCTGATCAAGAGTGAGTTCGTTGTTAATCATTGTTTGAGATGTGTGAGTGAGAAGCGAAGGGTTTGTTTCCCCCTATGAACACACCATCTCTCGAATCAATGGCTGAGGTTATGAGCACCATCAAGCGGTGCTGTGAGGTTGGTCACAACGGCTTTTAGACATCAGAACACTCCGCACTCGGCGTGGTTGGTGGATATTTTGTCGAAAGATAGATGGCGACACATACGCCCCTTACTTTTCCCTTGCGGGAGCTAATACCTTGAAGCAAATCGAATCTCTGCTACACCATCGCGCTTACTTGGGTTGGCTCAACTAATCAGATAATCCCGCTTGTTGCAGACGAGACAGCGCCACCTAAGCACTGGTGCCGGCACATCCCCATAAAGGGGGGTTTATGCCGACTGATCCAAAGGCCTTCTGAAGCCGGTTGACCGAGAACGTCAGACCGAAAAATACAGTCCCTCTAGAGGCTATAAAAAAATGGAGCTATGTGAATAATCAGGAGCTACATAGCTGATGATGTTCGAGCGTTTGAGTGGCGTGTCAGCACTTTCGGCACGTAGTAGATCAGCACTGCTACACGCTTGTTGCACACAACATCCGGAAGTAATTGCTGCAGCAGGGCCAACAGCAAACCAAGACTTGCAAAATCTGGGGCACTAAACTGGCAAAACACTGCCTGCTGGGCTCACGGGATTGGTTGATCCAAACAAGAAAGCGCAAGCTCACAGAGACCTACTTATTGAAATAAGCCTCTTCCCAGAGGGTTTATGTTGCAGATTCCACCCAAAGAAAGCTTCGCGTACCGCAACATTTCCATAACAGCTTGTCAAGCTTATTGCTGTGGCTGTTGGTTCAGCTTGTAGATGTTCAGTGCGAAGCAAGCGGTTCCGAAGCTCACTAGCAAAACGAGAAGGTCTTGTGTGGTCATGTTTTGAGCCGGTAAGTGTTTTTAATGATGGGACTCAGCTTTTGGCTGCTTTTGCTTTCTTTACGACTGGCAGGTCGGAAGGCTGGGCAAGGATGTAGACGACAGCAGCGGAGACGACTCCGGTGAAGGCAATCAAACCAAAGATGGCGGTGGAGTAATCAGTCATTGGATTCACCCATGAACTTATGTGTCAAAGCTTAGGGCGCTTGGTAACGGTTTGTAAAGAGAGCTCTGCTTCCCTGGCTCGTCCTTGGGCTCTACTTAATTGGGCTGCTGCCTGCTTCTGCAGGGTGACCAGGCATAAAAAAAGAAGGCGACTAAGCCT
>QCUZ01000025.1:0-16460 GCA_003210555.1 Synechococcus sp. AG-683-A03 | reverse complement strand
GACATCAGGCCCATGGGTTTGGACACGTGCCCACCATGCAAAGCCAAGGCCGTTGGCGAGACTGCGCAGGGGCCTGATCAAGGGGCTCATGGAAGAGCTGTCGAGGTAAATATATTTTGCCTTGCTTCATGGCATTTGCTCGAAATTAGAGATCAATACTCACTGCAAAAGCATCAGGTCCTGACATTTCAGATTCCCGCTGTAAATCAAGACTGACCAAGGAAGCCTCTGAGACCTGCTCAGTGGCCTGATCAGAAGCCGAGCCAGAGAACTGTTCTGGGGACTTTTCTGGAAGCTGATCTGAGGGCTGAACTGAGGACTGAGCTGAAGGTTGATCAGCGATGGGGGAGTCGCCGGATTCTGGAACGACAGGGGCCGTTTCGACAGCGGATCCAGCCAACTGCGGTCTGGTGATTCGTGGCGATGGGTTCTGTCCCTTGAGACCCTTCATCCAGCCGCGACGTGCCACCTCGTACAGACACAGGGCAGTGGCCACTGATGCATTCAAACTTGGGGTGACACCTCGTAAGGGAATCCGGATCAACTGATCGCAATGACGACGCGTCAACATCGACAACCCTTGCCCTTCAGAACCGGTCACAATCACCAGGGGGCCTTCCAGATCCACTTCTTCGAGAGTGAGATCTCCTTCCTCAGCCAATCCGATCACCCGATAACCAGACGTTTTCAAGGTTTCAAGAGAACGGTTGAGATTGACAACCCGCGCAACAGGTAAGTGCTCAAGGGCACCCGCAGCCACCTTGGCAACAGAGCCCGTTAACCCAGCACTTCTTCGTTGAGGAAGCACAACACCATGAGCTCCGAGAGCTTCAGCTGAGCGCACAATGGCGCCCAAATTATGGGGATCGGTCAGACCATCCAGGGCTAACAACAGCGGTGCCTCGTCCAAGGCGCTGCATCCCTTCACCAAATCCTCGAGATCGAAGGTTTCAGCAGCTGCAGTTTGCAAAACGATGCCTTGGTGCACAGCGCCACCAGTGAGCTGGCCAAGCCTTGCCCAGGTGACCTCTTCAACCAACACTCCGGACGATTTGGCATCTTTGAGCAGCTGAAGAAATTTCGAGGCACTGCGCAACTCAGAGGTGCACCAAATGCGATGAATAGGCCTGCCTGCTTCTAGAGCCGCCTGTGTGGCATGACGCCCCCAGAGCAAGTCATCGGCCACAGCCTCCGCGGCATGTGGACTTGACTCACCACGAGGCTTGTCGTCCAAACGTGGCGAAGAAGGCCTTTTACCTCCTCTGCCGCCCTGACCACGGCTCTCGGCAAAACGGGCTCGACGCTCTCCATAGGAGCGATCAGAAGAGCGGCGATCAAAAGATGGCCGGCGATCTGTTGAGCCCGAATCTCTAAAACGGCGTTCCGAAAAACGCTGATCTGAGAACGAACCTTCAGGAGGGCGACTGTCATTGAACCGGTCTGAAGAGGAACGATCTAACGAGCGATCTGAAGACCGGTCGACTGAGGGGCGACGATCAAAGGAAGACCGGCGGTCGCTCGGACCCGAATCTCTTGAGCGACGATCGGCAAAACGGTTGCCTGAAGAACGGCCCTCGGCAGAGCGACGATCAAAGGAGGGCCGACGATCAGACGATTGTCGGTCCGAAGAATATCGATCCGAAGAATATCGATCCGAAGAATATCGATCCGAAGACTTCCGATCAGAAAACTGTCGATCCGAGGGTCTTCGATCGGAAGAGCGGCGGTCAAAAGCAGGCCGACGGTCCGTTCCATAGGCATCACCTGACCGCCGTTCGGAAAAGCGCCGATCCGAGGAACGACGGTCGCTGGAGCGGCGGTCGCTGTTTCCGTTTTCAGGACGTCCTCCCCAGCTGTCATCCCGATCGCGCCGCATGGGCGGTGATCCATCACGAAACGGGCGTCGACCACGAGAACCTGAGCCGCTGCCAGAGCCGGAGGGGGGGCGGCGATCGAAACGTGAGCTCATAGCAGGGGAGTGGTTATGACAGGACGGTGTCGGTCTCCTCGAGTCGATCCAAGAGCTGCGCAAGCCGCGCCGGATTCTGCAAAAAGAGCCAGCCAATCATTGTCTCAAATCCCGTTGCCCTCCCATAGATGCCAGCATCAGCTCGCTTGGGTCCACGGCCAGCCCTATTGCGGCCACGCCTCACATAATCGCGTTCCTGATCGGTCAAAAATGGCTCGAGTTTCTCGAGAGCAGCAGCTTGAGCGTCAGCCCTGACGAGAGAGACAACGGCTTGGTGTAGATCCTGAGAACGTCCTGGGGTTTTACAAAATCTCAGTCGTTGATGCAGTTCCCACACAGCATCTCCAAGCCAAGCGAGTTGCAACGATCCAAGATCACGCTCAGGTTCCTGTGGCAACTGAGAACGAATCCAGTCACTCAAGTTGCAAATTGGCTAACAGCTTTATCGAGATCCTCGGCTAGGTGGAGAAACTCCTCAAGCCTCACCAATTTGACGGTTTGAACAACGCGGGCGTTGCCAACGACAGCAAAGCGTCTCTTGGCGTCTTTGCATTGTTTGGCAAATTGAACAAGAACACCTAAGCCGGACGAGTCAAGAAAATCGACCTTGATGAGGTCGATCACGGCCGGTGACTTATTGGTTTTCAAAACATCAGTCACGTAGGTCATGAACTGACTCTCGGAATAGGCATCAAGCTGACCGGTGAAATGAAACACCACGCAGCCACCCTTTTGCTCGAAGCCACCCCGAAGCGAAACGGTTAATCGCTGCAGTTCAGTAATGGGACTAATCCCCCGAAATTCTGTTGGGCCAAATACTAGGGAGCTTGGCTCCTTCTCACCACGATCTGATCACGATTCAACGGCGATCAGCCATCAAGCCCGCAAATCGGGCGAAATGATGATCTGCATCATGGGGGCCTGGGCTGGCTTCAGGGTGATATTGAACGCCAAACACCGGTTGAGTTCGATGGGCCAATGCAGCCACGGTGCGGTCGTTCAAGTTGAAATGAGTGACCTCGACTGTCTCTGCAGGCAGTGAAGCGGCGTCAAGAGCAAAACCATGGTTTTGGCTTGTGATTTCCACCTGGCCTGTGTTGCCGCATGGATGGTTAAGGCCTCGATGGCCATAGGCCAACTTGAACGTTGTGCCCCCAAGGGCCAATCCCAGAATTTGATGCCCTAGACAGATCCCAAACATCGGCAGCTGCCGATGTTCCAGCAAGCTGCTGGCCAGCGTGATGCCTGATTGCACAGCCGCAGGATCGCCTGGTCCATTGGACAGAAAAACACCTTCAGGCTCGTGAGAAAGCACGGTGTTGATATCGGTGTTAGCGGGCAAAACCGTTAGGTCACAGCCATGGCTCACTAGGCGTTCAAGAATGGCTCGCTTAATTCCGAAATCAATGGCTACAACGCGATAAGGGCGTTCAGGACGCGTTTGAAAACGTTGGTCAAACCTGACATTGCAAGGCTTGGTCCAGTGGTAAGCCGTTGGGGTCGTCACCTGATCAGCCAAATTGAGCCCCTCCATCGAAGGGGCTTGCTTCAGTTCTTCTAGAAGCTCAAGCGCCGGGCGACCATCGCTGCTGATCACACCGTTCATTGGGCCCAACTCGCGCAGATGCCTTACCAGAGCACGGGTATCCACACCGTGAATTCCGATCACACCGTTTTGCTCCATCCATTCAGGCAAAGATTGTTGGCTGCGCCAATTGCTCGCTTTTGGGGCCAACTGCCTGACGATCAAGCCACGGGCATGAGGCTGATCCGCCTCTTGGTCATCTGGGTTAACCCCCGTATTGCCTATCTCCGGATAAGTAAAGGTGATGAGTTGCCCTGAGTAACTGGGGTCCGTCAACACCTCTTGGTATCCCGTCATCCCGGTGTTGAAAACCACCTCGCCGATCACGCTGCCGCGCTGACCGCAGGCAAAGCCCTCGAGAACCGTGCCGTCCTGCAGGACCAGACGCGCTGTGAATGGGTTAGGAGCGGTCATTTGCAGAAGCGAGTGTCAGCCATGGCCTCTTCATTCTTCCTTGCGACCTTCCAAGGCATTACGGAGAGACACAAGTCGATGCCACGGCTGACCTTTCTCCAGGCTTAATAAGGCCTGTTTAACTCCCTCAGACAGATCAGACTGAACACCTGCAGCCCAAAGCACCAGCGCGGTATTCAAGGCAACCGCATCACGGTGCGCGTCAGGAGCTTCACCCTTCAAAACCGCCTCAAGAATCTGCTGATTGGTCATCAAATCCCCACCTTTTAAGGCCTCAAGGGGCGCAGGAGTCAGGCCAAAATCAGAGGCACTGAGTTGATCGGAACGCACGTTTCCATTCTCAAGAATGCGCACCTGATTGGGGCCTGCTAGCGAGGCTTCATCAAGCCCTCCTGCGCCATGCACCACAACGGCGCGTGTGAGCCCAAGTTGTTGCAATGCCTCCGCCATCGGATCCAACAGATCAGCTTTTGCAACTCCAAGAACTTGAGCCTCTGGTGTAAGGGGATTCACGAGAGGGCCGAGCAGGTTAAACACCGTTCTCACCCCCAAACTGCGACGAAGCGGCGCGAGGTTGACGAGTGCTGGATGCCATGCCGGAGCAAAGAGGAACGTCACTCCAGAAGCAGATAAGGCACCCACCACTGATTCCAACGGAGCCTTGAGTTGCAGTCCCAATCCCTCCAAAACATCAGCAGAGCCAACCTTTCCACTGGCGCTGCGGTTGCCGTGTTTAGCAACATGGGCTCCACAGGCTGCCGCTGTGAAAGCCACAGCTGTTGAGATGTTGAAGGTATCGGCTCCATCTCCACCCGTACCGCAGGTGTCGACCAGCGCCAGATTCGGTTTCGCGTCTGGGAGCGCACATGCCTTGCGCAATACCTCAGCCATCGCAGCGAGTTCTGAACCTTGAACATCACGGGCACGCAACGCCGCAAGAAAAGCGCCCGTCTGAACTGGCGTGAGCTCTTCCGCAAGCCACGCCTCCATGAGCGCAGCAGCGTCCTCCTTGGACAAAACGTTTCCAACCAACAAATGCTCGAGAAGTTGGGGCCAGGACGCCGATGCAGTGACCATGAGAGAAACGCGATGGAAATAGCTGGTCAGAAAAAAGCCCGGTGTGCAGATGCACGCCGGGCCGGGTGATGGGGACTTCTCCACTATCACCCACAAACGAGGCAATGACCAGATCGATAAGTAACCAGCTATGACTCGCTGGGGCACAGGTTGCGAACCAACTTCCAACCAAGCCGAATGCCTAGGTTGATAGCTGTTCTGCACCAGGCATGGCCGCCTTCCGCCTCGATTTAATCGGTCGCTATCTGCGCCCGCACCGTCGCACGGTTGTGGTGGGAGCCCTGACGCTGGTCGTGGTGAATATTCTCAGCGTCACGATCCCGCTTGAAGTAAGGCGAGTGATTGATGACTTAAAAGACGGGTTCGCAATCTCAGACGTGCTGCGTCAAGCCGGTTTCATCGTGCTGCTGGCCACAAGTATGGGAATCGCACGGCTGATTTCACGCCAATTGGTGTTTGGGGTTGGGCGACAGGTTGAAGTGGAATTACGCCAAAAATTATTTGATCAAATGCTGCTGCAAGAGCCCGGGTGGGTGCAGCAGACAGGTAGCGGAGAGATCATTAGCCGAGCCACGAGCGATGTGGAAAACGTCAGAAGACTTCTTGGCTTCGCTGTCCTCAGCCTGACCAACACTGTCTTGGCTTACGCCTTCACGCTCCCGGCGATGTTGGCCATTGATCCAGGACTGACCGTTGCGGCGATTGCTTTGTATCCAGTCATGCTCGGATCGGTGCGCTTATTTGGCGGAAGAATGATGCGCCAACAGCGGCGCCAACAGGAAGATTTAGCTGGTCTAAGTGAGCTCATTCAAGAAGATCTCTCAGGCATCGCAGCGATCAAGATTTACGGACAGGAGGCTCCAGAGCTAGACGCCTTTGGTGCCCGCAATGAGAGCTATAGAGACTCGGCCATTCGCTTGGCTCGCACCCGAAGCACCCTTTTCCCATTACTAGAGGGAATTTCTTCTATCTCTTTGCTGCTCTTAATTGCCCTCGGCAGTGGCCAGCTGGAACGAGGAACGCTCACCATTGGCGGTTTGGTTGCCCTCATCCTTTATGTGGAACGACTGGTCTTTCCAACGGCATTGTTGGGCTTCACGCTCAACACTTTTCAGACGGGCCAGGTGAGCTTGGAGCGGGTTGAGGAATTGCTATCTCGCCGTCCTCGGATTCGAGATCCTCTCGAGCCCGTTGCGGTTCAAAAATCGATGCAAGGCGAACTGATCGCAAACAATTTGCATATTCGATACGACGGAAGCGATAAAGACACCTTGAGAGGTCTCTCGTTTCGCATTGTCCCTGGCGAATTGGTGGCTGTTGTTGGTCCTGTTGGTTGCGGAAAAACCACCCTGGCCCGAGCCCTTGGTCGCATGGTGGAAGTCCCTGAAGGACAGCTGTTTCTGGATGGCTGCGATCTCACACAAATTCGACTTCAAGACCTCAGAGAACAGATCGCTCTCGTGCCACAAGAGGGCTATCTATTCACAAGCAGCCTTGCCGACAACCTGCGCTATGGAGATCCAGAAGCAGGCATGGATCGCGTTGAAGCCGCAGCTGATCAGGCCCGTTTGCTCGCCGATGTGAAGGGCTTTCCCGATGGTTTTGAAACTTTGGTTGGAGAGAGGGGGATCACGCTCAGCGGGGGGCAACGGCAACGAACGGCTCTTGGCAGAGCCCTATTAATGACATCACCATTGTTGGTACTCGATGACGCCCTAGCCAGCGTTGACAACAACACCGCCGCAGAAATTCTCGCGTCCGTCCGTCGGCAAACGCAACGCACAATCGTGATGATCAGCCACCAATTGTCGGCTGCAGCTGCGTGCGATCGGATTCTTGTTCTGGAACAGGGACGCCTCGTTCAGCAAGGCCATCACAACGAACTTATCGCCATCAAAGGTCCTTACCGCAGCCTCTGGGAGCGAGAGCAGGCAGCTGAACGCTTGGATGCCGTTGCTTGAAACATGAAACGCTTATCCATAAAGCCACCACAAATGTTGCGTTCGGGGCTTAGCTGGATCAAAAGGTTTTAGCGATGTCTTCCAGCCCTCCCTTCGCGGTGCGCTGCACCCTCACCTTCGGCGACGTCTACGGCCAAATCTTGGCCTGGATGGCAGTGATATTCGTGAGCTTGGCCTCCGGCTTGGCGCTCATGGGGTCGTCTAAGCCACTTTTCGCGCTTGTCGGTGTAGGTCTGATCCTTGTGTTGAGCTTGCCCTTCCTTTTATTTGCCTTTGTCACGACTCTGCTGAATCACATTCAGCTGGAACCCAAATCAGTTGCCTAGGGTTTTGGCATTGGCTTCCTTGCAATGCTGCCTTCCTGGCTTACCGGACAAACAACACCCTCACAGCCGTCCAGCGATCAAGGGCGGCATGTAGTGCTGGGCACTGCTCTGAATGCGCCGCTCATGGACGATCAGGAAGAGGCCCTATTTGGTTGCGGCTGTTTCTGGGGAGCGGAGAAAGGCTTTTGGAGACTGCCTGGTGTGGTGTCAACAGCCGTTGGTTATGCAGGCGGGAAGGTCGAAAATCCGAGCTACGAACAAGTTTGCAGCGGACGCACAGGTCACTCGGAAGTTGTGCGCGTGGTTTGGAGCACGACAGCCATCAATTTCAGTGATCTCTTGAAGTTGTTTTGGGAATGCCACAACCCAACGCAAGGCGATCAACAAGGCAATGACCGTGGAAGCCAGTATCGGTCAGCGATTTACACCAGCACAGCGCACCAAGCGGAGCTAGCAATCGCAAGTCGTGATTGGTATCAGTCTGCGTTGAACAAACAAAACACTGCTGCAATCACCACGGAGATCGCGGCCGACCAAGTCTTTTTTAGAGCCGAGGAGTACCACCAGCAATACTTGGCTCGACCAGGCAGCAGGCCCTATTGCTCAGCCATGCCAAGCGGTGTGTTGCTCGGAGACTTCGCAGGGGCAAACTACAAGCTTCCACCTTCTGTTTGGAGCCACTACGACTGGTCCATCAGTCACTGTGTTTTACGCGGTGACAACAGTCCCATTTCTCTGAAGGCCTAAATCCATGAACAACGCCTTGCCAGACAGGGTCGTCATGGCGGCAATCGCTCTCACACTTGTTGTGGTGTTCGTTTTGATTTTCAGCCTGAGGCCCAATGACAACAACGCAGAGCCATTTCTGTGGAAAGAGCAATCCTCACCAAGCGGGAGCTCATTGGCGATTTGATCACAAACAGAGATTTGAACGTGAAAATCAGCTTATTTAGATCCATCAAGGCACCTAAAAAAGGTTCGTGAAGTCCTCACCTGACCCACGCCAGCGCCGACGGCTGCACCCATTACCTAAGGGGTTGGTGGAGCTCTATGGCTTAATTGCCGTCTTGGTTGTGCTCATTCCTGAGTGGCTTGCAGATGGAACGCTTGCGTTAAATGAGCGCCCTAGCCGCTCTGCAATGCCGATGACCAGCAGGGCATGGAGAACGCTGCCTGAGCTCCAGTTGGCTTCGATGTCGCTCTGTGAGTTGCGTCTCCTTGCAAGAGATTTACGCCTCTGGGGTTACAGCAGCGACCCCCGCGACACATTGACAAACCGCCTACTGAAACGGTCCACACGCTTTAACAAAGCAGGGAATGCGCTGTGATAGTTTTCTTTTGACGGGGCGTAGCGCAGCTTGGTAGCGCACCACTTTGGGGTAGTGGGGGTCGTGGGTTCAAATCCCGCCGCTCCGATGTCAAAAAAACTCAAATCCCTGTCAAGTAGCCGGTCTTAAAAACCGGCTTTTTTATGGCCTACACCATCACTCCAATAGCCTTATATCTGAGCAGTAAATTGCATACTGCTTAGACACAAAGCCTCCAAAAACAACCCAAACAAAAGATGATTCTTGGTCTTGAAAAGCACCAAAGATTCAATCGAAAGCCTGGCACCACTGAAAAGTGACGCTTCAATCATGATGATCCGCGTCTTCAGTCCCAAGTTGCTGTGCAGCGGTAGGACGTTTCACCACCCATGCCGATCTCAATGGACGTACATGACGTACCGGTCACTTTTTTACCTTGTGGAACTTTGGACAAAGCTCTGTTTGTGGCGACTTCTTCATCCATCGCCTCTTGAGTCGCTGATCCTGCAACAGCAACGCCGCAGGTAACAAACACTGCTAAAGCAGCAGCAAGCAAAAGAATGGCTTTCATAGTGAAGAGAATGTGAAGACAAACCCTCTCTAGCAAGACGTTCGGAACTTGCCATACAGCAAGATTAAATACAAGCTTTAAATCAAATTATCAAAGACAATCTGAATCAATACATTAGACGAATGAATCCAAATGCATATTATGCATTCTAATTATGCTACTCTCAATGATATCAAACTCTAAGTCCAAACATTACTCAAAGACAGCTATTTAGTATCAAACAGTTCGCCAGCCATAGACTTATAACGTCTCAAAGATGCGCCTGGCCGACGCCTACGGTTTGGCAACCCCTGTCCCGGCAAAAGCATTTCCGGAGCAAAATTAACTGGAGGAGCAATCTCTACTGATTTTTGCGTCTCAGCCAACTCCTGCGCAATCGATTCCGCTGTCGTTAGTGCCACCTTCACCTCATCGGAAGAAGGACCTGGCTCTTCTTCTCTGTTTTCAAATTCACTTGGAGAAGAAGCCGGAGCGGAAACAGAGGCTGAGATTGATGACGACGTCCGAGCCAAGGGCCTGAGAAGCACAATCCCAAGCAACAACGCCAGCAAGGAGATCACTGTGCTGGGAAGACCCAGTGATCGGCCCAGGAAATTCCAAACAATCCCTGATCCAGCCAGGCCAAACACGCCAATTGCCGCAAATAGCGGACCTATCAGTTTGAGAAGTAGCTTTTTCATAAAGACATTTTGACGAGTTTCAGGCCTTCACCGTGGCTTCAATCAACGCTCACCACAAACTTCCTAGGCAATGCATTCAAAAAACACATGAAAATCAATACAACAGACGTATCAGATGGCACTGCATCTGATCCCACTCCATTCAAAACATCCTGAATGGTCCGCGAGGCCACACAACCCTGAAGACACAGTAAACAATCAAGCAAGTAAAACATCATTGGCTTCATTCATTCATTTGATACTGATCTCCTTTTCTTTTGAATAAAAGGAGCTGAGCATGTCTTCGTAGTCTAAGTCATCCAGTATTAATACATAGATGGATTTACAGATTGGCAGGCTAAACAGACTCGATCAGATTTCATTCGCGCACCCTTGGATTCCAAAGCGTGATTTAATATTAATTCTGCACCATACATTCCACAGATTTTCAGACAAATACTCTGGCCAGAAACTACAAATGCATCTTGATCTCTGGACCGATATGGCATGCAGCATCTCTGAGCATGAAATGAAAGACTTTATGTCTCGCGTGAAGGAATTTGCAGTTTACGAAGACTAGTACAGCTTGCATACACAGCAAAACAACATCGAACAAGCATCAAATTCCTAGCTTTTATCTTCAAGGATTTCAGCTCGGCAGCTCTGAAACCTGAACCAGCGCGAACACTCACTCTTGCAAGGCTGACAAGCCTTACGGGAGTGGCACCAAGTTCGATAACCGATAAGTAGATCAATGATGCATCAATGACAAAAACAAGCTGTCCTCAAGGCATTAACTTGCTCTGCAGTCAACAATGCCAATCGGGCTGCCTTTCATGCATGAAAGTTGGCACAACTAGGAAGTCAACCAACTCACATCAATGAGCAACCTATGCCACGATGCAAACATTTTCCTCGTTGAATGCTCAGATCATCTTCTGCAGATGGATCATTTCGAGCAGATATCTAGGCTCATTACTGAATGACATGCAAGAACCAATCACCATAAATCTGCTGCTTAGATCTTCAATAAAATTCCAGAAATAAATATATCTAAATCCATTGCGAAGTATCTTCAATTCAAAAAATGCTAACCTGATATCAAGCCCAGCAAAACCCTCTAGACACTCAACGTTGACCGAGTGCTTGTTGCCATCGATCAGCCAAAGATTCGATGGCCGATTGTGGTCCACAAAGACTGAGAAGCGGATGGGCAAGATGGCTGGATGCGGCCAAGCGCAGTGCAGTGCCATCAAGGGTTTCTAAAGCCTCCCTGCAGCGATGATCGTGATTGTCGGGTAGGCCTAGACCTCGGAGCTGAGCACGACGTTCAGCCCTCTGACCTGTTGTTTGCGAGGCATGGGCCAGCTGACCACGAAATTTGGCACGCGCCAGATCCAGATCTGCGCTCACAAGCGTGTGTTCCATCAATTCCTGCCAGCTCATCATCAACAGGTCCAAGCTGGTTAGCGCCTTGTCAACCGCACTAGAAGCGTGCAAAACGAAAGGTGAGGCTTGAGCCCTTGCTGGATGGTGCACGCCCACGTCATAAGCCACCCCATAGTCTTCGCGAAGCCGGCGAAAAAGCAAGCTGGACATTCCAGTGCCCAAATGGGTTTGCAGCAAACGAAGCGCAAGGTCATCTGGGTGTCCATGCGGGAGCGTTGGCTGACCGAGCATCAGCACAACTTGCTCGGTGGACTGCGGGTGGAGGTGAACGGTTTGTTCTGCGCTTAGTGATGCTCGGTTGCTTGATTCTTTGGCATCCAGACCTATATCCGCGGCTTGGGGTTGAGGAAAAATTCCGTCTGCTTGAAGTTGGTCCAACAATCCATCTGGAATCGAACCAGACAACGCCAAAATCGCTGGTTCGGAACTGAGCGATGCAGCAATCGGCCGGAGAGACTCTGCACTGAGTTGCTCCAACTCAACCGACACTCCCAGGGGGTCATGGCCATAGGGGCCCATGCCGTAGGCCAGTTGGCGCCAACCATCAAAAGCCAGATGGAAGGGATCTTCTCGCTGACGCTGCAACGCCTGCAAACTCAACTCCCGCTCCAGGTTCACCTGATCAGCTTGCAGATGCGGTTCATGAACCATCGAGCCCAAGAGGGGAAGCAATTGAGGACTATCGAGATCTCGGCATTTCATGCTGATCAGCAAGCCATCTTCATTGGTGTCGCAGCGCAGGCCAGCACCACACCCCTCCACGAGATCAGCCATTTGCATGGCATCGAGGGAGCCACACCCGCGAGTCAGCACGGATGCCAACAGTTGATGCGCTCCCCTCTGGCCAATCGGATCAGCAGAGCTTCCACGACCGATCCACAATTTGGCGGCCAACACCCCGGGGGTCTGAACAGGATCCAGCACCAAATCTGTCCTGATCACTCCGAGTCCTCAGGTAAGGCAAAAAGGGTGAAGGCTTGATCCGGCTGCAAGCGAGGCAGAAGAGACTGTTGCAAGCGCTCAACCGTCCAAGTCTGCAGGTAAGTGAGCGGAGACAACAACGCTTGGGTTCGCCCCCATAGGGATTGGGATCCAGCAATTGCAGCGACGGATCCCGGCGCTTCCAAGCTGAATCGAAGGCCATTTCCCACTAATTGCTGTGCTCGATGCAGTTCGTCATCAGCGATGGCATCCACCCTGGCCCGTTTCAATTCCTCCTCGATCACGGCTTCAACCTGCTCAATCTGATCTTCAGGACAACAGGCCTCCAACATCACCACACTTCCTTGTTCCATCACCGTGACGTCCATATCAATGGATTCCACGATTTGTAGATCTTCCCTCAAGCGTTGCACCAATCGACTACGCCTTCCCTCTGCCAGCAGGGTGGTCACGAGATCGGCACCCATAACGCTGTCTTGGTCATTGGCTGCAGCCATCGGCCATGCCATCAACAACCGCGCTGCCTCCAAGCGAGGGAAGCGGAGGGTTTGACGGCCGCTTTGAAACGCGAGCGCACGGGAAGCAGATGCGGTTTCGTCGCCAGGATCAAGACTGCCTTCGAGCTCGGTGAGACGGCTCGAGTGAATCTGCTCCAACAGGCTCGATGTAACAGCTCCACTGATGGCCAAACAACAGTTGGGACCGCGATACCTTCTGTTGTGAAAATGGCGCATTCCCTCTGGAGTGCTATCGATCAAACTCTTTTCCCATCCGAGGATTGGACGGCCATAAGGGTGTTGCCCAAAGCCCTGGGACAACAAGGTTTGGAAGACTTGTTCGTCGGGTTGATCTCGATACTGGGCAATTTCTTCAAGCACCACATCCCGCTCCATCCCATAAGCCTCTTCTCTCAGCGCAGGATTGAGCACTAGATCAAGCAGTAGGTCGAGGGCGTTCTGAGCGCAACTGGATGGCACCAAAACATGAAAGTGCACATCATCAAACCCTGTTGCCGCATTACTGCTGCCACCAAGAGCTTCAATGCGTCGATCGAATTCTCCAGGCTGCAAGGTGGTGCTGCCTTTGAACACCATGTGTTCTAAAAAGTGGGCAAGGCCCTCTTCACCATGCCCCTCCCAGGTGCTTCCACCTCGACACCAAAAGTCGAGACAGGTGAGGTCTGCATCTGGCATCAGCGCACTCACGGTTCGACAACCGTTGTTCAAGAGCTGATGCTGCAGCCCCGGGCCAGAGGCGATCTCGTTCAAAGCCCCGTGACTAACTCCCATCGTGTTATGGGCATGAGCAAATTCATTGCTACGACTCAAAAATATTGATGGACTCTGACCTCTACTGACACTCCGGGCTGACCTGATAACCATTGAAGAACGACTCAACGAGTGCCGACCAGCTGTAATTGCTTATCAGTCTTATAGAGAACAGTTTGACGATGAAAGGCACAAAGCGCTGTCCAGAGGAGGGAAACTCTGACAACTCCTGGACACGCTTAGTGAACAAGAAGATCTGAGGCGAACAGCCTACGGTTCAGGGAGCTAGAAAAAAGGTCTCAAAACCCAGCCCCTGCAGACAAAACTTGATGAACTAAAAAGACCAATTATTGCGAGATAATATAAACACTTAAGTTATAATTTTTTATCGCAAATTGCGCTAAATCCATTGCAAAGTCAACGCCCAGCTCCACAAAATAATCGTGCTTAAAGAAGTCCAACCTTTTGCCTTCCACCACTCTTCCGAGCGACGGAAGCAGGCAATTGCATTCTTAGAGAAAGTAAAAAACGACTACACATTGCGTGACAAAATCAGCACTGCAAACAATGATGATGACCTCGTAAGCATTGCAAAACAGGCGGGATTTCATCCATCTGCCGAGGATATTTGGCTATACGAAGACCGCAGCTTCAAAAGAAAAGCCGCACTTCGTGGATGGTATTTTCATGACCTTGCACACCACTAGGCCTCAGCTTGGGGACAGCTTTTGTGCTCAGACCTTTAGGGAAAAATCAATGAAATACTTGCTGCCAGAGAAACTCAAGCAAACCTACGGGTGACTACTCGATACTTTGTTTGATTCAGAATCAACCATAAGACCTTCAGAACCTCCAATCGAGAAGCCTCTTCTTCCTAGTTCATACATCTCTTGGTGAATGTCAGAAGACTCTCTCTGAAACCAATCTGCATATTTAGGGACTTCAAGTTTTCTCTCTCCCAAATCATAGAGGATGTATTCAAGGGTTATAAAGTCTCCGCCCTCTGTCTTATATCCCAGCTCTAGCAAGACTCTTCCGTTATCGACCGGAAGGCTAATCTCAGCGTTGCTCCTGGCTGTTGTCGTTTCAATTGTCAATGAAGCATTTGTTCTGCAGCCAGATACATCTCTAATTCTTAGAAACAGAGCAGAGTTAAAATTACTATCTATAAGCATTTTTGTCCCTTTTCTGATTTTCCAACTGCATTTGATCATTCCAGGACGAAGACTGCAAACGAAGCTAGACGGATCTTTATTGCTGTTCTTGTTGAGATAATTCTTTAGAAATGAACCCAGCCTAGAAAGTAGACGCTTCATGCCAGAAAATTTACTCCTACTTTTTTTAAGAGATCCCAGGTGATCACGCTTAAAAACTTCTGATGTCTTAATGACAGTATCAGAAGATACACTTACACACTGCTCACCATTAAGGAAAACTTAGTACATACTAGTTTGCGATCTGTAAAATTACACTGGTGAAAGAACACAAACGAGAACAATGCTTAGCGTTATCAATTTAGGTATTTTAAATTTCCGCTTTTTACCAAGCCAGGAAACAAACAAAAGCTAGAAACTTACCCACACACAGCCCCCTGGACAACTGTCAACAAAGACCACATCGACCAACAGGTGCAGGGACTTTTGGACAGCTTCATCGGTCTCTGTCGATGTGCAGAGAACAGACCATCTGAGACCCTCAAAACAGGAACCAAACGCAAGAGAAGGAGTGCATCAAGACCAAGCCAGGGGGGAATCCCTCATAGGTGCCTCATCAAGGCTTAACGACGTCCGTCTATGGATCTGTCCAAGCAACACCCTCAAGTAACCTTAGAGATCCAACAGATGGCCCATAGCCACTGACATATCGCTGAGACAACAGTGACCAAGAGTTAAGCAAACTCCAGTCATGGCCTTGATCAGTTGACAAGTCATGGGTAGCCCCACTCTGTGCTGTCCCTCGCTGGACTGATGTCCGAATCCACCAACGGTCTTGAATTGCACCCGCTGGTGACCTCCCTAGCGGAGCAAATTCGCACGTGTCGGACGGCCCTCCCTGAACTTTCTCCTTTAGCTGTAGACCCTGCCTTGGAGGCAATCAGCGGCATGCTCGATGGTGAAACACTCTTCATTCGCAACGAGCTGCATCACTGCCTTGGGCTGAGAAAATTGCATCTGGAAATTGCTCGACTGGGCATGGGATTGCAAATTCTTCACTGCGTCTTTTTCCCAGATCCCAGATTCGACTTACCCGTATTTGGCGCCGATATTGTTGCCAGCAAAGCTGGAATTTCGGCGGCGATTGTTGATCTGTCACCCGTATGTGATGCATTGCCCAATGCGGTGAGTCAACCACTCAGCACTCTGCAATTGCCACCGTTTCAGCAAGTAAGAGACCTGCCCGCATGGGGAACCATTTTCTCCCCTTATGTGAAATTCATTCGACCCGTTGATGAACAAGAGGAGACGTGGTTCGTTGATCTTGTTGCCGACTACCTCAACATCCTCCGACAAGCGATTCTGGCAACGGCTCCCGATGCTCTTGATGAACTCCCTACCATCAGGCGTCATCAAGGCCAACTCTCCTATTGCCGGCAACAGAAACGCAACGACAAGACCCGACGCGTCTTAGAGAAAGCCTTCGGAAGCGCCTGGGCCGATCGTTACATCGAGGAGATGCTCTTCGACGATCCTCCAGCTCTTCCATGAAGCAACTACCTCTGTGGGTGTTGGTTGGGGTGCTTGGAGCTGCCGTTGTCGGTGCAGGCGTGTGGATCACGCGTCGGCCAACACCAGACGCCCCTGCCGCTGCTGCAGTCCCCAGCGTCCGTGCTCCCGAAGCGGTTGCGGCCTTAGGTCAACTCAAGCCAGCTGGAGAAGTTCGTCGCTTAGCGGCTCCTGTGAGTGGGTTTGGCGGAACACCTCGAATTGCTGCC
>QCUZ01000024.1:0-16785 GCA_003210555.1 Synechococcus sp. AG-683-A03 | reverse complement strand
TCGACCGTATTGCCCACATGGGTGCCACCACATAGCTCCATCGACACACCGGGGACATCAACCACGCGCACCACATCGGCATACTTCTCGCCAAACATCGCGACCGCACCAGCAGCCTTGGCTTGATCGATCGGCATCTCATTGACTTCAAGACTTTGCGCATCGCTGATCCAGTCATTGATCAAGGATTCGATCTGTTCAAGCTCCGCAGGTTTCACCGCCCGAGGGCAATGGAAATCGAAGCGCAGCCGCTCGAAATTGACCAGGGAGCCAGCCTGGCCGATGCCTGCATCCACAACCTGTTTCAGTGCCGCCTGGAGCAAGTGGGTGGCCGTGTGATTCGCCTGAGCGCGACGGCGGCAGGCTCGGTCGACTTGACCATGCACTAAGTCACCCACTCCAAGGCGGCCGCGCTGAACCCTGCCGCTATGGACGAACACCCCGCGGTTGCGGATGACGCCCTCAATGACGACGATCAAACCGTTGCCATCAGGGCCATCGCCGACCAGCAGGCCGCGATCACCCACCTGACCGCCGCCCTCGCCATAAAAAGGTGTGCGGTCCAGCAGCACTTGCACCGCATCGCCATCCGAGGCTGAGGCAGCCGCTTCACCGTTGACCAATAACGCCTGCACGGTGCTGCTGCTCGACATTGAGAGTTCATATCCCTCAAACGCCGTGGCCTTGAGATCCGCCGCCACTTGATCGATCGCATCCTGCAGCGTGAGATCGATACTCACCGCCGCGGCCTTCGCCCGCTGACGCTGTTGCTCCATCGCCTGCTCGAATCCGGCCAGATCAACATCAAGGCCCTGCTCTTCGGCAATTTCCTGGGTGAGCTCCAGGGGGAAGCCATAGGTGTCATAGAGCTCAAACGCTTGGGCCCCACTGATCTGCTTGGGCTTGCTCTCCAGCACATCTGCCAGCAGCTTCTCCCCACGCTCCAAGGTTTCCAAGAAGCGCGACTCCTCCCTTTGAAGCTCCGCCAAGATCACCTCCTGCCGCTCAAGCACCGACGGATGGGCGTCCTGGAGGAGTGCGATCGAGGCCTGTCCCATCGTGACAAGAAAAGGCTTGTGAATGCCCAACAAACGGCCATGACGCACCACTCGACGTAAGAGACGGCGCAGGATGTACCCCCGCCCCAAGTTGCTTGCCGAAACGCCATCACAAATCAGTTGTGTCACAGCACGGCTGTGGTCACCAATCACCTTGAGAGACGTTTGTCCTGCATCATCGAGCTGGTGGTAGTCGATCCCAGCAAGATCAGCTGCCGCTTGAATGAGCGGAAAGATTAGGTCTGTTTCATAGTTGTTAGGAACCTTCTGCAGGATCTGAGCCATCCGCTCGAGGCCCAGGCCAGTGTCGATGTTCCGGTTTGCAAGCGGCGTGAGTGTTCTCTCAGCGTCGCGGTTGTATTGCATAAACACCAAGTTGTAGAACTCGATGAAGCGGTCATCGTCCTCGAGATCGATTCCTTCATCACCCAGTTCGGGCTTGAAGTCGTAGTAGATCTCCGAGCAGGGGCCACAGGGCCCGGTCGGGCCAGATGCCCAAAAGTTGTCGGCTTCGTCCATGCGGATGATCCGCTTGGGATTCACCCCCACCACATCGCGCCAAATCTGTTCAGCCTCATCGTCTTCACGGAAGACACTCACCACCAAATGCTTGGGATCAATACCAAAGACATCCGTACTCAGCTCCCAGGCCCATTCAATCGCCTGCTTCTTGAAGTAATCACCGAAAGAAAAGTTGCCGAGCATCTCGAAAAACGTGTGATGCCGCGCCGTACGGCCCACGTTCTCGATGTCGTTGGTGCGAATGCACTTTTGGCTACTGGTAGCCCTCGGCGCTGGCCGCTTCTGTTGCCCGAGGAAGACCGGCTTGAACGGCAACATCCCCGCAATGGTGAGCAACACCGTGGGATCCTCAGGAATCAAGGAGGCGCTTGCCATCACCTTGTGGCCCCGCTCTTCGTAAAAGCTCAGGAATGCCGCCCGAATCTCAGCACCAGTGCGAGGGGTGGCAGCAGCGGATCGCGACGAACGTGCAACAGCCATGGCGGATTCCGCATCAACAACAGATAGAAAGGCCATGATCGCCCCTGAGCCTCCGCGCCCCGCCGTCGCACCGTCTCCTGCCACCGATAGCCGCAACCGACTGCGCCGCCTTTCCTTGGGCTGGGCCTGCCTTGCTGGGCTAACAGCAGCACTTTTTAGCCTTCCATTTGGACTTGAGATGGCGGTGCGATCCGGTGGCTGCGGATTGTTTTATGGCCTTCTGGCCTTCCACCTGGAGCGCGTTGACTCCAACGACTCCCACCTACGCGCTGGGCTCGTTGGAGCGGTCTGTGGGTTACGAAGCCTGGGCATGTCGTTACCTTCCCCCTTGGCAGGGGCCGATGCCCTGGCAATATTGGTGTTGGATCTCCTCATTGGGTGGTTGCCGTTGGTCGGCAGCGCACTCGTGCTTTACGGAACCCAACGCATGTTTTCTGCGTCGCGGCCATGAGCCTGCTGCACGCCACCTGGCTTCCGGCCATTCGTACTCCGACCAGCTCCGGACGAGCTGCCCTTTTGGTGTGGGCTGACACCTGGCGTGTTGCCGAGCCTGCTGGCCCCACGACGACCCCTGCTCTTCACCCCTTCACCCTCAGCCCTGACGACCTCCGTGCCTTGCTGACGGAGCGGGACCTCTTGCCCGACGGCATCATTGATGCCACGGCATGCCTCACCCTGCCGAGCCGCAGCGTGAAGCCCCGAAAGAAACGCGGAACGGACACCAGCAGCACTGAAGAACCGGGCTGGACAGGCCTCCCCTTACAGGCGGGTGAACCGATCCCCAAACAGACAGAGTGGTGGCCTTGGCAGGTTCAGGGCCTGGCCATTGAACCCATGGCCGCCACCGCCTGGCTCTCCAAGCTCCCCCTTTCAGGACGACATCCTGATTTGGCTGATGAGCTGCGCTGGTGGAGTCATATGCAGCGTTGGTCCCTAAGCCTCGTTGCCCGAAGTCGCTGGCTACCCCAAGTGGAGCTCAGTAAGGGCGAGGGCTATCCCCATCGCGCCCGCTGGGTGCCGCTTCTCAATCGGGAAGAAGACCGGCGCCGTCTTGAGGACCTGGCATTGGGACTTCCTCTCGTCGCCACCTGTGCCCTGCCTTGGAGAGAACCCACCGGCAAGCGAAGCAACCGGATCACCAGGCTCAGACCAGAAGCCATGCGCGCCGCGAATCCAGTGGCTTGCTGCCGGCCGCGCAGCGGACGACTAAGGGTTGCCACGCTGTTGGCCGACCTGATGGACGCGCAACTGCGGAAAGGCTTCACCCCTGACCATGACGGGCTTGATCCGCTGCTTCGCGCCTGGGAGGAGGCCTTGAGCTCAGACTCAGGTGAGCTTCAGCTCAGTGATGAAGAAACCGAACGCCTAGCCACCGCTAGTAATCACTGGCGTGAAGGGGTTGCTGGAAATGTGGCAGCTGCCCGCGCCTGCTTGGAGCTAGCAACACCAGCAGACGATGAGGAACTTTGGCCGCTTCGCTTTTTTCTGCAAGCGGAGGCAGATCCAACCCTCAAGCTGCCCGCGGGAGCGGCCTGGGCTGCAGGCCCTAGCGGCCTCCAACTCGGGGAAATCAAGGTGGATCACCCCAGCGAGGTTTTGCTCGAGGGCATGGGCCGAGCCCTGACCGTGTTCCAGCCAATCGAACGGGGACTGGACAGCGCCACACCCGAAAGCATGCAGCTCACACCAGCTGAAGCGTTTGTTTTGGTGCGCACAGCAGCCCGTCAACTGCGGGATGTAGGGGTTGGCGTTGACCTGCCACCGAGCCTTTCTGGAGGGCTGGCCAGTCGGCTTGGCCTCGCCATCAAGGCAGAGCTCTCCGAGCGCTCACGAGGCTTCACGCTCGGCGAAAACCTTGACTGGAGCTGGGAGTTAATGATCGGCGGGGTGACGCTGACCTTGCGAGAGCTAGAGCGGCTGGCTGGAAAGCGCAGCCCTCTCGTGCGGCATAAAGGGGCTTGGATCGAACTACGGCCCAATGACCTCAAAAATGCCGAACGCTTCTGCGCCGCTAATCCAGACCTGAGCCTCGACGACGCGCTGCGGCTCACCGCCACCGAAGGCGACACGATGATGCGCCTGCCCGTGCATCAATTTGATGCCGGTCCGCGGCTGCAAGCCGTGCTGGAGCAGTATCACCAGCAAAAAGCGCCAGACCCACTTCCTGCCCCCGATGGATTTTCAGGTCAACTCAGGCCTTATCAAGAACGTGGGCTCGGCTGGCTTGCCTTCCTGCATCGCTTCGACCAAGGCGCCTGCTTGGCCGATGACATGGGCCTCGGCAAAACCATCCAGCTGCTGGCCTTTCTGCAACACCTCAAGGCAGAAAACGAACTCAAGCGAACGGTGCTTTTAATTGCGCCCACATCCGTGCTCACCAATTGGAAGAGGGAGGCAACAGCGTTTACTCCCGAGCTCAATGTGCATGAGCACTACGGTCCAAAACGCCCCAGCACCCCAGCAGCACTGAAGAAGGCGCTGAAGGATGTGGATCTCGTGCTCACCAGCTACGGCCTGTTGCAACGCGACAGTGAATTGCTCGAAAGTCACGATTGGCAAGGTCTCGTGATCGATGAAGCGCAGGCGATTAAAAACCCCTCCGCCAAGCAAAGCCAAGCCGTCCGTGACCTGGCCCGCCCGAAAAAGAACAGCCGTTTTCGGATCGCACTGACCGGCACACCCGTCGAAAACCGCGTCAGCGAGCTCTGGGCCCTGATGGACTTTCTCAACCCACGGGTGCTGGGAGAGGAAGAATTTTTCCGACATCGCTATCGCATGCCAATTGAGCGTTACGGAGACCTGTCATCCCTTCGCGACCTCAAAGCCAGGGTGGGACCGTTCATCCTCCGACGCCTGAAAACCGACAAATCGATTATCTCGGATCTGCCCGAGAAGGTGGAATTGAGCGAATGGGTGGGTCTGAGCAAAGAGCAGAAGTCGCTGTATGCCAAAACCGTTGAAGACACCTTGGATGCCATTGCCCGCGCACCGCGCGGCAAACGTCATGGCCAGGTGTTGGGTCTGCTCACCAAGCTCAAGCAGATCTGTAACCACCCTGCCCTTGCCCTCAAGGAGCAGGGTGCCAGCGAGGATTTCCTCAAGCGGTCCGTGAAGCTGCAACGCCTCGAAGAAATTCTTGACGAGGTGGTTGAAGCTGGGGATCGAGCCTTGCTGTTCACCCAGTTCGCGGAATGGGGCAAGTTGCTCCAAGATTATTTGCAGCGTCGCTGGCGCAGTGAAGTTCCCTTCCTCAGCGGCAGCACCAGCAAAAGTGAACGGCAAGCCATGGTGGACCGCTTCCAGGAGGATCCGCGCGGGCCTCAGCTTTTCCTGTTGTCACTCAAGGCTGGCGGAGTCGGCCTCAACCTCACGCGCGCCAGTCATGTTTTTCACATCGACCGTTGGTGGAATCCCGCCGTTGAGAATCAAGCCACGGACCGTGCTTATCGCATCGGCCAAACGAACCGGGTGATGGTACATAAGTTCATCACCAGCGGCTCCGTTGAGGAGAAAATTGACCGCATGATTAGAGAGAAGTCCAGACTGGCTGAAGACATCATTGGCTCCGGCGAAGACTGGCTTGGAGGCCTCGAGATGGGACAACTCAAAGAACTCGTAAGCCTGGAGGACAACCAAGCATGAGCATCACACCACCAGGCGGCATCAACACCTCGATCAGTGACGACGGTCTGTCCCAGCAACCCTGGTGGGTTGAGCAGTGGATGGAGCTCATCAATTCTTACCGCTTCAAAAAGCGCTTGGAACGGGCCTGGGCCTACGCACGAGAAGGTCATGTGACCTCCATTCGCTTTGAGGGCAGGCGGGTGCATGCCCGCGTCCAAGGCACAGACGAAGAGCCCTACAAGGTGAAGCTCTGGCTCGACGTTCTCAAAGATGAGGACTGGCGCTACGTGCTCGAGGCGCTCACGATGAAGGCCCGCTGGTCCGCTCAACTGTTGGCCGGGATCATGCCGGCCGATATCGAACGGGCCTTCGCTGCCAGTGGTCGGCGTCTGTTCCCCTTCAAGCTTCAGGAGGTGCGGAGCGAATGCAGCTGTCCAGACAAAGCGAACCCTTGCAAGCACATCAGCGCCGTTTATTTCTTGATGGGAGAACGGTTCAGCGAAGATCCCTTTGTCCTGTTTCAACTGCGTGGTCGCACACGAGCCAAGCTGCTGGAAGACCTGGCGGCGTATCGACTACAGGCCATTGCTGAAAAGGCAAACCAAAACGACAGCGCAGAAGCGCTTGCGATCGACGCCACCAGCAGCGAACTCACCCCCCCCCATCCCGCAGTTCTCGATCCCACGCTTTGGTGGCGCTATGACGCTGGCCTCGACGGAGACCTCGTGGTGATCACCCCGGCGATGGAAGGAGACACCGGACTGGACGCGGCAGGTGAACTGCCACTGGCTGAAGAGCCCCGCTTCCCGGAGGCCAAGCCCCGCTTCTTGCAGCACCTGCGCGAACAGGGACAATCCTTGGCCCAGCAGGCCATGTTGGAGGCGATGGCAGCGGGGAACTAAGCCATGACAGGCGTGATTCCAAGCACTATCGCTCCCTGGTTGAGACCCGAAACCCAGGCATTAGTCAACCGCTTGCTGCTCTCCTATCAACGGGCTTTTGCTCAACCCCTACTGGTGTGTGATCAGGACGGGCATTTCCATCGCACAGCAGCGCAAGAGCTTTTCGCAAGCCCTATTGCGGTTTTGGCTCATGATCACAGTGCTGACCCATTGCTGACCTATGCCAACAGCACAGCCCTGCGGATCTGGGGGCACCGTTGGCAGACCATGGTGGGCATGCCTTCCAGGCTGACTGCTGAGGAGAGTGAGCGACGCGAGCGTGCCAGCGCTCTTCAGCAAGCCCATCAAAGGGCTGGCTTCCGAGGCTATTGCGGGATTCGAATCGATCAACAGGGGCGACGTTTCATGATTCACAACGCACGAATCTGGCCCCTATGGAATGCCAACAATGAGGTCTGCGGACAGGCCGCTGCTTTCTCCAACTGGTGGTGGCTTTAATCCTTTAGGCACCCCAACCAAAAGCCCACCAACCGAGAAACAGCAAGCTGAAGCCTGTCAAAAAGGCCAGGCCAAACCAGGTGAGACCTTGCATGGCAGGACCATCGCGATGCTCCACAGCCACGAGGTCACTGTTCATCGTGTCCATCGCCATCCAGGCAAATAATGGAGCTGTCAGAAAGCTTCCTGTCATTGCACCGAAGACGAAATCTTTCACTCCAATTCCCCCACTGAACGCAACCAGCAGGGCCACTAAGGCAGCCAATAAATGCAGAAGTAACCACACAGACAAGCGACGCTGCTGAGGCGCTGAGGCCAAATCACCACGATCAGACCCCTGCAGCAAACCTTGGATCGCTGAAATACTGCGTGGATAGGCATCTAAACAAGTGAGCGTGGTACTGAACATCGCCGCAAATGCTGCCGGCACAATCACCCATGCAGCCCAGCCACCCATCGCTTCTGTGTAGAGGCGAATGAGATTCTGAGCAAAAGACACCCCACTACCCGCAAACATTCCCTCACCGGTGCCATACATCGTGTAAGCGCCAAGAATCACAAAGAAGACAGCCGTCACAACAGTGACCGCATAGCCAAGGTTGAAATCAAATTCGGCCTCCTTCAAAGACGCCGAATGCTTGCTGTCTTGCGCGCGGGAGAACATCCACAAGGACGGCCATACGCACATCTCCACCGGACCCGGCATCCAACCCATAAGGGGGATCAGGAATGCCAAGTTTGCGGCTGTCCAGGGAGAAGGAGTTGTACCCACCCAGGTGGCTGCCACATCCCCAACAGAACCGCGCAACAACAGTGTCAACGCTGCCACTCCGGACAGGAGGGTCAACAGAACGACCAACACTTTCGACAGACGATCCAGCGCCCGGTAGTGCCCCAGCAGAAGGATCAAGCCACTCACAGCCAGCACGGCAATGGCCAAGCCGAACGTATTGAAATTCGCCAACAGCGGCACGTTGGTCAGCAAGAGCCCAGCCACAAAGCTG
This sequence comes from Synechococcus sp. AG-683-A03, assembly GCA_003210555.1. Taxonomy (GTDB): domain Bacteria; phylum Cyanobacteriota; class Cyanobacteriia; order PCC-6307; family Cyanobiaceae; genus Synechococcus_C. The sequence continues at coordinate 8,697 of QCUZ01000024.1, read as the reverse complement.
ACCGCCGCAATCGTGAGCGTTCCGGTCACCAGACTGACGAGAAGATAAAGCGGCAGGTAGAAGCGATTACGGCGCTGAAACCCCTCCAACAACGTCAATCCAGTCACTGCGGTAAAGCGTGTGCCCACCCGCAGAAATGGATACTTCACCAAATTTGTGAGCAGGATGAGTCCCAACAACGCAAAGCCAAACCTGGCCCCAGCCGTTGTGGACGACATCAAGTGAGACCCGCCAATACAGGCCCCAGCCATCAAAATCCCTGGCCCTAGGCTCCGCCTGAGACCCGCTGCCGAAGGTGAGGCGGAGGTAGCCATAAAAAGACGATTGGTTGCTGGCCATCCTCCTGCCAAGCCTCACGCAATGGACCATCCGTTCATCGGTCGAGATATCGAACAGGAAAGACGCCAGAAAACCAAGCTTGCATGATCAACAAGACCTCAATCCTCGTCCTCTGCGTGAGAGCGCAGGAGATTGAAAGAGAGATCCTTCCCTCTTCATTGCGAGGCGGTTTTCATCCAGAGCCATCACCGTTCGGCTCTCACGACTTCCCAGTAGCAGCAACCGAACCTAGTGGTCTAGACCGTACCAAAAAGGGCGGTTCTTACACTCCCAGCTGAGATCAATTCAGCGCAGATTGGCGTTGCGGGAAACACAAACTTCCTGAATTTCACAGCCAATTTGAGATTTACCCATGATTACCCTTCGTACATCACCCTTCGATTTGTTGGATCGCCTTGAGCAGCAAGTTTCACAAGCTGAACGCGTACCCGCTGCTGAAGTGATCGAAACCAACGCCAGCTACACCGTGCGTCTAGAGCTGCCTGGCGTCGACCATGACTCGATCGACGTCAAAGCCACGGATCGTTCGCTTGTGATTAGCGCTGAACGGCAACCCAGCATCCCGATTGAAGACAACACATCTCCAGCCGAAGTGGGCGCAAACGCAGACGCAAACTCAAACGCGCAGCAGCTGCTCAGCGAGTTCCGGACGGGAACATGGAGTCGCAGTTTTCGCTTCGCCAAGCCGCTCGATCGCGACCAATTGGAAGCCTCCTATCGCGACGGCATTCTTGAGATCAGGGCTGCAAAAAGCGATAACCGCACCACCGTGTCGGTGAAGGTAGAAAGCTGAAACACGCTGGTGAACAGCAGGTCAAGACAACGCGTGCAACGGAAAAGAGGTCCTGGGCTCCTCGCTATGGCGGGGGGCCTTTTTGATGGACGCGAAAGAACTGATCGATAAAATCCATGGTTGTTCCGTCGATTGATCGACGGGCTTCCGGAGGACGCAAGCCATGCAACGACGGCAGCTGCTGCGCAGCGGTGGTCAAGCGGCAGCGGCGGCGGCAGGCGCCGCTGCTTTGAGTGCCTGCACGATCCGCCGAGCGGAAGAGACGCGCGCCAGCGGCCTACCCCAAGTGCGCTGGCGCATGGCCACCAGCTGGCCCATCTCCCTCGACACCATCTATGGAGGTGCCGTCACCATCTGCCAACGCGTTGAGGAGATGAGTGGTGGAGCGTTCCGGATTGAACCTTTTGCAGCCGGTGAAATCGTCCCCGGCCTGGAGGTGCTGGATGCCGTTCAAGCGCGTTCCGTTGAATGCGGCCACACCGCCAGCTACTACTACATCGGAAAAAATCCAGCCTTTGCCTTTGGGACGGCCGTGCCATTCGGCTTGTCTGCCCAACAGCAAAACACTTGGCTTTATTACGGAGGCGGCAACGAGGACATGAATGCCCTGTTTGCCGATTTCGGAACCATGAGTTTGCCAGCTGGAAACACCGGCGGGCAACTGGGAGGTTGGTTTAAAAAACCGATCCAAAACCTGGCATCCCTTCAGGGCTTGAAGATGCGCATCCCCGGGCTAGGTGGAAAGGTGATGGCCAAATTGGGCGTGAACGTCCAGGTGCTTCCTGGTGGAGAGATTTACCTGGCTTTAGAGCGGGGCACGATCGATGCCGCCGAATTCACCGGCCCCTATGACGATGAAAAGCTTGGCTTAGCCAAAGCCGCCAAACACTATTACTACCCCGGTTGGTGGGAGCCAGGGCCAACACTGATGGCGCTGGTCAACCGCAAAGCCTGGTCGGACCTCCCCAAGGAGTATCAAGCCATGTTCAGCACGGCCTGCTACGAAGCCAACCTGGGAATGTTGAGCAATTACGAATGGCGTAATAGCGAAGCCTTGCAACGCATCACCCGCCAAGGCATCAAGCTCGAGCGCTACAGCGATGACATCCTCAAAGCCGCTCGCAGCGCAAGCGCAGAGATTTTTCAAGAGCTCGCGGATGCCGACGCAGGATTTAAAGCTCTGCTCGAGCGCTGGCGCTTGTTCCGCCGAGACACCAGAAGGTGGAACAACATCAATGAATTACCTCTCGCTGAATTTGATGACAGCAGCGAAGGAGATCAACCAGGAGAGAAGCGATGAACGGTCGCTTTGCAGGTCTCGTGCGCGCGATCGACGGGATCAATGCTGCTGCAGCGTGGCTTGCGCGCTGGTCGGTGTTGCTGATGCTCGCGATCGGCTTCTGGAATGTGGTGGGCCGGTATGTGGGATCAGCGATCGGAATCAACCTCAGCAGCAATGGGCTGATCGAAGCCCAGTGGTATTTATTTGCCCTGATTTTTTTGCTCGGACTGGGCTGGACCCTGCAAAAAGACGGCCACGTTCGCGTTGATGTCCTGCAAAGCCGCTGGAGCGCCCGCCGCCGGGATCGCCAAGAATTCAGTTCTTTGCTCCTGTTATTGCTGCCATTCGCCTTTGGCGTGATGGCCCTATCGGTTGCACCGGCGCTGCGCTCTTGGAGCATTGGCGAGATGTCTCCCGATCCGGGTGGCTTACCTCGCACTTGGCTGAAGTCTCTGATCCCAGCGGGTTTTCTGTTGCTCGGCCTCCAGGGAGTTGCGGAATCCTTGCGGCTGCGCTGGAAGCTGATGCGTGCGGAAGAGCGGTCCGATGGTCAGCAACCTCCTCAGGGAGGAACCGGCCTGTGATTGAGATTGAATCGATGGGTTGGGTGCTGAGCTTCGACCCCTCAGCGGTCCTCGCACCTGGCATGTTTCTGGCCTTGATCGTGGCCCTGCTCAGTGGATTCCCTGTGGCTTTTTGCTTGGGAGGCATCGGCGTGATTTTCGCTTTGCTGGGAATGCTCACCAGCGAAATCGAACCTCAATTCGTCACAGCGCTGCCCCAACGAATTTTGGGAATCATGGGCAACTTCACGTTGCTAGCAATCCCCGCCTTCGTGTTTATGGGGTCAATGCTTGAAAGCTCAGGGATCGCCGAACGCTTGCTCGAGAGCATGGGTCGCCTGCTGGGCCGCGTCCGCGGCGGACTGGCCCTCGCCGTCGTGCTCGTTGGCTCACTGCTTGCCGCCACCACAGGTGTGGTCGCCGCAACGGTCACCACCATGGGAATGATTTCCCTGCCGGCCATGTTGAAGGCTGGCTACGACAAAACTCTGGCCACGGGCGTGATCGTGGCGTCGGGAACCCTGGGCCAGATCATCCCTCCGAGCATCGTGCTCGTCGTCCTCGGCGATCAGTTGGGAATCTCGGTTGGAGACCTGTTCATGGGTGCATTGCTTCCTGGACTGCTGATGGCGGCAGTCTTTGCGATCTACGTGCTGGTCATCAGTGCGATCAAGCCCGAGCTTGCACCTCAGCTGCCGCCAACTGAACTGGGCGCCACCCAGCCTCTGCAACTGGTGCAATCGATGCTGCCGCCTTTGTCGTTAATTCTGATTGTGCTGGGGAGCATCTTTTTCGGCATCGCCACCCCAACGGAAGCAGGCGTGATCGGCGCCGTAGGCGCGATCCTTCTAGCCGCTCTCAACGGGGGCTTCAGCCGCAAACAATTATCCAAGGTGTGCGAAAGCACGATGAGAACAACGGCCATGGTGATGGCAATCCTGCTGGGATCCACCGCCTTCAGCCTTGTCTTCCGAGGAGTCGGCGGCGATCAGCTCATTGCTGACGTCCTCCTCAACCTCCCCGGAGGTCGGGTTGGATTCCTGGTGTTCAGCATGTTGATCATCTTTTTGCTCGGCTTCTTCATCGATTTCTTTGAAATCGCTTTCATCGCTGTGCCGTTGCTTTTGCCAGCAGCACGGCAGCTTCTCGGCCCAGATGCCCTGATCTGGTTTGGCGTGATGATCGGGGCCAATCTGCAAACGTCATTTCTCACACCGCCCTTCGGATTCGCTCTCTTTTATCTCCGCGGCGTCGCACCCAAGGAGGTGAGAACCCGGGATATCTATCGGGGGGCCTTGCCTTTCGTGGGCCTGCAAGTGGGGGTTTTGGCTTTGATCATCGCCGTGCCTGGCCTGGTGGACTGGTTGCCGCGTCTCGCCGCTGCGATGGCACCTGGACCAGTGACCTGAGGTTCTTCGTAGAGTTAGATGCCGCTTGCAACTGTTATGGCAACCTCCAGCTTGAAGCCATCAGTGACTGCGGCAAGCACCAGTCCGAGGCTCTCCCTTCAATCGGAAGTGATTGCGGCTGACAGCAGCACGATTCGCTCCCTCGACTGGGAGCGAAGTCGTTTTGACATTGAATTTGGCCTCCGCAACGGCACCACCTACAACTCTTTTCTTGTGCGTGGTGAACGCACCGCCCTGATTGACACGAGTCACGCCAAATTTCGCGACACCTGGCTGCCGCTCTTGAAGGAGCAAATCGATCCGAAACAGATCGATCACCTGATCGTGAGCCATACCGAACCCGACCACTCAGGACTGATTGGAGACCTGATTGATCTGAACCCTGAGATCGAAATTGTTGGATCCAAGGTGGCGATTCAATTCCTGAAAGACCAGGTCCATCGGCCATTTCGCTCCCGAGCCGTCAAAAGCGGAGAGGAGCTCGATCTCGGCATCAATCCTGAGAGCGGGGTGCAGCATCGCTTTGAGTTTTTAAGTGCACCCAACCTGCACTGGCCAGACACGATTTTTTCGTTTGATCACGGCAGTGGAATTCTCTACACCTGCGATGCCTTTGGGCTGCATTACTGCTCAGAAGACGTTTTTGACAGCGATCCTGGCGCCATCGCTCCGGATTTCCGTTTCTATTACGACTGCTTGATGGGGCCGAATGCCCGCAGCGTGCTTCAAGCCCTCAAGCGGATGGATGGTCTACCCGAGATCAACACGATCGCGGTGGGTCATGGCCCCTTGCTGCGCCATCACCTCAGCCACTGGATCAACGATTACCGCGAATGGAGCGGGCAACGCAATAAAGGCGACAGTTATGCGGCCGTTTGTTACCTGAGTCAATACGGCTTTTGTGACCGGCTCAGTCAAGCGATTGCCCACGGCATCGGCAAAACCGACGCTCAGGTTCAACTTGTTGATCTTCGCGCTACCGATGCCCAAGAGCTCACAGCCCTGATCAGCGAAGCCAAGGCCGTGGTGGTTCCCACCTGGCCAGCGAACGCAGATGCTGAGCTACAAAGCAGCATCGGAACCTTGTTGGCTGGCTTGCATGGCAAACAGCTCGTGGGCGTTTACGACGCTTTTGGTGGAGATGACGAACCGATCGATTCCGTGGCCGGACAGCTACGCAGCCAAGGACAGAAGGAGGCCTTTTCCCCCCTGCGCATTCGCCAGCTTCCTCAAGGTGGCGACTATCAGCGCTGCGAAGAATCCGGCACCGATCTAGGCCAGCTGTTAACGCGGGACAAAACGATCGCAGCCATGAAAAGTCTGGACGGCGATCTTGACAAAGCCCTTGGCCGTCTCAGCGGCGGGCTTTATGTGGTCACCGCCAGCCAGGGCGAGGGTGAAAGCCTGCGCCGTAGCGCGATGGTGGCGAGCTGGGTCAGCCAAGCCAGCTTTACCCCACCAGGTATCTCTGTGGCCGTGGCCAAAGACAGGGCAATCGAAGCGCTGATGCAAGTTGGCGACCAATTCGTGCTGAATATCCTCCGTGAGGACAACCATCAACAACTGCTTAGACATTTTCTTAAACGCTTCCCACCCGGCGCTGACCGTTTTGCTGGCATCAACGTGCTGGAGGCAGAAGCGGAGGGCGGCCCCGTGCTCGGCGATGCACTGGCGTACTTGGGTTGCCGCGTGGAACAACGTATGGAAGGCCCCGATCACTGGGTGATTTATGCCGTTGTGGAACAGGGGAATGTCGCTGATGCCAACGCCATGACCGCCGTCCATCACCGCAAAGTGGGGAACCACTACTGATGGCGACATCCAAGCTCGAGGCCCCTGCAGCAGCGACCCGGCAAGTGATCAGCTTGCCCATCGATGAAGGACTCACGTGCCTGCGGGGGCTGAGTCCCCAACGGCTCCGGTTTGAATTGGAATATGCGCTGGAACGGGGCAGCACCGCCAACAGCTTTTTATTTGATGCCGGAACAGATGGTGAAGGCCAGCGTCAAACCGCACTCCTGGTGCATCCTCCTGGCAAGGCCTATGAGAAGGCCTTCCTCCCAGCTCTTTCCAGCCTGCTTCCCGCCGAAACCACCGCCTTAAGGGTTGTGGTTGGTCACGTGAACCCCAACAGGGTGGCCCTTCTCCGTGATCTGGCAGGCCTCTACCCAGAGCTCGAACTGATTGCCTCAAATGCTGGCGCCAAGCTCCTGGGGGAACTCTGGTCACAACGCAAACCTGCAGCCCCAGGACAGGAGAGCGAACAGCCAGCCATCCCAGAACTGCCGCCCATGCAGGTGATTCGCCACGAACAAACCCTGTCTCTGAGTCATCGGCACCAGCTTCAACTCGTTCCAGCTCCCACCCCACGATGGCCAGGGGGTCTTCTTGCGTTTGAAGAATCCCTCGGACTTCTGATGAGCGGCAAGCTGTTTGCGGCGCACATTTGCACCCATGAATGGGCTGAAACCGGACGCAGTGCAACCGACGAAGAGCGGCGTCACTTTTATGACTGCCTGATGGCACCGATGGCAGGCCAAGTGGACTCGCTTGTGGAGCGCCTCGAAGAGCTGGACATCACCACGGTGGCACCGGGCCACGGCCCAGCGATCGACACAAGCTGGCGCAGTTTGTTCAATGACTACCGGCGTTGGGGAGAAAGCCAACAGCAAGCCAGCTTGTCTGTTGCCCTGCTCTTTGCAAGCGCTTACGGAAACACGGCTGCCATCGCTGATGCCTTAGCTCAAGGTGTTGGTCGCACTGGGATTCGCATCACCAGTCTCAACTGTGAATTCACAGCTTCCGACGAGCTGATCAACACGATCAAACAAGCAGACGGCATCTTGATCGGCTCACCAACGCTCGGCGGGCATGCACCAACGCCGATTGTCTCTGCTCTAGGGACGCTCCTTGCCGAAGGAGACCGCAATAAACCCGTGGGCGTGTTTGGCAGCTTTGGCTGGAGCGGTGAAGCGATCGATCTGCTGGAGAGCAAGCTTCGTGACGGCGGATTTCAGTTTGCGTTCGAACCCATCCGCGTGAAGTTCAGCCCCGACGCAGCGATGATTCAAACCCTGGAAGAAACCGGCACCCGGTTTGGCCGTGAGTTGCGGCGAGAGCAACAAAAACAACAACGCCGCAGCGGCGGAGGACTGAGCGAAAGCCGCAGCGACCCCGCCGTGCTGGCGCTAGGCCGTGTCGTGGGATCACTCTGCGTTCTCACCGCGCGCAAGGGCGAACTGTCCGGCGCGATGATTGCAAGCTGGGTCACCCAAGCCAGTTTCACACCACCAGGATTCACCGTGGCCGTTGCGAAAGATCGAGCCGTTGAAGCCCTCCTGCATATCGGCGATTGCTTTGCGTTGAATGTGCTCGCGCAAGGACGCGAGAGCGGGCCCATGAAGCAATTCCTCCAACCGTTTCAACCTGGCGCCGATCGCTTTGCGGGTTTAGATCTGAAGGCAAGCCCAAGCGAACAACCACTACTGCCAAACGCCATGGCCTGGATGGAAGCAACGGTGAAACAACGCATGGAATGCGGCGACCATTGGTTGATTTACGCCGAAGTGAGCCATGGAGGCCTGTTCGATAGCGAAAGCAATACGGCTGTTCATCAACGCAGAAGCGGAGCCAATTACTAATAATCAATAGCAATCAGACTGAATTGATCATTCAAGACCATTTCAGATTGGATCAAAACAATATTTTGAAGATAAACAAATTAATCAATACTTCAGATATTGCTGGGCTTGATATTCAATACATCAAGCCCAGGTCCAGCAAGAGGCTGTATAAGACCTAGTCAGCATCTAATTCTTTCGAACGTTGCTGCCCGAAAGGGGAAATGAAGCGCTGATTGAATAAAAAGTTCTCCAGCTAATGAGACACATGAGTCCAAGCTCAAGAATCCAGCAAGAACACATTCAAATTATGCATAAAGTGCGTCTGAAGTAGCAGACAGTTGCATATCCGTCACTCATTGACCTCTCACCAACTTCGCATTGTGTAGTTTCCGTTTGATATCCCTGTACCCCATTTTCTCTGTTTTGACTAAGTCTCGCAAAGCACGCAAAATTTCCGCCACTAGAACAGCTCAAGCGATTGGTTTTGCTGCAGCTGTTGGAATCACTGCTGGAATTGCTCCCGAAGCAAAATCCCAAACCTTTACAGCGGGTTCCCCAGGCACTGGACTTGAAGACTCAGGTGCCGGTCCAGTAGTAGTAGCTGTCCCAGGGGATTTTTCAGTTGCTGCGACTGGTTCAGATACTGTTTTTACAGTTAACGATACTGGTGGAGTTACGGTTAGTGGTA
>QCUZ01000023.1:0-16787 GCA_003210555.1 Synechococcus sp. AG-683-A03 | reverse complement strand
CGCAAAGATGGCTCTGCCATGCAGGGCTGCAGAACACTGATCGCGAGCAGACTCAAGCTGGTCATCCAATAAGCCGCACGCATCAGAAAGGACGACAGACTCACACCATGCTGCCAAGCTCCGAAGCCGTCTTGACTCAATCGGCACCGATTGCCCTCGACCATCAAGCCACAACGCCATGTCACCAGGATGTGGTGAGGGCCATGGAGCCCTGGTGGAGTGAGCAGTGGGGAAATCCTTCCAGCCGGCAACATCGGCTCGGACTGACGGCCGCCGCCGCCGTTCAGATGGCCCGAGAACAATTAAGTGATTGCCTGAACTGCTCAGCTGAACAGCTGATCTTCACCAGCGGAGCCACAGAGGCCAACAACATTGCCCTGCTCGGCCATGCGCGAGCCACCGCTCGCGAGAGGGGAAAACCAGGGCATCTGATCAGTATGGTCAGTGAACATCATGCTGTTCTCGACCCCCTGCGGCAGCTTCAGCGAGAGGGCTTTCGCATCACCCTTCTCTCGCCAGAGCCGGATGGTCTCCTCGACCCCAAAAAGCTTGAGGCCGCGATCACGGAAGACTCCCAATTGGTGAGTGTGATGCTGGCCAACAACGAAATCGGCGTCATTCAGCCGCTCCCTGAAATCGCGGCCATTTGCAGAGGTCAGGGTGTGACTCTGCATAGCGATGCCGCCCAAGCCTTTGGCCATATCCCCCTAGACAGCAAAGGGCTTGGTACCGACTTTCTCAGCCTGAGCGCCCACAAACTGAACGGACCGAAAGGGGTTGGCGCCCTGATCTGCAACCCAGACTTAAGGGTCGAACCGCTGCAATGGGGAGGGGGGCAAGAACAGGGGTTGAGACCTGGCACCTTGCCGGTGCCTCTCATCATTGGATTTGCCAAAGCGGCAGAGTTGGCACAACGCGATCTCGCTAGCCGCAGTCAACGCATCGAATGTTTGCGCAATCGGCTTTGGGGGAGCTTGAAGCAAAAGCAGCCAACGCTGCTTCTCAACGGACATGCCACGGTTCGACTCCCGCACAACCTGAACATCACGATCCCAGGCGTCTCGGGAAGCAAGCTGCAGCGAGCACTGCGATCCCGAGTGGCCTGTAGCAGTGGGTCGGCCTGCAGTCGCGGCGAACCCTCCCATGTGTTGATGGCCCTAGGTCATAGCCGCCAAGAGGCTGAAGCCTCCCTACGACTCAGCCTGGGGCGTAGCACCTCAGATCGCGACATCGATCAGGCCATTCAGGCGATTAACGATGTCATTCACCAATTGCGTCATAAACCGTGAAATAAATAGTGCGCGTCGCTACCTTCCGGCCAAGCCATTCAATAAACATCTGGTAATGAGCGACATCACGGAGAGCAGCAGACTTCACGTTCTGCAAGCCATCGAAGAGGGCTGGAACGCATTCGCCAAAGCACCTTGGACCTTTCTTCTGTTTCAAGCACTGGTCGCAGTGATTGCTTTGCCCTTTGCAGCACTCGCGGGCCTAAGCGGAGCTCGTTTAGCAGCTGTGGAAGGGATTCCTGAAATTCACCCTGCAGGTGCGGCATTCCTTTTGGTCGTTGGCCTGGTTGGCTATGTAATTGTCGTGCTTTGGGGTGTGGTGGGCATCGTGCGCGGTGCCTGGTGCAGCCTTGAAGGCCAAAAGCCTTCTTTCAGCACCTTTGTTCGCTGGGATGGCGACGCAGCTGGACGACTCTTTATTCGTGGAATTGAACTCTTTGTTGTCTTATTGATCATCAGTGGGATCTGCTCTTTGGTCGGTTTTGGTCTCGGCCAGATCAACCAGGTGCTTGCTGTCATTCCTGCACTCGTTGCTCTTGTTCTGTTCATCTATTTGGGGATCAACCAGAAGTTTCTGCCCTTCATCGCTTTATTTGGCAAGAACGCCTCTTTTGAAGCGATCCAACGCGGACGCACTGTGGTTGACCCCTCTTGGTGGACAGTCCTGTGGTTCTTCATTCTGGAAGCGGTGATCAACACCATTGCCGCTGGATTCCAGTACGGCGGTTTGTTCGTTGTTGTTCCTGTCTTGGTGTGCATCTCAACAGCGGCTTACCGTCAGCTGTTCGGCACTGAGGACCAAGCCGGTCTGCTCAACGAAAACTGAGCCCAATAAAAGCCGCAATCCCAAACAGCGCCAGAAACAGTTGAGCCAAACGACTCACAAGTAGTCCGGCGACAACGGCCAATCCCACGACGGATCCCTGACGCAGTGCCTCAAGCCACCCCAAATTCCGGGGTGGCTTTTTTGTGACCCAGATCTCCACCACGACTGCCCCAAGCCAGGGGCCAAACAAAGCCCCAAGCAATGGACCCCCAAAAGGGAGGGCTGGGAGCAAGCCGAACACCCCCAAGAGCAGACCGACCCCAGCTCCTGCTGCTGACCAACGGCTGGCCTTGAGGCGCATTGAGGCCAGACCTAACGCCACCAGATCGGCCACAAGGCCCAGACCAAACAACACCAAAGCGACAACAAGCTCAGGCCAGGCTTGTTGCCATCCGACGGCAGCGATCCAAACCAATCCACCTAGAGGAAGCCAGATCAAGCCTGGTAGCAAGGGCAAGAGCGTGCCTGGAATCGCCAGCAGCTGCACCAACAGCGCAATCCACCACCACCCATCTGCAGACCAAGCAATGCTCATGGCTCAGACCAATCGGTGTCGGGCCTCCGTCTTGCAATTCTGAGTTTTGCGCTACGGCTGCGAGGGTTGTCTGCCTGCTCCTGTTCTGACGCCATTAACGGTTTGCGCGTGACCCGTTCGAGCCGCTCCTCTTGAAGGAAAGCGGTTTTCACCCTGCGATCCTCCAACGAATGAAAACTGATAATCGCGAGGAGACCGTCAGGCTTCAGCCATCCAGGCGCAATCTGAAGCAATCGGTCCAGCACTCCCAGTTCATCGTTCACAGCAATCCGCAATGCCTGAAAGGTGCGCGTGGCGGGATGAATCCTTCCCCGCCTGGCTTTCGGGGGGTAACAACCAGCAACGGCATAGGCCAACGCCGCCGTGCCTGCATAGGCGCCTTCTGCCTCCAGATCCGCCTTGATCCGTCGAGCAATCCTGCGAGACAAGCGTTCCTCGCCAAAGGCGTAAATCAAGTCAGCCAGAGCATTCACATCCAGCCGCTCGATCATCTCCGCTGCCGTTTCACCTCCAGCCGCTGGGTTCATGCGCATATCCAAAGGGCCATCCAGCCGGAAGCTGAATCCCCTGGAGGCCACATCCAATTGGGGACTGCTCACCCCGAGGTCTGCCAACACAAGCGACACCGGTTGCTGTGGTTCAAACGCAGCAAAGTTCACCGGCACAATTTGCACACGCTCCAGGAAGGGTTCCAGCCTTGAAGCAGCAGCAGCCCTGGCTGTGGGGTCCTGATCCAAACCAATCAAATGCACGCCAGGACAGCGTTCCAGGATGAGTTTGCTGTGACCACCGCCACCTAACGTGGCGTCAATAACAGCTGTGTTTTGCCAAAGGGATGGGGGCTGCTCAGACAGAACTTGCATCAGCGTTTCAGCCAATACGGGCACGTGGCTGAACGCCACACCAGAAGACAGCGAGTGATCGGGCATCGGTCCTTCCTAAGATCCCAATAACGCAATGAATCTCGGCTCACCATGACGCAGCTGGAAACGCGCACCGAGCCGATGGTGGTCAACTTCGGCCCCCATCACCCCTCCATGCATGGGGTGCTGAGGCTCGTCGTAACTCTGGACGGTGAAGACGTTGTGGATTGCGAGCCGGTGATCGGCTATCTCCATCGCGGCATGGAGAAGATCGCCGAGAACCGCACCAACGTGATGTACGTGCCCTACGTGAGCCGTATGGACTACGCCGCGGGCATGTTTTATGAAGCCATCGTGGTGAACGCTCCAGAGCGCCTCGCCAATATCCCGGTGCCCAAGAGAGCCAGCTACATCAGGGTGTTGATGCTGGAGCTCAACCGGATCGCAAACCATTTGCTCTGGCTTGGCCCCTTCCTCGCTGATGTTGGTGCTCAAACCCCGTTCTTTTACATCTTCCGTGAACGGGAGATGATTTACGACCTCTGGGAAGCGGCCACAGGCCAGCGACTGATCAACAACAACTATTTCCGCATCGGTGGTGTTGCCGCCGATTTGCCCTGGGGCTGGTTGGAAAAATGCCGGGATTTTTGTGACTGGTTTGGTCCAAAAATCGATGAGTACGAAAAACTGATCACCAACAACCCGATTTTTCGTCGCCGCATCGAAGGGCTTGGCGTCATCGGCCGAGAAGAAGCGATCAATTGGAGCTTGTCAGGTCCCATGCTGCGGGCCTCCGGTGTGCCTTGGGATCTCCGCAAGGTGGATCACTACGAGTGTTACGACGATTTCGATTGGGATGTGGTCTGCGAGAAGGAGGGTGATTGCTTTGCTCGCTATCGCGTGCGCATTGAAGAGATGCGTCAATCGCTGAAAATCCTGCGCCAAGCCTGCGACATGATCCCCGGCGGCCCCACCGAGAATCTCGAAGCCCACCGCATGGCGGAAGGCAAAGACAGCCCCTTTGCCGGATTCGACTATCAATACGTGGCCAAAAAAGTGGCGCCTACGTTCAAGATCCCGAATGGCGAGCTGTACACCCGTCTGGAATCAGGCAAAGGCGAAATCGGCGTGTTCATCCAAGGCAACAACGATGTGACCCCCTGGCGCTTCAAGATCAGGGCAGCCGACAGCAACAACCTCCAGATCCTTCCTCACATCCTCAAGGGACACAAAGTCGCCGACATCATGGCGATCCTCGGTTCAATCGACGTCATCATGGGATCCGTCGATCGCTGAACGCTCTGGACCTTGTTCTACGCCAACTTCGCCGGTCAGGGTTCTTGATCCCAAGTGCCCTCACCGCTGTGCTGTGGCTCAAAGGACACTACCCACAAGTTCCTGGATGGAGCTGCCCATTTCGAGCTCTTACAGGGATTCCCGGTCCGGGGTGTTACCTAACGAGAGCGACCTCAGCCGCTCTCACCGGTGACTTGCAACGTGCCGTGGAGTTCCATCTGTTTGGACCAGTCGTGGCGGCAGCCTTACTTGCCTGGAGCCTCATGGCGCTACGCAAGCGACGGCTCATCCCCGCGCATCTCGCTCTTGCACCGATGAGCATCATCGCCTCAGCCTTCGCTTTGTATTGGCTGCTTCGACTGGTGCTCAGCTACGGCTTCGGAGTCGTTGGTTCGCCAGGCTTCCCAGCAACGGGCTAAGCCCATCCATTGCGCTTCTCCAACACCGTCCCCATCACCGTGCCATCCACCGACCACTGGCTTCAGCTTCAACGCAACGTGCGCTTTGGGGAAACCGATGCCGCCGGAGTCATGCATTTTTATCAGCTCTTTCGCTGGTGCCACGAAGCCTGGGAAGAGAGTCTGGCTCGGTATGGCATCGCCGCGGCCACCGTTTTCCCTGGCTGTCGAGAGACCAGTCAGCTGCCAACCGTGGCCCTACCAGTGGTCCATTGCGAAGCCGATTTCCAAAGGCCAGTGCATGGCGGTGATGACCTGCGGATCCTTCTCGAACCGCAACGGCTCAACCCCGGCTGCTTCGAGGTGAAGTACCGCTTTCAGCATGAGGATACGGATGTTGCTCGTGGTCTCATTCGGCACCTAGCCATCGAGACTGACAGTCGCAGGCGTTGTGCCTTACCGGAACCCATCGATCTCTGGCTGGAGGCTTCAACCGTCGGGAGAGTCGAGCCGATCTAACGGCAGCGTCGTTGCGAAGACACCGCAGTGACCGCCCATACCAATCCAGCAACCTGGAGCGGCAGCATGCAAGCCCCAATCACCAAAGGATGAAAGCCATCATGCGCATGAATGGATAAGGCTGTTCCGCTGACGCAGGCGGCTGTCGCAAGCAGGAGGGTGGACGGGGATGGCCAGGACCGGGGCATCGCCATTAAAACCAAGCCTTTTGCTGCTCGAGATACATCTCGCGGAATTCGTCTGTGGATTTCGTGAGGTAGATGATGCCTTCAATCATTCCAATCACCGACATCACCCCGGTCGCGACTCCACAGGTCACCACACCGCCCGCCAAGCTCACCACCAACATGATGATTCCGGCGTTGTTGTAGCCCAAAACAAACTTGTGAATTCCAAATGAGCCCAAAAATATTCCCAACAGACCTGCTGCCAGCTTTTTGTTGCTGATTTCAGTTTCCGACAGCACGGTCATGGACTTAGCTCAGAAGACCTGATTCTTGCGACTCCAACCAGCTCTGCCAACGGACCCGTTCCCATTTTCCCTCCAACGTGGGTTCAAGCTCCGCACACTCAAGCCACTGCATCGGCTGCTCAGCCGGCAACCAACCTGATGTCATCTCGCGCAGGGAGCCTTGCACCGAAGCCCAGCCTTCCTTCTCGATCCAGCCATAACGGAAACGCACCAATGCCACCAAACGCTGCCCCCATTCCTCACTGGCGGTCGGCAGGAGCAGGACCGCTTCCAATGGCAGTCCCTGCTCCTGCGCTTGATTCAGGAGGCGTTGGCTGAGCTGCTCAGGAAACACCGTTTCTCCGCCAGAATGAATCGCACCATCGATCCGGCCTTGGATCTGCACGCATAGAGCCCCGTCTCCTGAAAGAACCAGAGCGGCAGCGTCTCCTGTGCACCACCAGCCCTCGGCATCGACAAGCGGGTCCAGACGACCATCCCGCCAGCGAGCCAGCGCCAAGCGATGCGTCCGCACCCTCAACACACCAGCCGGGTCCAGTTGCAGCTCCACATCATCGAGGGGCGCACCGCAGCCCAACTCCCCCTGGAGAAAGCGATCAGGCGCCTGCGCTGCCACCATCGCAGCTGTTTCCGTGGCTCCATAGCAAGGAGCAAGGCGAATTCCCAACTCGCGCGCACGCGCCGCCAGGGGTTCAGGCAGCCCGGCTCCTCCCACCCAAACCACAGCCAAATGCTGCAACCAAGCCATCCCCTCTGGGTGATCCAGCAACCGCTTGAGTTGTGTTGGAACCAACGACACCACTACCGGTTTCTGGCCCCAACCAGGCAAGTCCCGACAGGTCGCTCGTAAGGACGGCGGATCTTTCATGAGTGGGGAAGGAAGCTGCACGTGCTGCGCGCCCCAAAGGCGAGCGCGCCACCAGGGCATCAAGCCACTGATGTGATGGACCGGCAGCGGATTGAGCAGCATCAACCCCTCGGGGCTGAGGCCAATCCCCTCCAGCCAGCGTCCACACGATGCAGCAGAGCGATCCAGATGGGTAAACGGCTGAAGGCACAGGCTCCGCCCCCCCTGGCTGCCACCACTGGCCAACACCACACCACCCTCGTGTGGCCAATCGCAAGCAGGTACTGAAAGTTCATCGTCGGCTGGACGTCCACCAGCCTGCATCGCTTGCAAATGCAACCAATGCCCCGCCTCCACCGCATGCTCCAGGGCAGCGAAGGTCTCCAAACTGCCTCCAGGCTGCACCACCAATCGCACCATTGCCTGGAAGCCCGCGCTCATCCGCGCACCTCAGCCGCGGCCCACACCTCTGCCGGATCGGAACTAAACAAAGGACCAGCTGGACACCATCCCGGAGCCAGCCCAGGCGCCGCCGGAGTTCTCCCTTGAGCCTGGAGGGCCGCCAAGTGCGCCAACCAGCGCCCACCGATCCCGGTTTCAAACGTTGTGCTCAGCATGAGGCGAGGCTTGCCCCGAAGCAAATCCCGCAGAAGAGGCCTTGGGTCTCCTTCCAGCAACGGTCGACGCACCTGCCAGCCCTCCCACTGATCGCGCCAGGTGGGATGCACCTGCAAGGACTCATCCAAAGCGACAGGCACCACAGCAGCGATCTCCTCAAGGCCCTCCCAATCATCAGCGGCAAGCGGTTGCTCGAACCACTCCAGCCGTGAATCCCCGCGCAGCTGCTCCACCCATCGCCAAGCTTGAAGCCTGTCCCAGCCGCCATTGGCATCGAGCCGCAATCGGGCGGAAGACGGAAGCCTGTCCAGTAGACCCTGCAGCAAGCCCAACTCCTCATCGGGGTCGCAGACCGCCACCTTCCACTTCAGCGCGAACGGCAGGTTGAGGTCCACAGAGGAGAGCAGGCGATCCAGTGCATCTCGCATCGCATCGCCTGCCGGCAACAAGAACGCTGACGTTGGCGCCGGCAGCCATCCCCCACAAGTGGCACTCCCCAGCTCACCATCCAGCTCAGCCAAAGCGGCACCAATAGCGAAAGCCCATGCAGCAGGAGCAATTGCCAGCCAGCGCTCAAGGCTGCTGGCAGTCCAGACCACGCCTGGCCGGGTCATCTTCACCAAGGCGTCTTGGCAGACCTCTCGCTGCTCCATATCCAGCGGTGACACCTCACCCCATCCCAAACGACCGGCCGAATCCTCCAAGCGCAACAACCACCCCCGACGGTCCTGCAACACACCGGCGGCCGTGAGCAAGGGCCGGCTGAGCTGGAACCCATAGGGCTTGATCTGCAACTGCAGCTCCATGCATTTCAACTCAGAAGTGGGCCCAGCGCTAGGCCCGCACTTAAGCCAAGACCGTTTAAAGCCTGAAAACGGAGCGCCAAAAATTTGCTGCCAGCGATTCGATCCGGTTCGGCATGGTGATCACGGAGCAAACGAATCAGCGCTGCTGCAGCGGGTAGGCCAATCGCGCTGAACAGGGCCGTAAGCGGCCAATCACCGTGAAGGACTGGCACCCATTCGAGCGCGAGGGTGCCGGCGACAAACCAAGGAATCATGCTGGCCGCTTTGGCCGTACCCAAGCGCACCACTGGGGAGTATTTGCCGTGGGCCGCGTCCTCATCCACCTGATGGAAATGGGAACAGAACAACACCAGAGACGTGGCCAAAGCCGGACCTGAACCCAGCATCAGCGCGAGCTTCCAAGGCACTGCTGCTTGATCAGCAGGAGCCAGCACCAGCAGAGCAGCGGCCGTCGCAAAGGGGCCAAAAGCCAACCAACAAATCGGCTCCCCCCATCCCCGATAGGCCAAGCGAAAGGGTGGACCCTGATACAAGTATCCGAGTCCACAGCTCACAAGCACAAGCGGGAGCACCACGAACGAACTGCGCAGAGCAAGCATCAGCATCAGGCCTAAGCCAAGGATCAACGCCAGACAGGCCCAACGCCGCACAGGTCTTCGCTGGCCTACGAGCGCCACGATCGAATGGGGCTTGCCAACAACATCCACACCGGTGTCGGCATCAAACAGATCATTGCTGAGGTTTTCCCAAAGAAGCAGCAGCACCGCTGCCAACAAAAACCCCAAGAACTGGGACCAACGCACCGACTCCTGGGCCCCCAGGCGCCAACCTGCCGCCAACAGCACGGGCATCACAGCAACCGAATACATCCGCCACTTAATGGCGGCCTTCCAAAGGCGTCGGCGATCGGACATGGAGTAACGGGTTGCGACAGCATGGGGATCTGACATGGGCAGGATCCAGACACACTGCGATGTGGCTCATACATTTGAGCAGGACGCTGCACTCATTCGCCGAGCCATGACAGCCGCACTTCAACAACCAACGGCTGCTCAGGGTTTCGGCACGCTGCTCGATACCGCTCAGCGCGCCTGGCATCAGCGCCAAGTGGAGGAGGGCACCTTCAGCATCGCCCTGCAGGTTCCCCCTCAGGATCCACTCAAGCAATTGCCATGCCTAGCGGGAGAGAGTTCTTTCCGGTTCCTGTGGGACAGCGCTCCAGGCCTCTGCCTCGCTGCAGCTGGTCAAGCCCAACACCTTGATCTAGCGGGTCCGCGGCGATTTGAGCTGGCCCAACGCTTCAGCGACACCACCCTGCAACGCCTGATCGATGCCAGCCCTGAGGCGCCGTGCCAGGCCCGCTCCCGGGTTTTGCTCGCCTTTAGTTTTTTCGAGCAGAACCGGGAACAGCAGGGCAGCCTGGACACAGTCCCCTGCCTGCAAGCGCTTCTCCCCCGCTGGCAACTCAGCAGACATGGTCCACAAAGCTGGTTGCGGATGCATGGCCATGCATCCGATGAATCCGATGTGCGTGTCCTCGTGGAAGCGCTGTGGCAGATGGCCGAAGCGCTCAACACCACGTCGCCTCAAGAGGAGCCAGACGATCCAACAATCCTGGGCACCCCCGTGGGCTGCTGGCAAGAGCGCTATCAACCAGCACTTGAGCAAGGGTTGGCGTTGGTCAATGACGGCGCACTACACAAGCTGGTGCTGGCCGTGCGTCAGTCGATTGAACTCACCACGCCTCTTTCCCCCTTACCCCTGTTGGAGAGGCTGCGGCATCAGCAAACCGGGAGCTGCCGCTTCCTATGGCAAAGAGGACTCAACGATGCTTTTTTTGGAGCCTCGCCAGAGCGGCTGCTCTCCCTGCGAAGCGGACGGCTGCGCAGCGATGCCCTAGCCGGCACTGCTGGTCGAGGCGAAGGCGGCGACACCCTGATGCAATCGGGCAAGGACCGCCACGAACATGAGCTCGTGGTGAAGGCAATCAGCGAAAGCCTTCGCGAGGAAGGACTGCAACCGCAAAGCCCTCGGCGCCCCCAACTGTCACGCCATGGCCATCTGATCCATCTGCACACCCCGATCAGTGCCGATGCTGCAGGGCATCAAGCCCTTACCTTAGCGGCTGCGCTTCATCCAACACCAGCGGTGGCAGGCCTACCAAGGAGAGAGGCCATGCATTGGCTGCAAACACTTGAACCCTTCGAGCGCGGTGGCTATGCAGCGCCCATCGGTTGGATCGACAAGGCCGGTGATGCGGAATTGCGCGTTGCCATCCGCTGCGGACACCTGCGCGGCAACCAACTTGACCTCACCGCTGGAGCTGGTCTTGTGCGGGGATCGATTGCGGAGCGGGAACTACAAGAGGTCAGCCAAAAGCTGGCCGTCCTCGCCGACCAGCTTGATCTTCACTCAGGGAGTCGGGAGCGAACGCAGACTCCACTCCGTCGATGACGGCTTGAGAGCATCTTCCATCTGAGGTCAGGGCGAAGAAGCGGTCAGGCGCGCAATCACCATGTCGGCCAAGGGCACATGCATCAGACGCTCCACCTCGCGAATCCCCGTTGGACTGGTCACGTTGATTTCACTCAGCATCCCGCCAATCACATCGATCCCCACAAAGAACAACCCTTCAGAACGCAAGGCCGGAGCCAAGGCCTCACAAATCAAGCGTTCACGGTCCGTGAGCTCCGTGGCCTCAGGAAATCCCCCAACGGCCAGGTTGCTTCGAAACTCCCCCTCTTTGGGCTTGCGGTTCACGGCTCCCAGTGGTTCTCCGTCTACCAACAGGATCCGTTTATCGCCATCGGTCACGGCTGGCAAAAAGCGTTGCGCCATCACCGGAAGCGAGCCCTGTTCCGTGACCAGTTCGAGCAACGCCCCAAGTCCTGGCGCTGATGCTGAGACGCGCACAACACCTAAACCAGCCCGGCCACCGAGGGGCTTCAGGACCACTTCCTCTTGTTCAAGCGCAAAGGCGGACAGCTCCGAAATACGGCCCGACACTAAGGTCGGAGCCATCCAGCGGCTGAAGCGCAGGGCACCCAGCTTTTCATTCCAACTCCGCAGCGATGCCGGACGGTTCAGCACCAAGGCCCCCGCTCGCTCGGCCACATCAAGCAGATGGGTTGCGTAGAGATAGGCCTCATCAACGGGAGGATCTTTTCGCATCCAGATCGCTCCAAAGCGATTGAGCGGACAGCGTTCTGGTTCGCCGATCTCAACCCAAGGATCGGGCTGCACTGGCACTGCAACAGCTAGGGGCTCATCACCCAAAGCAATCAAATCCGCAGGCGTAGCCGCCCAGACCTCATGGCCGGCGCGTTGGGCTGCCTGCATCAAGGCGGCTGTGGAATCTTTTGCAGGGTTGATCCGATCCAGGGGATCCAATACAAAAAGGTGGCGCATGGCTGACACCGATTCAGGCCTGACCGGCGAGCAGGGCATCCAGTTTCCCCGCCCGCTCCAGGCCATGCAGTTCGTCGCAGCCCCCTACGTGTTGATCATCGATAAAGATCTGAGGAACGCTGCGTTTGCCGTTGCCTCGAGCCGCCATCGCATCACGTCCAGGCTCATCCCCATCCACCGAGATTTCGGAATAAGCCACCCCCTTGCGGTCCAGCAAACCCTTGGCGCGTACGCAAAACGGACAGGTGCTCCAGGTGTAGATCTCAACCTTGGCCATCGAACTGCCGCATACGAAGGCTGAATCTTATGCAGGACGACCGCGCTGATAGCGTCGAGATCCGAAGACTCCCTCGCACCATTGCTGGATCTCACAGACTTCAAACGCGATCTCTCCGAGCTCACTGACCGCCTGGGCCATGCCCAGGACTGTCTTTGACGTACCTGCACTGAACGCCAGGCAGCAGGATCTCGAGCAACTTGCCGCTCAACCAGACTTTTGGAATGATCAGCAAAACGCCCAGAAGCAGATGCGTCGCCTTGATGAAGTCAAGGCACAGCTCCAGCAACTTGTGGATTGGCGTGGAGCGATCGACGATGGTCAAGCCACCCTTGAGCTCTATGACTTAGAGCCTGACGATGACCTCCTTAGTGAGGCTCAGCAGGGACTCAACCAGCTGCGACAAGCTCTGGATCGTTGGGAGTTGGAACGTCTTCTCAGTGGTGAATACGACAAAGAAGGTGCGGTCTTAAGCATTAACGCGGGTGCCGGCGGCACCGATGCCCAGGACTGGGCCCAGATGCTGTTGCGCATGTACACCCGCTGGGCCGAAGACCAAGGGATGCGCGTGAGCGTGAATGAGCTGTCGGAGGGAGAGGAAGCGGGCATCAAAAGCACCACCATTGAGATCGAAGGGCGCTACGCCTACGGCTACTTGCGCAACGAAAAGGGCACCCATCGACTGGTGCGGATCTCGCCATTCAATGCCAATGACAAACGGCAAACGAGCTTCGCGGGGGTGGAGGTGATGCCCAAGCTGGATGAGGAAGTTGAGCTCGATATTCCGGAAAAAGATCTCGAGGTCACGACCTCCCGCTCCGGCGGGGCTGGTGGACAAAACGTGAACAAAGTGGAAACGGCCGTTCGCATCCTCCACGTGCCCACCGGCCTGGCGGTGCGCTGCACCCAGGAGCGCTCTCAGCTGCAGAACAAGGAGAAGGCCATGGCCCTTCTCAAGGCGAAATTGCTGGTGATTGCCCAGGAGCAGCGTGCAGCAGAAATTGCCGACATTCGCGGCGACATCGTTGAAGCAGCTTGGGGGAATCAGATCCGCAACTACGTCTTTCACCCCTATCAAATGGTGAAAGACCTGCGCACTCAAGAGGAGACCACAGATGTGCAAGGCGTGATGGATGGAGACCTCAACCCCTTCATCCAAGCGTTATTGCGCCAAGGTGTGGACCGCCCAGGCAGCGACGACGACACATGACTCAGGCTCCCGAAAACAACAGCACGCCCTCCACCTCCCAAAGCGACGACAAGGGGACACCACCTCCGAGTTTCGTGAAATTGGCCATGCGCAACATGGTGCGCAAAGGCGGGCAGAGCCTTTTCCATTTCGGCCTGACCGCTGCAGGCTTCATTGGTTTCATTCTTGTGGTGGCCTGGTTGGGGCGGCCAACACTCCCGCAATGATCACGCTTGATTTGGCCTTCAGCCCTGCAGCCGCTGATCTGATCGATGCAGCGGATGGGGAAGGCACACGCTCCAGGCTGCAACAAGCCAGCGACTGGGAGTGTGAGTTGAAGGCTTGGATCGAAGCTCTTCGTCAGGACCTCAACAACCAATGCCCCGAAGTCGTGAGGGCTTGCGATTCGGTGAGCCTGGGGGTATCGATGCTTGATGACACCAGCATCGCCGAACTCAACAAGCGCTGGCGCCAGAAACCCACGGCAACTGACGTGCTCTCCTTCGCTGCTCTAGAGAGTGAAATGCCAATGGGTGCCTGCCAGGAGCTTGAGCTAGGAGACATCGTCGTGTCGGTGCCCACCGCCCGTCGACAAGCACTGGAGCAGGCGCATGGCCTGGAATGGGAACTGCGCTGGTTGGTCAGTCACGGGCTTCTGCACTTGCTGGGCTGGGATCATCCCGATGAAGACTCCCTCGCTGCAATGCTGCAGAAACAGGAGCATCTGCTTGGCATGGGGGGTAACGTTCGTTCCCGTGGTGAGATCAACTGTGAATCAGCAGATGAAGTCACTGCTGAACCCTGAAGACGGAGCACCGGTGTCTGAGGAGATCAGCCAGCGCAGCACCCAACGAGCCCATCGTGCAGCGAAACGCGGGGCCTGGCGGATCGCGGGGGATCTCCCCTCCAGCTTCCGCTACGCAGCCCAAGGTCTGGGCTACGGCTTTGTGAGCCAAAGGAACTTCCGCATCCACGTTTGTACGGGAGCTCTGGTTTTAGGGATGGGGATTTGGCTCCAACTTCCCGCGATTCAGCTGGCGATATTGGTGCTCACGGTGGCTGTCGTATTGGTGCTGGAGCTCCTCAATACGGCCATTGAGGCTGCGGTGGACCTGGCAATCGGCAGGCGGTTCCACCCGTTAGCCAGAATTGCGAAGGATTGTGCTGCTGCTGCTGTTCTTGTCTCAGCGATCAGCTCAATGCTGATTGCGCTCCTTCTTCTCCTTCCACCCTTGATCCTGCGCCTGGGCCTCTGACCATGCTCCTGGTTATCGATAACTACGACAGTTTTACGTTCAACCTTGTGCAATACCTAGGGGAACTTGCCAGCCAGTTTCCGGTTGCAAGCGATTGTCGCGTCGAGCGCAACGACGCCCTCAGTCTTGAGGAGATTCGCGACCTCAATCCCTCCGCCATTTTGCTTTCACCTGGTCCCGGCGATCCAGATCAAGCCGGTGTTTGCTTAGAGGTCCTACGCCAACTTTCACCCACCATCCCAACCCTTGGTGTGTGCCTTGGGCATCAGTCGCTCGCGCAGGCCTATGGCGGGCGAGTTGTAAGAGCCAGTGAACTGATGCATGGGAAAACATCTCCTGTGCAGCATCGCGGGGAAGGCGTCTTCGCCGGGCTTCCCCAACCCCTTACCGCAACCCGTTATCACAGCTTGATTGCTGAACGAGACACCCTTCCGAACTGCCTTGAAGTCACTGCCTGGCTAGAGGATGGAACGATCATGGGGCTGCGCCATCGCGACTACCCCCATCTTCAGGGTGTGCAGTTCCATCCTGAAAGCGTGCTCACAGAAGCAGGGCACCAGCTGCTGGCCAACTTCCTGCGTCAAGCAGAACCCCAGTGACATCACTGCTAGCTTCCTGGGCAAGAAGACGATCAACAATGTCGGTCCACGAACGGGTTCAGAGTCTTTTCCGCATTGTTGTGAGTGGTTCGGCACTCCTGGTGGTCGGAACGGTTGCTCCCGTTCGGGCCGCAGGCGTCACCGTGACCAATTACGGCCATAGCGCCTTACTCATCCGCGGAGGTGGCCAATCCGTGATGGTCAATCCGTTTCGTGCCGTGGGCTGCGCCAAAGGACTCGCTGAGCCCCGTGTAAACGCAACGGTGATCCTTGCCAGTTCGGAATTACCCGATGAAGGGGCACGCATCGGTGGTGGCACCTATTTGGCCAAACCAGGCTCTTATCGCGTCGGAGGCCTCAATATCGAAGGGTTCGCCGCTCCCCATGACCGAGTTGGAGGCCGTCGTTTTGGCCAAGCCACGGTGTGGCGCTGGCAACAAGCAGGTCTCAACTTTGCCCATCTCGGAGGCACCGCCGCCACACTCAGCGGTGAAGACAAAGTGCTTCTCGGTCGCCCTGACGTCTTAATCATCGGCGTCGGCGGCGGTGGCAAGGTTTACAACGGAGAGGAGGCTGCCGCAGTGGTGCGCGCACTCAATCCCCGCAGGGTGATTCCTGTTCAGTACGTGAATGGTGAAGCCCCGTCAGGTTGTGACCTCAGCGATGTGCAGCCTTTTTTGGATGCGATGTCCGGTACTGAAGTGCGCAAAGTGGGGCCAAACCTCAACTTGCCTGGAAACCTCGGTGACAACACCGTGATCGATGTCATGCGTTGATCGCGATCGAAGCCAACAGCGCTGATAGCTCGGCGCGTTCCATCCCAGCAATTAAGGCCAAGAGGAGAAGAATCCTTGCCTTCTGAGGGTTGAGCGTTCCTGCCGGCAACAACCCCAGCTCATCCTGAAGCTCAGACGGATGGACAGGGCCACTACCGCAACGACTCGACCGCAACATCAGGGGCAACACACCAGACCAGGTTTTGATGGCCTCAAGCTCCCCCACAGACAACTGACCTGCCCCTGTGCCAGTCCAGACCAACCCGTTAACGCCTGCCCGCAAGAGAGCCGACACCAGCGCCGAAGACGGATTCACACAGCCGTAAAGGATGGCCACTTCGGGCCATTGGGCTGGCAAGACAAGCGTGGCGAACGGAACGGATCGGGCCCCGGATGCCACGGGCAAGTGCACTCCGCTGTCATCCACCCAGCCAAGGGGACCCAGATCTGGACTTTGGAATGCACCGACACCCTGGGTTGCCACCTTGGTGACCGCCCTGGCTGCATGGATCTGGCCATCCATCACCACAAGCACCCCATGCCCACGGGCCTGAGAACTCCCTGCCACTTGCACGGCTTGAAAGAGATTCAGCGGACCATCAGCACTGAGGGCTGTGGCCGGACGCATCGCTCCTACCAACACCACTGGCCGGGGATCATCAATCAGAAGCTCCAACAACCAGGCCGTTTCTTCCAAGGTGTTGGTGCCGTGGGTGATGACGACTCCCGTCAGCTCAGGGGACTCGGAGAACGCCTCACGGATTCGCGTCGCCAGCCGTTTCCAATGCTGAAACTGCAGATCAGCACTATCTA